>JADGEB010000030.1:15837-42281 GCA_016744595.1 Desulfuromusa sp.
TAATACAAAAAGGGATGGTCGTAATGACCATCCCTTTTTGACGTAGTATTATACATCTGACGTTACCCTAGATAGGCAACAGCATCGATTTCGACAAGCGCACCTTTGGGTAAAGCAGCCACCTGAACTGTGGCTCTTGCCGGAGCAACCTCACCACAAAAACTGGCGTATATCTCATTAACAACCGAAAAATCATCTAAATCAGTTAGATATATCGTTGTTTTCACAACGGAATTAAAGTCGATCCCAGCCACACCTAAAACCTGCTGTAAATTCACCAAAGACTGAGTTGCCTGTTCCTCAATACCGCCTAAAACCAGCTCTCCAGTTCCAGGAACTAAAGGCACCTGACCAGAGCAATAAAGAAAATCTCCAGCTTTTATCGCTTGAGAATAAGGTCCAATCGCTACCGGAGCTCTATCTGTCTCAATTTTAGTCACTGCCATAGGTATTTCCCCATAAAAGTTAATCAAAAGTTCTAGTATAAAGCTTGCTAATTCTGTATCCGTTCAACCCGAATCACCCCTTTGACCTTCTTTATTTCACGAATCACACGATTGAGGTGTTCAAGATTCTCAACATCAATCTCAAACAAATTCGTTCCCTTCTTATCCCCACGAGCATGGACACTGGCACTGACAATATTGGCATCAGCATCAGCAATTGCTCCAGAGATACCGACCAGCATCCCCTTTTGATCAGAACAGATTATTTGAATTTTTACTGGGCGCGTTGTTTTGCGCTGCATATCCCATTCAACATCAATTCTACGTTCCGGATCGCTGGCCAGAACTTGAGAACAGTTTTTTGCATGAACAGCCAAACCACGGCCACGAGTAATGAAACCTGTGACAGGCTCTCCGGGAAGCGGATTACAACAGTTGGCAAAGCGCACCATTACATTATCAATACCGCCAATCAAAATGGCACTTTGAGACTTACGACGTGTAAACCGGTTAAGCACCTTGCCAAGAGGTCCAGACTTCTCCGGCTGTCTTTTCTGCTCTCCTTTTGGCAGAGCATGAGAGACAACCTGACCAGCAGAGAGTTTGCCATAACCAATTGCAGCAAAGATATCCTCTGCTGACTTGAAACCCAACTCACTGACCATCTGCGTAAAACCTACCAAACTCATGGCTCTTCTTAAGCTGTACTGATGTTTTCGGAGCTCTTTTTCAAGTAGTTCTCGACCAATTTCAATACTTTTTTCACGTTGCTCTGCCTTGACCCAGCTACGAATTTTATTTCGAGCCTTGGATGTTTTTACAAAAGAGAGCCAATCTTTACTTGGTGTCTGATGAGCTGATGTCAACACCTCAACAATATCACCATTTTTGAGGTGAGTTTTTATAGGACAAAGCTTGCCATTGATTCGTGCACCAACACACTGCTCACCGACATCGGTATGAACAGCATAAGCAAAATCGACAGGGCAGGATCCTTGCGGCAATTCCTTAACATCACCATTAGGCGTAAATACGTAAACCTCTTCAGGAAAGAGGTCAATAAAAGAAGTATCTGTTGCGCTCCATTCAGTACTGACATCGCGCTGCCATTCCAACACCTGCCTAAGCCAGTTAAAACGTTGATCATCACGACCCGTAACCGCTACAGCACCGCCTTCTTTATATTTCCAATGCGCAGCAACCCCCTCTTCAGCAATCCGGTGCATTTCACGAGTTCGAATCTGCACCTCCATCCGTTCCGCATATGGACCAATCACAGTTGTGTGCAAAGATTGATACAAATTACTCTTAGGCATGGCGATGTAATCTTTAAAACGACCGGGAATCGGCTTCCAATTAGCATGCACCAAACCTAAAACTTCATAACACTCACGTACAGAGTCAACCAAAACTCGAAAAGCCATCAGATCATATATCTGATCTAGACCAACCCCAGTACGTTCCATCTTGCGATAAACAGAATAGAAATGCTTGAACCGACCTGTGACGTCCCCATCAAGTCCATTTTTATCAAGCATGTTGCAAATAGTCTCACGAACCGTAGCAACATATTCACCACGCTCCTTCTTATGAGCCGTAATCCGCTGAGCCAGAGCTTTATATTTTTCCGGCTCCAGTACCTGAAGAGATAAATCTTCCAGCTCACCTTTAAGCCAGCTGATCCCTAAGCGATTAGCAAGAGGAGCATAAATCTCCAACGTTTCTCGCGAACAAGAAATCTGATCCTGGACCTGACGAGAACCAATGTTTCGCATATCACTTAAACGAACAGCCAGATAGACCAAGATCACCCGCAAATCCCGAGCCATAGCAACAAACATTTTACGAAAACTCTCAACCTGCTGCTGATTACTTTGACGATAAGGAATACTGCTAATCTTATTTCCGATTTCGATCAAGCTGAGAATTTCCAGACCGAACTCATCTACAATTTCCTCTTTGGTCACTAACCCAGACGATAAAGAATTGTGAAGAATACCGACAACCAACGTTGTTTCATCAACTTTTAAGCGAATAAGAATGGATGCAATTTCAAGGGAGTATTGAAGATAGTCACGACCATCAGCTGTGTTCTGATTATAATGGGCGCGAGTACAAAAGTCACAGGCACGGATCAGAAGATCCTGGTTTACCTTCGAGAAATGACCATGTAGTTGTTCAAATATATCTTTTATTGTAATCATAGACGTGTCCGGAAATCAAAAATCCGACCCAACGTACTGAAATATGTTACTTAAGAAAACCTTCCCCTGCAGAGTGACAAGGGAAGGTTGCAATTCTTTAACGTTTTTTTGTCGGGACTTCAAAATCTACTTTATTTGCTGCAATTTCACGTAAAGAAACAACTATTTTCTTATTAGCTGATTTATTATCAATCAGCGGATCCGCCCCCTTATACAGCTGCTTAGCTCGTTTTGCTGCAACCATAGCCAACAAAAAACGATTTGGTATAACATCAAGACAATCTTCTACAGTCACACGTGCCATTTATTTATCTCCCTTTGCGGTAAATTCTTCTAACAGATACATAGTGTGGCGAGAGCGACAACGCTCTGCAGTTACAATCGCTGCCAATCTTTCTCTAGCCGTCTGAAAATCATCATTCACAACCATATAATCATACCAAAGTGCTTGTGAAATTTCTTGCTCAGCATTTTTCATGCGACGCAGTATTACCTCTTCGCTGTCTGTTCCTCGATCACGAAGACGTTTTTCCAGTTCTGCATAGTCGGGTGGCAAAATAAATATAAATACACCCTGCTGGTAATTTTTTTTAATTTGTGCTGCTCCTTGGCAATCAACATCCAGAAGCAGATCAATCCCTGTATCAGCGGACTCAGATAAAGTTTTCAGCGATGTTCCATACAGATTGCCATGAACCTCCGCCCATTCAGCAAACTGTTGATGTTCGATCATTTCTTGGAAAATTTCAGGTTCAACAAAGTGATAGTCAACTCCACATTGCTCACCCTGTCGCATGTTTCTAGTAGCAAACGATACAGACTGACGCAAATCAGGCAAACTGTCAATTAATTCTCGACAAAGAGATGATTTTCCTGCACCAGACGGTGCAGACACCACAAATAAAATTCCTTCTCTCAGGTCTTTATTATTCGACATTCTGTACCTACCTATCCTATAAACACTAACTACTGCAATTATTTACAGTAAGTTCAAACCAAACCGGAAGAAAAAGAATGACTACCTGAAACCACCAGGCAAATATATCCGATACTAAACTTATCTTTCCTATAGCAGCAGATAATACTTTGTCAAAAGTTAAATTTCAAAATAAAAACATGCAGCCTGATATGTCTGCCAATCGTCAATAAGAAAACAAGCGACGGATATTATGTCTAAAAATCTTCTTGTTGGCAATTCCTGATGACAATTTCTACACTTTGTCCAAAATTGTTCGGCTTGCACCACCCACAAAGTGATGCGAAAGAGACCTACTTCTAGTGTAAATATCTTACTATCCGCAGGAACGGCATAGAGACTTCTTTAGCCGCACAGAAAAAGTCAATGCCTTACCTAACTAAATAATTAAATATTGCTTACATTGGATTGAAAATTCTGGCATAATCAGTCCTTATTTATTCTTACAAACTTTTAATTGTTGATAGAAAAATAAAATCTAGGATCATTCTATTGGGGAAGGGAGACATGTTTTGAAAATTTTCACGAGGATCTTATGGTTCTTGACGTTACTTCTTTTAGCTGCATGCGGCACAGGGGGCAGTGACTCCACACCAGACACACCGGGCACACCAGATACACCAGAGGTGACCGTTAGTGTTGTTTTGCTTTCTACTAATTCTTCAACGATTGCCACTGAAGGCACAGCATCGATTTCTGTGCGGCTTCTGGATGACAGCGGAGAACTGGTGACGGAGACAAAAAACGTTTCCTTATCACTTGACAATCCAGGGCTGGCATCTATTTCGTCACCTGCCACGACATCAAGCGGTGTCCTGACAAGAACCTTGACGGCGGGGAGTGTGGAAGGAACCATTATTCTTACGGCTTCAGTCGATGGCGTCACTGAACAAGTGTCCATACAAATTTCTGATCAACTCACTGCAGCATCAATTTCCGTTAGTTCCAGTCCAGACGCTATCACCGTAGGTGGTACTTCTGTGATCACTGCGACGGTACTTGATAGTAATAATGACCCAATGAGTGATGGTACCACGGTTAACTTTAGTATTGACAATACAAGTTTGGGAACGATTGTTTCCTCATCTGATATCTCAGGAGGCGCGGGAGTTGCGCAAGCAACATTTTCAGCCGGAACGACCAGTGCTGGAACAGCAACCGTAACTGCTTCTTCTGGTGTTGCTTCAGGGTCAACAACCCTCTCTGTTGCCGGGGCAGATGCCGGCAGTATAGAATTCGTTTCGGCGACACCTCAAATTGTCGTAATTAAAGGTTCAGGGGGAACAGAAACCTCTCTAGTTGAATTTTTAGTCAAAGACTCAGGAGGGAACCCTGTAGTCGGTAGTCAAGCAGTCAACTTTACCTTGTCCGGCCCCAATGGTGGTGAGTATATCGGCTCAACTCCAGGAACGAGCACTCTGGTTGTTGGTACTGTTAACGGAGAGGTTTCAACGATTTTGCATAGCGGGACGATTCCGGGAACAGTGAATATTACCGCTAATGTTGAGGGGACAGCGTTAACATCATCAAGTGGAGTTATTGCCATCGGCGGGGGTGTTCCGTCAGAAGGCCACTTCTCTGTATCAACAACGACATTTAATCTGGAAGGCTTGGCCTACGATGGGGTTACTACAGACATCACTGCGAGGATTGCTGATCGCTACGGTAATTATAATGTCTTAGAAGGGACCTCAGTCTCTTTCTACAGTGAATGCGGTGCCATTGACCGGGCGACTAACTTAAGTGCTGATGGGGAAGGAACTGTTGTTTTCAGGACCCAAAGACCATACCCGGAAGATAATTTATTGTTAGCTTCTGACGATATCATTGCTGATGATTATTCAGACTATTTAGGTGTTATTATCGATGGCACGAATAATCCTAGCGATGGCCTTTGTACTATTATTGCTGTTGTTGATGGTGAAGAAGAGTTCACTGATGCCAATGCAAACGGTCTTTATGATCTTGGCGAAAGTTATGATGATACATATGATGATATCCACCTAGATAAGGATGATGATTCGGAAAACATTCCCTTTGGGGGTGAAGTCGCTGGCAATCCTTATGATTCCAGTTTTGAAGACTTGGTTGTCGACCGAAATCTCGATGGCAACTTTGATGGGAGGAATGATATTTGGGATAGCAACAAGAGGATATCTCGGCAGATTAAACTGTTAATCACAGGTGAGCCTCGTGTTAGTGTCGCTAATTCAAGTGGTGTTCCAATCTCAGAGAATGATACTATTACGGTTGCAGATGGGGACAATGAAAGGGTGTATTTCTCACTTCACGATATCAACTACAATTCCCCGATTGCCGGGACAGATTTCAATGTGTCCTGTGACGTTGGTGAAATAGGAGGAAAAACAGATTATACTTATATCGATGACAATGATTTAGGAGCGCCAATTTTTTCAGTCGCGATCGCTGATTCGACTGCAGGTGATACCGATGCTGCAGAAATTGGAACACTGGAGATTTCCTGGACCTGGAAAGGTGATGACTATTCGTATTCGGTTTTAGTCGAGGTTGATTGATTTAAAAGTATTCACATAGATACTTAGTAAGAAAGGATAGCTAGCACTTCATGCTAGCTATCCTTTTTTTCGGTTCTGAGCTACCCCACTGCTTGTAATTAAAGCAATAACCGAACAGCAATAGATGTTGGACAGAAAGACTCTTGGTTTCGCAGGTTGCTCCAGGTTACTGATCGCTGTCATACAGAGAATAACAACTCCAAAACAACCAGACCACAAGAGGTAACAACAGTCAAATACTACTCAATATTCTGTACCTGCTCACGAATTTTTTCCAACTCAGCTTTTAGGCTCACAACATGACGGGTTAAAGTCGCATCGTTGGATTTTGATCCCATAGTGTTGGCTTCGCGATTTAATTCTTGAACCAAAAAATCGAGCTGTCGTCCAACTGGCTCTTGCTGCTGCAACAAATCGCGAAATTGTCCGATATGACTATTAATACGAGTAATCTCTTCACTAATATCGCAACGATCTGCAAAGATGGCGATTTCCTGAGCAACTCGCTGCGGATCACCACCATTCTCCTGCAACCGAGCCAACCTTTCCTGTAATTTTTGTTGCCATTCAATCGGAACAAGCGCAGCTGATTTCTCGATCACAACCATTGATTGGGACAATAAAGACAGCCTATTTTCCATATCAACTTGTGTTGCAGCTCCCTCTTTCTTACGCATGGCCAACATTGAATTCAATGCATACTCAATGGCCTGTGAAAGGCAACCCCAGAGGTCACCGCTGTTAAACTCAACATCTTTAAAAACAAGAACATCCTTCTGCGCAGCAAGAAACTCCAAACTGATTTCACCCGACAGACCACTGACCTCTCTTAAATCTTCAAAAACTTGCAAATATGCCTCAGCAACCTGCTTATCAATGCTCGGTTTATTTGAAAGTTGAGCAGTATGTTCTTGACTGATAAACAAATCAATTTTACCACGCTTTAATACCGCCGAAACCTGCTTTTTTATGTCGTTTTCAAAAGGAATTAATAATCGTGGAGATTTAACATTAATATCGCAATAACGGTGATTAACCGCTTTGATTTCAACAGAAAAAGATAACCCAGCGACTTCTGCTTGTCCACGACCATATCCGGTCATACTTTTGATCATAATCTCAGCTCCTGTTTCGCCTCGCTCAGAGGTATTATTATTGGAGTTTAATTTTTCACTTTATAGAAACATAATACGTAGCATGCAACACTCAACTCATACCAAGTAAATTAACTTGTAAAGAATCATACACGCTAAAATCACCCTAGCAACCTGTCAGGCTATCAATGAACTAGCTGTTAGATTTAGTGGATATCGATGATCAGTTTAAAAAGTTTAATTCAGGCTCTTCATCGAGCAAATGATATTTTTTACATAGTGAAAAAAATAATTGTAGCCCTTGAAGGTGAGCTCTATCCAAACGATAATCAATTATTCCCCAATAATCGACAACAGTTTCTACACTCAACCCAATGACATTCGCTACATCCGTTGCAATAATATGCGGATCACTGATTAGCTGTTCACAAGATTGTAGCAACTGTTGCCCCAAATTTGTCAATTCAACGGAAAATTTATCAAGAGAGCTGCGATAGACCATCCAAAGAGCAAAAACAAAAGGTAATCCAGTATATTGATGCCAGATCTCTCCTAGATCAAATACATACATACCGGGTGAAAGTTGGTCAGCCATACGTAAGGCTCTATCTCCGATTAGTAATGCTGGTTGTTGTTGTTCTATCAAAGCTTCTATTGGTAAGTCTGGGACATCATCAGTCACATTATGAATATCTAAAAACTCACGAAAGATAATCCTCAATAGATTAATTGAGGTAGCTGATTCTCCAGTTATTGCGATTTGTCGACCTGACAGATCCTTCAACTCCACAGGCGAAAAAAGTAGTACACTCTTAACTTTACCAACAGATGATATGGATTGATTAGGGAGCAAGAGGTATTTTTGCCAATTTCTGGCATATTCAAATGAAGATGAGGGACTAACATCTAGATGTCCCAATTGCAGCATTCGATTCAAGTCGGCTGGAACACCGGTAACAAATTCCCCACGAAAACCATTCTCTTTAAGATAGTGAAAAAAAGGTACGCAATTTAAATATGGGATATGTCCTAGTGTCAGTTGGGCTGATAAATCCATAGATAACTATATCCATTAAAAAGCAACAGGTGGGAATTAACACGCCTGTTGCTTTTTAAGTATTAATATCGAAAGGTTCTTAAATTTTTACTCGCTCCAAAAAATTAGTGTCAAATTTCCCATCGATAAAATCTTTATTAGCCATCATTTTTTGATGAAAAGGAATCGTTGTTTTTATCCCCTCAATAATATACTCATCCAGTGCACAGGCCATCCGCTTGATTGCATCTTCACGGTTTTCAGCATGTACAATCAGCTTCCCAATCATAGAATCATAATGTGGCAGTACAGTATATTGGTCATACATTGCACTTTCGATACGTACACCCATGCCACCCGGCGTGTGATAGCCAGTGATCTTCCCAGGGAAAGGGGTGAATTTTTCAGGATCTTCGGCGTTGATCCTGCACTCAATAGCATGCCCGGAAATCTTGATGTCCTCCTGTTTATAGCGCAATGGAAGTCCCGCAGCAGAATTGATCTGTTCCTTAATAATATCCACTCCGGTGACCATTTCAGTGACAGGATGTTCAACCTGAACCCGGGTGTTCATTTCCATGAAATAGAAACTGCCATCAGTATCAAGCAAGTACTCTACAGTTCCGGCACTGGAATAACCAACAGCTTTGGCAGCATCAACAGCACAGCCCCCCATTCGCTGTCGCAATTCTGGAGTTAATACAGGACAAGGTGATTCTTCGATCAATTTTTGATGACGACGTTGAATGGAACAGTCACGCTCTCCCAAATGAATCACATTTCCGTGCTTGTCACCCAAAACCTGGATTTCCACGTGACGAGGGTGTTCACAAAATTTTTCAATATAGACATCTGCCTTACCAAAACCAGCCTGAGCTTCGGTACGAGCAGTTGCCAAAGCATTACCCAAAGAAGCCGGAGAGTGGACAATTTTCATTCCGCGACCACCACCGCCAGCAGACGCCTTGATGATAACCGGATAGCCAATTTCTTCAGCAATCCGTAAAGCCTCTTCGACTGTTTCAATACTTTTATTGGTTCCAGGCAAGATGGGAACACCTGCTTCAGTGACAGTTTGACGGGCACTAATTTTATCCCCCATTCGCCGCATATTGTCAGCAGTCGGACCGATAAAGGTGATTCCGCATTGTTCACACACTTCCGCAAATTCAGCATTTTCTGAAAGGAAACCATAACCAGGATGAATAGCATCAGCATCAGCAACTTCTGCTGCACTAATAATTGCCTTCATGTTGAGATAACTATCAGCACTGGCCGTTGGGCCAATACAGATACTTTCATCCGCCAGACTAACATGTAATGCTTCATGATCTGCGTCGGAATGTACCGCTACAGATTTAATCCCCATCTCTTTACATGCTCGAATAATGCGAAGGGCAATTTCTCCACGATTTGCTATGAGTATTTTATGAAACATTTGTTTTAACTCCTGAATGATGAGCTCATAAATTAAAGCTTTTCAACAATAAAGAGAGTTTCACCAAACTCTACTGGAGTAGCATCGTCCTTGACAATCTCAATGATCTTACATTTAAACTCAGCTTCGACTTCATTAAACAGCTTCATTGCCTCAATCAGACAAAGTGTCTGTCCTGCGTCTACAACATCTCCAACTTTAACAAAAGGTTCTGCTTCAGGTGAAGGCTTACGGTAAACCGTGCCAACCATCGGTGATGGAACTACGTCATGCTTATCATCAACTACCGGCAACCCTTCTGTAGGACTTTGGGGGGCCGATAATGCAGACGGTGTAGACATAACTGGCATGGCCGTAGCAACGGGAGCTACTGGGGCAGAGACATGAATAATTTCCTTGTCCGCCCCTCTTTTAATATGAATTTTTTCTTCCTGATTCTCCATATTGAATTCAGTAATATCGGTATCAGTAACTAATTTGATCAAACTTTTCAGATCTTTCAGTTCCATTATTTTCCTCCTGAAAAACTTTTATAAACTTAATTGCCTAAATTGTTTTGGAATTGAAGTCAGAGCTTCAAAACCATCCTCGGTTACAACGACTGTATCCTCAATTCTTACACCACCAAGTTCCGGGACATAAATCCCAGGCTCTATAGTTATTACCATGCCTTCAACCAGATTTTGATCTGAACGAGAAGAGACTGCCGGATATTCATGGACTTCCAAACCGACACCATGCCCTAACCCGTGACCAAAATATTCTCCAAAACCCTTAGAAACTATAAAATCTCTTGCAACAGCATCCAAGTCACAGATTGCCATTCCCGGCTGAATTGTTTCAAGAGCTGAATCATGAGCTTCTAACACAATATCAAAAATTTGTCGAAGTTTTCTATCAACTTCACCAATCGCAACAGTAACAGTCTCATCTGAATGATAACCATCAATTCTGGTACCAAAATCAATTGTAACCAATTCACCGTCAAACAGCCGTTTATCACTGGCCACGCCATGTGGTAAAGCACCACGAACACCAGAAGCAACTATAAAATCAAAAGCATTAGCCTCTCCACCAAGACGCTTTAAGGTGTATTCAAGCTCCAAAGCTATCTCACGTTCTGTCACGCCGGCTCGAATCAGAGGCACAACTCTTTCAAAAGCTTGACAATTCAATTTTGCAGCGGCTTTAAGGGCAGCTAATTCATCAAGAGATTTGACCCCACGGAGTGGTAGCAGTTTTCGGCTGAGACCACACAGGTGAAAGGAGTCCCCCAACGCCTCGCTCAGTTCCTCAAACAGTGCAACACTTACGACAGCTGCGTCAAAACCAATCTGTCTCCCGCAACAAACAGTCAATTCATCAGCAATAGCTTTCAGTTTATTGTTGTAGCAGATGACACGGTCAGCTTTGACTTGATTTTTTGCCTGATCAAAATAACGAGAGTCGGTCAGGAAAACAGCTTCATTAGGTTTAATAAGCAAAACGCCATCTGTGCCAGTAAATCCACATAGATAGCGTATATTTGGCAATCCAAAGATCAATACTGCATCAAGCATTTCGTCTGTCAGTATATCCCATATTAGATGGTTACGTTGCTCAAACACACTCCACCCTATTTTTTTAAATAACTCATTAGTGCTTGTAATGCCAGACTATAGCCCGATGCTCCAAAACCGGCAATTTGCCCAATAGCAACCGGAGCAATGAACGAATTTTGACGAAACTCTTCACGTGCATAGATATTAGAGAGGTGTATTTCAACAGTTGGCAAGCTGACACCGCTGACAGCATCACGTAATGCGATACTAGTATGAGTGTACCCACCAGGGTTTATAATGATCCCTGACATTTTTTCCTGTTCAGCTCGCTGCACCTGATCAATTAAAGCACCTTCGTGGTTTGATTGATATGCTACGAGTTCACAACCGAGAGATTCAGCTTCAGATATTAATTTCTGCATAATTTGACTTAGCGTGTCAGTACCATAAACTTCAGGTTCACGGGTTCCCAACAAATTCAAATTTGGGCCATTTAAAACCAAAAACTTCATAATATCACACCAACAATTGGCGAAGTGCAGGAGCTTCTCGCATAAGCAAATATCGTCCCTGACCATAATTACCGTCACGCTTAACCATCAAAGCAACAAAGTATTCAGTAGTTAAAGAGTGAATTATGACATAATAATGTTCCGTTTTAATAGAGACTTCCTGTAATGTACCGACACTCAAAATATCAGCAGCATTACGAATTTCTTTAGTAACATTTGAGTATTCAATCCCAACAAGATTCAAATCAAGTGAATTGTCATCACTAGTGAACTGATCAATTCCAATACCATCATAACCCATCAAAACTGCGCCGACACCACCAGAACAACTTGTTACTATATTTTCAATAATTTCTCTAAACATGCCCTCTCCTTTGCTGAATATTGGTGAGCCAGCGAGTTAATATATCAACAACTGGCTCACAAACATGCTCTTTATTTTCTGATGCTAGTAAATGCGGTTCGACTTCTAGCCCATGAAGCAATGGACTCTCTGGATTAGACACCTCCACATTCTGGTTATCTTCTCGCAGTTGACCCTCCAGTTCCTTAACTCTACGTCGTAGAGTTAAATCATCTGGATTCTGAGTCGAGAGTCGCTGAAAAAGATCAAGAGCCTTCTCTGTCAAGCCTTGCGCTAAATACAATTCAGCCAGTGTAGAAGAGACAAGAGCCTTAGGGCTATCAACTGTTTCAATACCTTGAGCTTGAACTACAGATGAAGATTTTACTACAGCTTCACTCACATCTGGCAATGAGAGCAACAGCTTATTAATAACCGGATCGGCAGGGCTTAAGTGTCTTGCTTTGAGAAGTAAATCACGTGCAACAATCTCCTCACCCAGTAAAATTTGCACTCTTGCATAACCAACTAGTGCTGCAAGGTTTTCTTCATCTAGTTCAAGGGCTCGATCAAAGGCTGCAACTGAGCCATCTAAATCATTTAGCTGACAAAGAATCCGAGCCAAGACAATATGAGCAGGGCTGAAGCTAGGATGGAGTTCCAACCCCTTAGAGATTATTTGACGAGAATCTTCAAACATCCCCATTTTTCTATAGGTCTCTGCCAATGAAACAAAGATTGTCGAGCTTGGATCCTTAACAAGAATTTCGGTATAAGCTGCAATCTTGCCAAGAAGCAAGCTTTGCTGATTCTGATCAGTCATATTTCCCCACTAACCTAAAGGACAGATGAAAAGGTTGACTCTATATCTGTAACTTTTTGCAAAGTGACGTCACCAATTCGTCGATTAAGGACTAAGGTAAGGCTTCCTTGTTTAACTTTCTTATCTCTGAGCATTGAAACAATATATTCATCCAGAGAAAAGTTTGGTGGATTAATTGGCAAGTCAAGAGCTTGTAACAGATGAACCAATCGTTCAACGTGCTGCGCTGTACAGAGCCCTTGCTGAGCCGATATTTTGGACGCAACAACCATCCCGACAGATACAGCTTCACCATGCTTCCATTGACCATATCCGGATAACTTCTCAATCGCATGTCCAAAAGTATGTCCATAATTCAGATAAGCTCGAATAGAACCTTCTCTCTCATCAATTTCAACAATTTCTGCTTTAATCTGACACGAGCGTTTCACAGCGTAAATGAGTGTTTCGGTATCTCGTTCTTTTAGTTTCTGAACATTACTTTCAAGCCAACAGAAAAAATCATAGTCGCGTATAACCCCATACTTTACAACTTCAGCAAGCCCCGCTGAGACTTCGCGAGATTCCAACGTATCCAAGACAGCGATATCAATCAAAACCATTTCTGGCTGATAAAATGCACCTATTAGATTTTTACCCAGTGGATGGTTAACAGCGGTTTTACCTCCAACAGAGCTATCAACCTGTGCCAGCAATGATGTTGGAATCTGAATATAAGGAATTCCACGTAGAAATGTGGCAGCAGCAAAACCTGCCATATCACCAACAACTCCACCACCTAGAGCAATTAAACCACAACCACGATCAAAATTATTCTCAATCAAAAAATCATAAATCAACTGAAGAGTTTCTAATGATTTATGTTTTTCACCGTCCGGAATATTAAACAACTGTGGCAGGAAACCTGAACCCTTAAGTGAATCCAGAGCTGCATCACCATAAAGGTTATCTAATGTAAAATTTGAAATAATAGCGATTCGTTGTGGGAAATCAAGACGAATGAGCTCCTTACCTATAGTTGTAAGAGAATCGGAGCCTATTAGGATAGGATAACTTCTATCGGCAAGAGAGACATTGATAGTTTCAATCATCGTCAACCTGTGAGAAAAAAAAAGGGCAGGTTACCCTGCCCTTTTGTAAATTATTTTCTACTTATTTATTCGTTTCGCATAATTCGAGGTGTGATAAATATCAGCAATTCGTCCTTAACAGTCTGTTTTTTTGTAGATTTAAATAGTTGACCAACTATTGGTATATCCTTAAGTGTAGGAATACCTTCTTCAGATTCCTGAATAGTTTCTATATAAATTCCGCCAATAACAGTTGTTTCACCATCATGAATCAAAACTTTCGTTTCAGCTTTTTTAGTATCGATACTTGGAGCACTAGCGCCAGCCGTAAGTGATGGAGAATCATTAGTTGCTAAAACTTCTAAGATTATTGAACCATCGGGGTTAATCACCGGGGTAACTTCTAATTTCAATTCTGCATTTACAAACTCAGTCTTAGGACCATCAGCACCAGAAGTTTGATAGGGAATAGTAGTTCCCTGACTAATTATCGCTGTTTCACCGTTTAATGTTGTCACCCGAGGTGTTGAAATAACTTTCCCTTTACCATCTGCCTCTAGAGCTGAAATCTGCAAATCAAGTACAACATTATTAATCAAGGGATCGCCCAGTGTCATCTGTGTAGCAAAACCAGGTACACTTGAAAAGGATCCTGCCCCATCAGCAACATCGACAAGAAATCCACCACCACCACTCGAAATAGACTGAAAGGAATCATCACCTCCAGAAAAAGCATCATCATTTTTAACAAACAATCCCCAATTAATTCCAAGGTCTCTCGAGTAATTAGAATTTACCTGAACAATACGCGCCTCTATCATAACTTGCCGTTCTGGCGTATCCAGAATAGCTATCAGCTCTTTTGCTTTTTCGATCCGTTGTGGAACATCTGTAATAATGAGAAGCTTATTACGACTATCTTCAGTAATACTGCCACGATCACTAAGAATTTCTTTTGCAGGTCCAGCGACACTGCCGAGATCAGCATAACTAACAGTGACAACTTCTGTGACCACAGGTTCAAGCTTCTCTTGCGAACGAACAGCAGTGAGTTCAGCTTCTTTCATGCTACGGATTTTTTCTTTTGGTAACACTCGTACGACGTTACCCTCCTGAACCATACCAAGGCCAGTAACATCTAGGATCAATTCTAATGCCTGATCCCAAGGAACATCAATCAAGCGAAGCGTTACATTTCCCTTAACTTCATCAGAAGCTATAATGTTAAGATCACTGATCTCAGCAATCAGGCGTAAAATGTCGCGGACTTCAGCATTGTCAAAAACAAGAGAGGTCTTCTCTCCAGTGTAAACAGTGTTCTTAGAACCAATCTGCTCGATAACAGGAACTGATAATTGATTGGGTGTTGGCGATGTTGATACCGATGCGATCGGTGACATCGCTGGTAAAGAGGCTGTCGTCATCGGTGATTCACCTTGTGCGGATACCGGCATAGTACCAGTTACAGCTTGCGATGCTTGTGAATAGCGCCCGTCAGTGACAGCAAAGACATACCCTGATGCATTCTTATCGAAACGATAAGAAACATCACCCTTAAGTATTATTACAAAACGAACCTCTGGTTGACCTGACACATTCACCAAGTAAGGCGTTGCGGAGTGGATAGCACTTGGGAATGCTAAAGTGTCAAAAACTCTCCGTAAAGAACGGGGCAATGTAGTATTTTTTAGAGCAAATTGAATTTTGTTGCCATCACGAACTGGGCTAGTAACATCAGCATTACCTTTCAAGTTAAGGTAAATCTTGGACTGCCCTCTCTCTGATGAAAAATCTATCGCTGTGATTTTTGCACTTCCCACAGTAGCTGGTTCTGCAAGAGCCTTTTCAACCGTATCCTGCGAGTGCTCCCAAGTCACTACAACATGATCATTTTCTGTATTGACGTTGAACGTGGGGAACACTGCTCCAGCAACATCAAATACAAATCGAGTCTTATTGTCTAAAGGCCCAACACGCAACATTTTAAAGCCATCACTTAACTGAAATTCGTCGTTTTGATTGCCTGGCTGGACACCATACAGGTCAACAACAAGCCTCTTGGGGGAATCCAGAGTGAAGTACCGAATCTGCTCAATTCCCATCGTCGCAGTCAGTTGGACTCTCTTTTCAGCAACAGAAATCACCGAAAGTGATTCAGCGGCATAGAGTGGTGTCACCAAAGCGACTGTCAATAAAAACAACAAAGTACTAAGGAGCACAACGCTTCTTCTCATATCATTCCCCTAAAAAGTCATCCATGTATAACTAAAGCTTCACACTTAACAAATTGAAAAAACTACATGATAATATACCGATTTTCCTTAACTTCATTTCCACTAGAGCTGTCAATACCAACTTCCTCAACAACAATACGATCAGGACTCTTTTCTACCTTTAACCCACTATCATCAATTCCGGCAATCTTGGTTTCTATATTTTTAACGATTCCATCATTCAAACCTATATATTGACCAACTTTTACAGTATAACTCTTACCATCTGGTGCTTCTATCATCGCACGAGGAATCCCCTTAACAACCATGATGGCGATTAAACGATATTGGCTCAACTCAAACTTCTCAAGTGGCCCCTTTACTTTATCCGATCTCCCTTTTATTTTTTTTACTATATCCTGCTTTTTTTGAATCAACGGTTTGAAAGGGTCTCTACGTCCCATTGGACTGTAGGTAAAGTCATCACCAGTAACTTCCATGCGAACGTCAGCTTTTTCCACCTCTTCAGCTAGAACCATTTTCTGCTGTGCAACAGCACCAGAAACAACCCCAAAGTGGAATAAAAAAAGAGACATAAAAAGAATTAGATAAAATTCATAAAATTTCGATTTCATTTCTTTTTACCTCCCCTCTTAACTGGCTTATCGGGAGGATTTTCAACAAAGCGGAACGTAATAGCACTGCAATCAATCCCTAGGGTTGTTTTGCCATTCACATCTTTTGCTCCACCCAAAGTTAGACCCTGAATATTGACAATACGTTCCATCTTACTTACCGAATCGAAAAAAGCAGCTGCCTGGTGGTAAGAACCTGCCAATTTCAATGCAACTGGAACCTCTGCATAAAATCCTTTTACGACCTCAGAAGAAGGCTTAAAGCGTAACACTTCCAAACCCTTATCCCTTGCTAGATCACCGATACTTACCAATAACCCCGGGATCTCTTTCTCTAAAGGAAGTTCCCCAAGAGCTTCATTTAACTTGACTTGCATTTTTTCATATTCAGCACGATATACGGCCAGATTATTGGCAATCTTTTGATTTTTTTGCAGTTTAACCTGAGCTTTATCCCGCTTTGCGATCAAATTGTTGTGTTGTTCTAGTTGGGTTTGATAAAGCAGAAAATAAAACCCTGCCGCTATAATTGCCATTATAATCAGGACAATAATTGCTCGCTGATACCCTGGCAGATTCAAGACTTTCTCGGCTCGTGAATTCATCGCATAAAATCCCGTTTATTCAGATGGTGGTGCTTCAACGCTACAATTCATAGTGAATTTCTGCATCTTCCTGTCATCAGACTTAGTTTGCTCCGTTACCGAAAGCTCTATATTCTTGTAATAAGAAGAAGCATCAAGATTCCTCATAAAAGCCGCAACGGTATTCTCACTGTCTGCGACACCTGCTAAACCTATTTTGCCACCTTTTTCTGTAAACTTGGTCAGCCAAAGTTTTTCCGGTAACGCAGCACTCAACTCGTCCAACAAATGAACAGGACCTGATTTTTTTTCTTTTAATGCCTGCAAAACATCAAGTTTTTTTTCTAAATCCTCTTTTTTCTTTTCAAAATCTCTAACTTGACCAATCTTTTTCCTCAAAGCTTTATTTTTATTATCAATAGCCGTTATCTCATCTTCAACATTATTGATAGCCGACATTTTCTGCACATATAAAGAACCACAAGCAATACAAACCAGAACCATGCAAAGAAAGAAAATTGACAATTGTGAGCGCAGCTTCTCTTTTTTCTGCGCAGCCCTGACTGGCAGCAGGTTAATCCGAATCATTTGTCACCAACCTTCCTCATCGCCAAGCCCGCAGCCACAGAAAACATTGGACCGATTGCCTCGAGGTACTCAGAATCAAATTCTTTTTCGCTAATCATCACGTTTCTAAATGGATCTACTCTTTCAGCCGAGATACCAAGGCGCTCTTCCAAAGTCTCTATAATTTTTGTTGAATTCGACACTCCACCAGTCAAATAGATCTTAGTCACTCGATCCTCACTGGAAGTTGCCGAAAAAAAATCTAAAGAACGCTGAACCTCTTGAACCAAGTTTTCAATTGCATCAGTTAGTATCTCATCAATTGATTCAGGATCAACATCAGCGATATCACGATCCCCAAGCTTAGCTCGCTCTGCTTCCTCACTACTTACCCCAAGACGTTTTTGTAATTCTTCACTCAATAAATTACCACCCGCCTGGATATCCCTGGTAAATATTGACACATCCCCCTTGAGAACACTTACACTCGTAGCACTGGCACCCAAATCGATCAGAGCAACAACTTCGCTATCTACAAAGCCGTAGTTATAATCAAACATATTCTCAACGGCAAAACAGTCAATGTCCATCACCACAGGATCAAGCCCAGCTTCTGCGAAAAGTGCTGTATAGTCATCAACAAAATCTTTCTTTGCAGCAACCAACATGACGTTCATTTGTGAGGGATCTTTTGAATCTGGGCCAAGGATCTGAAAATCGATATTGACTTCTGAAATATCAAAAGGAATATATTGCTCGGCCTCCCACTGAATTGAGGCCTCAAGTTCAGCATCAGTCATGATAGGCAAACTGATTTTACGGATGATAACAGAATGACCAGAGACCGAAGTCGCCACTCGTTTTGTCTTGATTTTCATGGCAGACAACAGTTTTTGAATTGAATCGACAATAGCCGTTGAGTCCATAATGGTATTATCAACTATTGTCTCTGAATCTAGTGGCATAATGCCAATATTTTCCAGATGAAAAGTCCCGCGAGACTCACGCAAGCGCACAACCTTAACCGCGCTTGAGCCAACGTCGATACCAACAATATCTTTTTTCGAGGCGAACATGTCTTATCCAGTCCGAATAGAGTCAAAAATATCAGCCGTACAACCAGCAAGGAGATACCTAGCCAGGAAAAACCTTAGCCTTATCAGGCAGCTTATACCCCAATGCCAAAATAATCTTACGCATCGTTTCCATACGACAAGGGAGCCCACGTTCAATCCGTGTAATTGTCAACGGCGAAACATCAGCTTTACGCGCCAGTTCTGCCTTACTCATTAATAATGATTCACGAATTTCCCTGACGTGATTAGACATCTACCTAGCCTCATAGCAGCAATAACATTTTAATTGTGCGTAATTATAGGTCAATGTACGTCATTGTCAAGGAGTTTTAGATTAAACCAATAATAAAATTCAAAAAAAACTATTCAAACTAAAGCAGGTTCAAATACCAAAAAACTAAATCCTTACCCCAGAACAGGTAAACCGTGGCGGCAAACGCCAGAAACGGACCAAATGGAATTGCCAACTTAGTATTTCCTTTTTGCAGCAACATTAGCGGGACACCGACTAAAGAGCCAATCAATGAAGCAATAAAAATTACTGGAAAGACTGCCTTCCAACCAAGAAAGGCTCCCAACATCGCCAGAAGCTTAATATCGCCACCACCCATCCCCTCTCTCTTGGCTACCTTTTCATAGATCCAGGCAATTGAAAGTAATATTCCTCCACCGATGACAACACCAAGAAGCGAATCGAGCCAGGAGAGCCAAGGGATAAAAAAAGAGCAGAGAAAGCCAACCACAATCCCAGGCAAACTGATGACGTCAGGAATGATTTGATGATCCAGATCAATGAAAGCAATAACCACCAGTGCGGAAACAAATAACCAGTAGACCAATGTTGCAGAACTGAAACCAAAACAATATAGAACGAGAGCAAACAACAAACCTGTCAACGTTTCTACTGCCGGATAACGAAGAGAAATCCTTATCCGGCATCCAACACATTTTCCACCAAGAAACAAATAGCTTAGTATTGGGATATTTTGATACCAGCGGATGAGGTGTCCACAGTGAGGACAGGAAGATGGTGGTGAGACAATCGACTTACCAGCAGGGACGCGATAGATGCAGACGTTAAGGAAAGAACCAACGACAGCACCTAAAACCAAAGCAGCACTAAGAAAAAAATAAACATCAAATAGCAAAGGACGACTCCATGAGAATACAAATTCTACTGAGAGGTTGGTTCTTTTTTTGTTGCTTTCTTTTGTGGAGCATTGGCAAGTTTACTAGTACTGAAAACTCGTCCGTTCTTAAGAATCCCCCACTTACCACCATAAGGGTCTGGTGGTAAAACGATCAAATAACCCGTAGAAACAAGCTCAGATATCTTTTTGGGAGCCCTCCCCTCCTGAATTTTAAATTTATCCAGTGCTTCTTCTATCAGAACTGCCCGCTCAAGAGCTACTAGGCGCACCTCAAGTCTCTTTTTCAACAATGGGTCAGAAGCCTCTGCCAACATTTCTTCTAAAAACAACAAAGCTGTTTTCGACTTTCCTCCATAATAGGCAAGTCGCGCACCTAAAGTTTTTAGATATGCAGGGCTACCAGAAAGTTCAGCAGCCCGCATAATATAACTAGAAGCCTCTTCATAATCTTTCAAAAAATAGAAGTTATTAAACCCTATAAAAAATGGCAAGCGCCAATCCCACGTACGATATTCCATCCCTTTCTTGAGTAACTGATTTGCCTCCTCAGGCTTTCCAGCATCCCAAGCCAATACCCCTTCAGCCAATACATATGGATCAACAAAATAGGGATCCAAGTCGGTATTAACATTAAGGCTCTGAATCACAAATTGCCAATCATCTTCATTTAAGATTTCACCAGCACCACTTTTACCACCGATAAATGTTGCAACCTTAAGGAACAAAAAGTCGGAAAGGATCCCTTGATGGCCAAGGGAAAGTATGCGACTGAATTTTGAGGGGATAGTATAACCAGCAGGGATATCTGTACGAACTTGTTTACGGCTCTCCCATACATCGTGAAAGATAGAACTATAAATAAAGACCGAGACCAGAAGAATAAGGAGAGAAAACAAACGAGGCATCAATTAAATTCCCGACGCGAGAAAATAAATGAGGCAAGTATCAGCAACATAACAATATAAATCGCACCATAGCCTAGAGAAAGAAAGACGCGCTGGCTTGGTATTGCCAACCCATGTGCAGCCTCTAGAGTAAAATTAAAAACAGCAAAATTAGGAATTAAATATGACACAATATCGATAAAATTCTGCAGAGATTCAGAAATCATTTTTTCCTGTGCAGCAAATTCAGATTTCAAATAAAAAACAACTTCCTCAATTGCCTCACCAGCCACATAACTGCTGAGCGAAAAAATCAACGTGATCAAAGAATTACTGGTAATAGAACTGAAAAAAACAACGATTGCAGTGAGAACTGAAAACTTGACCAAAACAAAAAAGCAGGCAAGAATAAAGGTCATCCACGAGAAACCAATAAAATAATTTGGATACAAGTTAAGTAAAAGCCCAACCGTCAAACAAGAGCAAATAAACAATATCAACAACGAAGCAGATACAAAAAGTTGAATTCCAAAATACTTGCCCCAAATATATTGAGAACGAGAAATTGGTTTGGACAACACCAGATGAATTGTTTTGCGATCAATATCTTTGGCCATCAAATTAACGCCGACAAAGAAGATTAGAAGCAATCCAGCAAAAGACAAAGCACTCAGGTTCATATCGACAGTCACTTTTCCGACATCGCGCATAAAAAAGCCAGCAACTGTGACATTCAGGCCAAACAGGAACAAAGCCAGAAGAGCTATACCAAACAAAGAACGATTACGAATTCCCTCCTTGAATGTAATTGTGGCTAGAGCAATAATACTTCTCATTGATCCTGCTCCTTCACAGTCTTGATAAACAAATCTTCCAGAGACATCCATTCAGAACGGCAACCCAGAATCTTGACATTAGACTTCCCCAGATAAGAATTGACAGAATGGTAATCGTCATCAGAAATTGCCAAAAGATGACCTTCACCCTCAAGTCGGATACATCCACCAAGGGATTGAATCTTTTGTTGCTGGATCTCATCAAGAATGGACGTATGCAGAAATACAGTCTTGTCACCATCTTGCAAGAAATCATCCCGAACAAATTGCTTAATCAATTGTCCTTTGTTTATCAAGGCAATCCGATCACAAAGACGTTCTACATCATTGAGGATATGCGAGCAAAAGAAAATAGTCTTTCCCTGCTCCTTCAACTCGAGAATAAGGTCAAAAACCATTCTACGCCCAATCGGGTCAAGCCCAGACATCGGTTCATCTAGAACAACAATGGAAGGATCATGAAGTAAAGCAAAACAGATCCCAGCACGTTGTAGCATCCCTTTAGAAAATGTCCGCAAAGGTCGCTTTTGTGCTTCTGACAAGTTCAGCTTTTCCATCAATTCCTGATTGCGTCGTTTGATCTGTTCTGGTTCGATTCCTGAAGTTTTACCACAGAATTGTAGCAATTCCAGCAACGTCAAATGGTCATAAAGATATGGATTCTCCGGCAGATAGCCAACTTCGCGCTGTATGGTAGTTTCCCTCAACGGTTTTCCACGAAAAAGAATACGACCAGAGTCCGGGCGAATCAAACCTAGAATCATGCGGATAGTGGTGCTTTTCCCAGCACCATTGGGACCGATCAACCCAAAAACTTCCCCCTGACGGATTTCAAAAGACAAGCCCTTAACAGCTTGAACCTTTTTTTTAAATAGACCAGGATTATAGGTTTTGGAAATTAAATCAAATACAACATCAGGCACTGTGTCGCTCCGTACGCGAAAAATATCTCGCTAATAAATGGTGGCGCTCTCTGGCTTAATAATCTCCATGTGCTCAAAACTAATCGGACTAGCCTCTTGAGATAAGTAACTTTCCAATGTTTTACCCTGTAAAAGCAAACCAGCTTCGAGATTTATCAAGTGCAACGTATGCCAGTATCGATCACTAGATGGGATACGATTGATGGCTTCATTAAGCGCATAATCAGCTTCCGTTAGATTTCCTAAAAACCTGTGAATAATACCGAGGTTATACCATTGCCAATGAGCCCCTTGCGTTACTGCTAAACGCTCTAGATAGGGTAACAGCTGTTCACCTTGCTCTCTATTTTTATGAGTCAGGATTGTCTGTACATAATAGGGAGTCAAATGAAACGACAAAGGATAACTATTAAATTTGTGAGCAACCATACTTTCGAAAGCAAAAAGGTTAATCTGATTAGCTTTTTTTTCCGTTTTATAAAAACTTATTAGAGAATGATCCCAGTATAAAACCAAGCCACTTGAAACTATCGATAGTACAAAAAATACTTCTACCAACCGTGAAAACAAAGGGCGCTGCAAAAAAATAATTTTACATGGTAACCATGCGATGATCAATGAAAGAAAAAAAAGAAACAACACCAACAACCCTGCGTGTCTGAACGGCCAGGAGAACATCCCAACGACACAAAATGGAATCATAAAAAACAAACTATAATAAAACTCCAACGGAAGTGTTGATAGGTTCTTTCTAATCATCTGAGCCAAGAAAAAAATAAATATTATAAGAGCAAAAATTCCAAGAACACCAACCTCAGAGAGCAGTTGGAAAAATTCGTTATGTGCCCAATTTGTATAGCCCATCGATTCATATTCGACGAAACCTAACAAATCATGAGCTTTTAACAGATACTCATCGACATAGAATTTAAAATTCCCCAAACCAACACCAATTAACGGATTCTCTTTCCACATAAGAAATGCTGACGCCCACCAAGTAAAACGTGCATCAGCCGATATCCCTGTCTTAGAGATACCTACAGTTCCACTCGAGGTTGTGCCAAGACACCAGTAAATAAGATAGGCGAAACAAAACATCAAAATAATTCGTAAATATTTTGTTTTAGATAAATTAAAATAATGTGATTTGCTAAAGAAAAAGCAGACAAAAGCGCATAAAAACAACAGCAAAGACAGTAGACCAGACATCGATCCGGTCATAAAAAAACAAGTAGCGACAACGACAAAGGGGATCCAACCGAACCACCTTGCTAATACGGTTTCAAAAGAAAATTGGTGACTATAGGCGTAACAATAAGAGACAAGGCAACATAATAGAAATACTGAAAAAAGGTTTGGTTGCCCATAAAAACCACCGACCCTCAAACTAACATTAGGAGGCAGCAGGTATGGGATTAGAGCGCCACTACTGCGCCCAAGCAAGTCGAAATAAAAATATTCATAGAATCCAAGGATAGAAGCAATCAAACCAGCAAAGCAAAAAGAAAAAGTAATTTGCTTAAACACTTCTTTAAGGTTGGTGTCACTGAATACAAAAAAAACTAAAACAATTGAGCAATAGAATAAATAAAGCCACTGCAGCACGATACTGTCGACACTAATTTTCTCCATGCTGACAACAAAAAACACACCCACACAAAAAACAAGAACTAAGCTTACTTGGTTAATTGATGCCATATGGTTTCTCATTGACAGCATCGCCAACGATACGATCAGCACAACAAAACATGCCTTGAATATATCAACTGAAAATTTACCAGGAAGGACAAAAACCTGTGCAATCAAAAGAACATTGAAAACAATGAGGGTTTTATATTTATACATAATCACCAACAAGCAAACTCAAAACGACCATAGAACCAAGAAAGGCTCTGCATAAAACTTATCGCAGAACCTCTCTTGCTAAACTACAAATTACATCTTCTTATCTTTACAAGTCCCAGCCAGCATCACTCCATACAGCGTCTGACCCTGCAGTATCATAAGTAGAGGGGACAGTAGCAAATGTATCTACAAGTTTAGCGTCAGCCGTTCCAGTGGCTTCCCACATTTTAGAGATACTGGACGCAGTAGCAAACACCTTTGATCCACCACTATGATAGGCACCAACAACATACCAGTCATTAGTTCCTTTCCAGTCACCTACAGTATAGCCGGCAGTAACCCCTGGTGACAATGGTACGTCAACAGTGTTTCCATTACCGCTAGAATCTCCAAGCACAAGAGTCCCAGTCTCAACATCATCCAACGCAGCAAAAGAAAAAGTACCTACTGATAAAACTAAAATAAAAGCTAAAAAAGTCAGATTAAAAAATTTCATAATTATATCTCCTAGAAAAAAACCTAGTTAGGGTACACAAATTCATCAGCATAATAAGCTTCAGCAGCAGTACGGATCGTCTTCACATCACTTTGTGATGCTGAATTAAATGCTTTTTGTCGATATGACGAAAACTGTGGGATAGCAATAGCGGCCAAAATACCGATGATCGCAACAACGATCAGCAGTTCAATCAGGGTAAAACCCTTTTGATTACCTTTTCTAAACATTTTCAACATCTGTAATCTCCTTTTTGGGTGAGGAATACTAGCCATAAACACGGCTGAGTTAAAGTAAATTTCAAACACTGCACTAGCTATATACAATGACTATGCCAAGCTTTCTGTTGTCTTAAAATAACTATCATTTAGCACCTGATTAATTATTTTACAAAACTAACTTCACAAATTAAAAGATATAAACATGCTAATATTAATAGTTTCTTGGCTTATAGCAATATTCTCCTGCTGAATATTTCAATTAATAATTTAATTTTATTATTGTCCCTATTTTTTCAAAGGCCAGGAAAAGTAAGCAAAATTTCATGATTTTATGTCAATTTTTGTCCGGAGAGTGACAATTTTTGTCAGTCTGAGTGGTTCTACCGGGTTCTACGATCTTGAATCAACAAAAATATGAGCTTGTGCCATACGATAAAAAAAGGGCTTCAAAAACATAAGTCATTGAAGCCCTTTTAAATGGTACTCGGGACGAGAATCGAACTCGTACGAGATATTATCTCGAGGGATTTTAAGTTTATTGACCCTTTGTTTATATTAATAATATTAGGAACTTAAAGTGTCAATAAATTTATGTGTTATAAAATGTGATATAACTTTATCCCTACCATTTGAATACCTAAGAACTTACACCCTATGTTTCATGAATGTAGAACACAAAAATTATTGGGTCAATGTTTCGATATTCTCTTATTGATTGTTCAAAAATTTACGTTACGCACTGTGTAATATAGTTTCACCAATCTAACCTTATTTTCTCTCCTATATACCATAATTCAGTATTATGATATAAATACAGTTTAAAAATTATAGTGATCCGCTTCTAGCAATTCAATTAAACCTTTAGACAATAAGAGTTAATATAAAAGTAATGGAAAGCAAAAAAAGTCCAAGAGTTATTGGTTTATTCTCAGGGTGTGGTGGTCTCGATTTAGGATTTCAGCAAGCAGGATTCCAAATAGTCTATGCTAATGA
>JADGEB010000031.1 GCA_016744595.1 Desulfuromusa sp.
CAATAAGGAAATCGGGGTTCTGATCACTAAAGATAGTGGCGTGCGTGGTGGAGTCAAAGAAAAAATTAGTGCTGCTCACCAAGAAAACTGTCGGATTATTGTCATTCGAAGACCTTCGGAAGAAAACCACCACAGTAGTGCTTACAAAAATATTCACAGCCTTATCGCAGCAGTAAAAACAGTTTTGCAAACTACTTCAGACTAAAAGGAAGCAACATGGATTCAAGGCAGCGGCAAGAATCATAATTATAAAAATTGGTTGGCTTTGTGCTATTATTTCTATTTATTAGTCAATTTTTCCAATCCAGAATCGGGAGGGTTCAATGTCACATATAAAATTTGGTACTTCGGGTTGGCGAGGTATCTTCTGTGAAGATTTTACGCTGGATAATATCCGGGTGGTGGTTCAAGCTATAGCTGATCATCTGCGAGCAGAGGGTTTGGCTGATAAAGGTGTTGTAATTGGTTATGATGCTCGCTTTATGGGTGCTGATTTTTCCCGTGAGACAGCTCGTGTGTTAGCTGGAGCTGGAATCAAAAGTTACTTTTGTCAGCGTGACACCCCGACACCGGTGATTGCACATGAGCTTTTGCAAAGGGAAGCCGCTGGAGCGATCAATTTTACTGCCAGTCATAATCCTTACAATTATGGTGGAATCAAATTTTCTCCGGTTTCTGGTGGACCAGCTTTGCCAGAAACGACGAGCGATATTGAAGCGCGAGCGAATGCTATGCTCGGAGAGATTGTTTTCAAAGATATCGATTTGGAGTCTGCTGGCAAGCAGGGATTATTTGAGGAAATCGATCCGCGTGAAGCATATTTTACGACATTACAAAGCCTTGTTGATTTCAAGGCGATTGCTGCGTCTGGAATGACAATTGCTGTTAATCCTCTGTATGGTTCAGGGCGTGGATATCTCGATCGAATCCTGGAAGAAGCTGACGTTAAAGTGGTTAAGATTAATGATCACCTGGATCCATATTTTGGTGGTAAACCGCCAGAGCCAGCCGAAGACTACATTCAGGATTTTATTGGTCTGATCAAAGGGAATGACTCTGTCATTCTAGGTTTGGCCACGGATGGTGATGCCGACCGTTTCGGAATTATCGATAGTGATGGAACCTATATTGAACCGAACTATATTCTTGCATTACTTTTTGACTATATGATTCGCCGGAAAGGTTTACGGGGTGATGCTGCCCGCAGCGTCGCAACATCGCATTTGGTTGATGCTGTTGCAAATCACCATGGGGTAAAAGTATTAGAAACACCTGTGGGCTTCAAATATATTGGTGAGTATATCAGTGATGATAAGATTCTTATTGGTGGTGAAGAGAGCGCCGGATTGAGTATCAAGGGGCATGTTCCAGAAAAGGATGGAATTTTGGCTTGTTTGCTGGTGGCTGAAATGGTGGCAGTTGAAAAGAAATCACTGCAGGAGCTTTTGTCTGATCTTTATTCTCGGGTCGGAGAGATTTACACAAAACGAATCAATATTCATTTGTCTCCTTTGCTGGAAGCTGCTTTGCCCGATAAGTTTGCAAATCCTCCAGAAACAATCGGTCACCATAAAATCGTCGAAGTTATCAAAATTGATGGCAATAAATATTTGCTTGATGATGGCTCCTGGCTGCTGTTCCGCAAATCAGGAACGGAGCCAGTAGTAAGGCTTTATGCTGAAACGAAAAGTCCTGAGGCGTTGGTAAAATTAATTGAACTTGGTCGAGAGTTTATATTGACTTAACTCCGTTCAGGTTGCTACCAAGTATCTCTGAGTGTCAATCAAGGGGAGGCGATTAAGCCTCCCTTTTTAATTATTGATTTGCTAGTTTTTTTGCCAGTTTTTGACTAAGAATACTTATTCCGGTATTAAGCCCGAAAACCATGTCCTGATAACTGTTACCAATTGGTTGTTGGTCAGTAAAATGCTCTTGAATAATTTGACCCCTCCCGTTGTCAATTGTCCAACGAATGTCAATTTGTGTCTTCTCGTCGAGTTTTCCGAGGAATTTATTAATCATCAATTTTACTTTTATTGCATCATCGTTTGACTTTTCCCATGGGCTGACCGATATGCTGGAATTGGGTAATGTCAAGGCGAGGTTTTCACGGATGATTCTGGGTAGATTGTCTTGTAGTGGTTCCGCCCAACGTTCTGAGTCAGAAAACTTAATACTATTATTATTGTTATGAGTTACAATTTGCAACCGGTCTAGATATTCAGGAAAATCAGTAAGTTCAATATTTATATTTAATGTTTTAGTTGAATAAATATTTGTCGCCTGTTGATTGCTGTCAAGCAGGTAATAATGCATGGGTTGTGGATCACTGCCGATTTGAATACAGGAGGTACAAAGTAATAGTAATAGTAAAACTGAAAGTAGGTGGCGCATTATTTTGTCCCTCCATTACCTCTGCCGCGTAACAACATCTGCGGATCACGTTCCAGTTCTGTTGTCAAATAGCGTACGGTACGAGCGGTCCGATTGACTTCCTTAAGTGTTAAACTTAACTGTTCCATAATCTTGGAATCATTTGCTGAGAGGCCTTTGATTTGTTGCATTGCCTCTGAGGTTTTAATTGATGCATCATCAACTGCTTGTACTGCTTTGCCGAATTGTTTGGCGAGTGGATCAACCTTGCTATCTATATGAGCAATTGTTGTTTGTGCGCTTTGGAGTGTTTGGTCAATCTTTAGATCAACATTATGAATTGTTGCCTGACTTTGTCGTAATGTCTCTTTGAAAGAATCCGCAATTGGGAGGAGTTGTTCGTTCAGGCTCCGTAATAACTGATTCAGTTGTGCTGTTGTGTCGTCGAATTTTGCCAACGCATTATGTAGACTTGGGGAATTAATGAGTTTTTCAAAGCCTTCAGTAGAGCGGATCAATTTGTCAGCAAGTTCCTTCAGTGGGATGTCTTCAAATGTTTTGGTCAATTCAGCAAGGCTTGACTTGATGGCCGGTAGCTCTGGAAAATCGTGGTCGTAACCAGTGAGAATAAGTGGTGCATCCGGAAGCATATCGAGATTGACATACAATTGGCCAGTAACCAGGCTATCCAGTTGCATTTGTGCACGTAAACCCTTGGGAACTAGAGGCAACATGAGATCATCACCCTTGATGGTGGTTTTAAGTGTGTCAAGAAGGCTCTGTTTGGTTCCTTCAGTACCGATCCGTGATGCTTCTATTTCGATGACTACCGGGATGTAAAATTTGAAGTCTTCTAGTCGGACTCGAACATTTATCTCTTTGACTTGACCGATCTTAACTCCGCGAAAGCGTACTGGTGACCCAACATTAAGACCCTTGACTGAGCTGTCAAAGTAGACAACATAGCTTCTGGTTTCGGCTAAAAAACCTCCTGGTCCGAAAAACAGTAATCCGGCCACACTCAGGATAACTGCACCGACAACAAAGCTGCCAATGACCCTTGGATCAATTCTTTTCCGTCTATACATAAGTGCCTCTTTGGTTCTGAAACCAGTATGGTATAGAATCTGACAATATAAAACGTGTCATAATTCTACTCCTATTTCAGATTGTTCTGGTTAGAAATTGTTTCACACGTGGGTCATCCGATGTCTCTAGCAACTTTTTAGGTGATCCTGAAGCAATAATGGTTTTCTCGTCAGGATCAAGAAAGATTGAATTGTCACCAACAGCGAAAATACTTGCTAACTCATGACTTACAATCACCACAGTTGCTCCGAGACTGTCACGCAATTCCAGGATAAGATCATCAAGTAAACGCGAACTGACCGGATCAAGACCGGCAGATGGTTCGTCGAAGAATAAAATTTCTGGATCAAGTGCCATGGCTCTGGCGAGTCCAGCTCGCTTACGCATTCCACCGCTGATCTCAGAGGGATAATAATCTTCAAAGCCAGCTAACCCTACCAATGATAATTTATAGGAAATGACCTCTTGAACCTGTTTTTGATTCAAATTTGAGTATTCATTTAGAGGCAGGGCGATGTTTTCTGCCAGCGTCATAGAGCTCCACAGAGCTCCTCCCTGATAGAGGACACCATTGCGACTGATAATCTGATTTCGCTCCTCAGTTGATGCTTGCCACAGGTTGACTCCACCAACAAAAACATCTCCATTGGACGGCTCCATTAATCCAACGAGATGACGAAGCAGTGTGCTTTTGCCACAGCCACTCCCTCCCATGATGATAAATACTTCGCCGTAGTTGACAGTAAAATTAAGATTTTTCTGAATAATGACATCACCATAAGTCATGGTCAGGTTGCAGATATTTAAATGAGGAGTATCTGCCATCATCAGATTCCTATCAGTTGGCAAAGAACAGTGATTACGGCATCTGCAACAATGATCAGAACAATTGAGGTCACTACTGCACTGGTTGCAGCGAACCCGACAGCAGAAGCACTTCTTCCGCATTGTAAACCGCGAAAACAGCCTGCGGTTGCTACCAGCACACCAAATACACCAGCTTTAAAAATCCCAATGCCAAAATGTCTCAGAGGGACAAAACCTTGTATCTGCTGGAAATATTGGAAAAAAGAAATATCCAGCATGGTTGCGCTGACAATAGCTCCACCAATGATCCCCATAAAATCAGCATAAATGCACAGTAACGGCATCGTGAGACAAAGAGCCAATAGACGGGGGAATACAAGAAACTCAATCGGGGAGATGCCCATGGTTTTAAGAGCATCTATCTCTTCATTGACCTGCATGGTGCCTAATTGAGCGGCATAAGCGGCACCTGTACGTCCCGCCATAATAATGGCAGTCATCATCGCACCCATTTCACGCGCCATGCCCAACCCAACCAGATTGGCAATGAAGATTTCAGCGCCAAACATGCGTAACTGTACCGCACCAACAAAAGCGAGGATCATGCCGATCAAAACACTGATCAGGGTGATAATTAATAGAGCTGATGGCCCTGCCATTTCGATCTGGAAAAATAGATCTGAATAACGAAAGCGAGCCCGACCACGGAGAAAATTCAGAAAACCGAAAAAAAGCTCCCCAACAAATGCCAGCAAATCACTCCAATTACGGTGCATCTCAATAGTGACATTACCAATTTTAGCTAAAACCGGTTGCCCTAGAATGGCTCGGTGGGCACCTTTACGTTCCGGGACGGCAAAGGCAAGCTGCAATAGCTTTTGTATTCCTGTTGGCAGAGTTCCTTGATCTACTGAAATATTATGATCTTTGCAACTTCTGATGAGTTTAACCAGAAAGGTCATCAGGCCGCTATCCCAACGACCTAATTGCTGACAGTCAAAAGATAGCTTTTGGGGGTGAGCATCCAAAATTTGTCGCAGCAGGCTGTCGAGATCCGGGATGTCACTTTGAAACCGCCAATCTCCGCTTAATTGAAGATTGAGGCCATCAGATAAAAGTTCGATTTGATACTTTTCAGATATTTTAGCCGACATGGAAAATGAATATTCCTCCCCACTAAATACACCCTTCAGTCATCTCATGGCTTTCACGCCATCAAGAAGGTTTAACAAAATAACATGTCAATTTTAAAGTATCCAGTTATTACAGGGGAATGTAGGGTCTTTTAGACAACATTTAATTAATCGATGGATAATTCTGGTTCAAGCACTGTCACCTGATTGCGACCGTTTTGCTTTGACAAATATAAACCACGGTCAGCTGTTTCTATTAGATCACTTTTTGTTGTTTTCGCTCTTTTTTGATCATAAGTGGTCGCTCCGGCACTGACTGTAACATAGATAAGTTGGCCATCTACTAGTGTTGCGATCCCTTCAACACAACGCCTGAGACGTGCAGCGAAAACTTTGACTCCAGCAGCACTGGTTTCCGGAAGAATAACTGCAAATTCTTCACCTCCATAGCGAGAAACAATGTCGCAGGGTCGAACCGCACTTGTCACTGCTCTGGCAATATTCATCAAGACCAAGTCTCCAGCAGGATGACCGTGCGTATCGTTAACTTTTTTGAAAAAATCAATATCAAATAAAATCAGCGAAACGGATGAATGATATCTGGCAGCTCGAGCCAGTTCATTTGAGAGGGATTCCTGAAAATAGCGATGATTGTAGAGGCCAGTAAGGCCGTCACGATAGACTAACTCCTTAAGTCTGATATTGGCATCCGTTAAGGTTTGTGCCAATTTTTCGACCTTTTCTTTGGCTTCCATCATTTCAAGAATCATTTGTTCGTTGCTTAGGTTTAGTTTCCCCAACTCGTTATTTGCTTCCTGAAGCAATGATGAGTAAGGCCTTATATCACCAGGATCAAGATCAAAGCTTGCTATTATTCTGCTGCTACTGGTGGCTATATCATCAAGTAATGAAAGTGCTTGATTTTCATCTATGTCAAATTTTTCAATTAATTTTTTTTGGATGATGCGTGCTTTTTCTGCGGTTTCAGATTCGATATAGACTGATGCCAACTGATCAGCTAATTGGAGAACCTCAGATGATTGTTGATAAGTTTCAGGAGCACTTTCTGGTAGATGATGATATAGAATAGGTTCGGCAATAGAATCAGGTAGTTTCCAATTCATCAACAGGGCGTAGCCGACCTGTTGATGGTTAAAGCCATATTTGTCTTTTTCCAGATCCAATATAGATTGTGTCGACGACTCTGCGTCTTTGAGTAATGAATTGTATTCATCCCCTTTAGTCATAGAAATGACGAGAGTCCCAATATTCTGGAGTAATGCTGTAACGAAAATATCGTCATCTGCATGTTGTATGGTTCTTGCTAATAACTCAGCTGAGACTGCAACTGTAATAGAGCGACGCCAGAATAGGTCAAAGTTAAATTTACTGTCGTCATTCGTGCTCAGTTCAGTAGCGATCACGAAAGAGAGAGCAACGTTTTTAATCGTATTCGTGCCGAGTACCGACATGGCTCGCTGGATGTTAGTGATTTCACCATTGCAGTTGAACACCCCTGAATTAGCAACCTTCAACATTTTAGCCGTTAAAGCAGGGTCTGCAAAGATGATTTCTCCCAATTCTGCTAATGCAGCATCTTCTTTTTGAATAGCATTAAGAATCTGCACCGCGATGGCTGGTGGAGAAGGTAGATTTAGTTCTTTTTCAATTAGTAGTTGTATTTTGCGGTAATTTCCATTTGATTGCATAGAATAATTCCAATAGTTGTTTTCAGGATGAAGGAGAATTTTCTGCCACTAGAATCGTGACTTGATTCCTACCGTTTTTTTTGGACATATACAGCCCACGATCCGCGGTCTTGATTAAGTGGTCTTTTGTGATTTCTGACTGTTCTGGATGAAATGTTGTCCCCCCCAAACTGACTGTAACCATTATTTGTTGCTGATCTACATGAGTAATGATTCCTTCCACACTACGTCTAAGCCGTGCCGCAAACACCTTGACCCCAGTGGCGTCAGTTTCAGGCAATATCACTGCAAACTCTTCACCCCCGTAGCGAGCAATAATATCGCTGGGGCGGACAGTTTTTTTTATTTCTCGGGAAATATTTATTAATACCTGATCTCCGGCAGGGTGACCGTAGGTGTCGTTGACTTTCTTAAAGAAATCGATATCGAAAAGAATGAGTGAAAACGAAGAATGATATCTGGCTGCTCTCGAAAGCTCTTGACTCAAACTTTCCTGGAAATAGCGGTGATTATACAATCCGGTCAATGCATCTCTATAAGCCAGATCATTTAAACGTAAATTGATATCTTTTAGCTCATGAGCCAGTCGCTCAGATTTCTCTTTAGCTTCTTTAAGTTCGATGACAAGTTGTTCGTATGAAAGGTTAAGGCGTCCAAGTTCTTCATTCGCTTCCTGAAGCATTTGTGAGTAAGGCTTCATCTTTCCTGGTTCAATTTCAAAAGATTTTAGGAGCTCAACACTTTTATCTGCAACATCATCTAAAAGAAAACGAACTTGGTTTTGATCAAGAGAGAAAAAATCTGCCAGTTCTCCTTGTAGCATGCGGACTTTTTCGGCTGTATCTTTCTCGTTGTAGAGTGAAGATATTTGATCAGCAAATTTTAGAATTTGTGCTGTCTGCTGGTTATTTTTTGGTGCCGCTTCTGGGTTGTGGTGGTAGCCAATAGGTACCGAGATACACTCAGGTAGTCCCCATTTATTGATGAGCATTGAGCCAACCTGTTGATGGTTAAAGTTGTACTTATTGTTCTCTAGATCAACAAGTGATTGTTCCGTTAGCGTGGAATGTTTAAGTAACTCACTGTAGCTACTTTTTTTTTGCATGAAAATAACTAGCATACCAATATCTTGCAGTAGAGCCGTTACAAAAATATCATCATTCTTTTGATTCAACTGTTGAATTAAAAGTTCAGCAGCGACAGCAGAAGTGACTGAACGGCGCCAATAATCATCAAAATTAAAACTGGATTGATTTTCTCCGCGGAGGTCAGTTGTTATGACAAATGATAGCGCAATATTTTTAATAACATTAGTTCCAAGAACTGCCAGTGCTCGATCGATGCTGGTTACTTCACTTTTAAGAGCATAGAATCCTGAATTAGCGACTTGGAGCATCTTCCCTGTCAATGCTGGATCGGCTGAGATGATTTTTACCAGTTCATTTAAAGCAGATTCTTTCTTTTGGACAGTATTGAGAATTTGCACAGCAATAGCGGGTGGAGAGGGAAGGGTGATCTCCTTTTCAATTAATTCAAGAGCTTGAGTTGTTTTCATTTAGTTATTCCAGAATATTTGAATATATTCGTTTGTTTTACTTAATATTTAATAATATCGTGATATCTGTAGATTGCAAGTCATAATGTTATTGAACCGTGTTTTTTAAAGAAAACTACGTGATTATAACAATGAGGCGTTGCTTTCAATCATGTTTGCAAATGTATCTGCAGGCACAGCAGCACTGAACAGGAAGCCTTGACCATAGTCACAGCCCATTTTTTGCAATAATTCAAATTGTTCTTTTTGCTCAATCCCTTCCGCTATGACTTTCATATCCATACTTTGTGCCATGGAGATAATCGCTTTGACTATGGCCGCATCTTGTGAACTGGTCAGAATGTCCATAATGAAAAATCGATCAATTTTGACGATATCAATCGGGAATGTTTTCAAATAAACCAAGGATGAGTAGCCGGTACCAAAATCATCTACAGAAATGCTCAGTCCAAGGTTTTTTAGATCTTGCAGAATTGCGATTGTTTCTGAATTTTGTTGTGCAAGGACACTTTCGGTTAACTCAAGTTCTAAATAATTTGCACTTAAGTTATTCTGTTGAAGAAGTTCTGTAATTTTGGCGGGGATATTTTGCTCAATAAAATGTTTGCTGGAAACGTTCATTGCGATTCTTGTTGGTCGAAGATTCTCTTGTTGCCATGCTAATTGTTGTTTTCCTGTTTGGCGGATGACCCATTCGGTAAAGGGGATGATTAATCCAAGTTCTTCAATGGCCGGAATGAACTCTGCTGGTGAGACCATGCCACGTTCGGCATGATTCCAGCGAGTGAGGGCTTCTGCACCTATAATAGTTCCATCCACCATGCTGACTTGTGGCTGAAAGTACAAATCAAATTCTTCTCCAATGACTGCTTTATGAATATCGTTCTCAAACTCAAGTCGTTCTCCAGCCTTGATATTGAGAGATTTTTTATAAAATTGAAAACTATTTTTGCCTTTTTCTTTTGTGTGGTACATCGCTATATCAGCATACTGCATCAATATCTCAGCAGTCGTTCCGTCTAGAGGGAAGACGCTGATACCTATACTTGCAGATATAAATACTTCATGATCATTTATTTGAAATGATTCCATCAGGGCTTCATTGATCCGTTTTGCTACAAAACCAGCATCCTCCGGATCTTTCAGGTTCGGCAGCATAATTGTAAATTCATCTCCCCCAAAACGAGAGACATATCTTTTTGAATATGGCATTTTCTTCATACGGCTAAGCGGATCAGTTTCTCGAATGCTGGCGCTGATCCGTTCTGCAACATTTTTTAATAAAATATCACCAGCTCGGTGTCCCAGAGTGTCATTGACGGTCTTAAAGCGATCAAGATCCATAAATAAAACTGCTAATTGGGTGTCTTGTTCGGTACTTTCTGCGAGAGAGGTTTCCAAAGTATCCATGAACATTGTGCGGTTTGCTAATCCAGTTAATTGATCGAAAAATGCCAATTCCTGAATCTGTTTTTGTTTATCGATGACATCGTAAAATGCTTTGCTGGCTCTTAACATATACTTAACTCGGTAGTTCAGAACTGCCCAGTTAATTGGTTTGGTAATGAAATCTGTTGCTCCGGAATCAAAAGCGCAGTGAATGGCATCCATGTCTTCCAGTCCTGTTACCATCAGAATTGGTGTGTGTTCACCTCCAGAAAGGTTACGAATCGCCCGGCATGTATCATAGCCGTCGAGTTTAGGCATCATGACATCTAATAAAATGGCATCCGGCTGCAGTTGTTCAAATTCTGAAACTGCAATCAACCCATTCTCCGCTTCAGAGACCTGAAAACCGTCCTTTTCCAGACTGGCACGCATTAGAACTCTGGTTGCTAAGTCATCGTCAACCACAAGTATTGAAGGTTTGTTTGAGGCAGTTCTGTCATTCATGATTTAACCATTTCAGTTCTTAGTAGTCGTTCTGTTGTTTTAAATTCATTCTCTATAATTGCAAACAGCTTAGTTGTCTCTATTAGCGCGTTTCTCCGGGCTCTTTCTTCCAAATCTTTGAACAACACAGACAGCTTTAAGGCTCCCAGGTTAGCACTGCTTGATTTTAGAGTGTGAGCAATTGAACAGACTGTGTCGGCATCTTTTTCGTATAAAGCTTGCTGAAGTTTTTCCAACTGGTTTGGTGTATCTTCAATGAACAATTTTATAATCAGAGTCAGAATGTCTTCAGTCCCTTCGGTTTGCAGTGCACGGATGTTGTCCAGAACTTTCTGGTCGACACCAAAGGATTCTTCCTGTTTATGGATTAACGCGGTTGCAGAGGAGTGGACTTGTCTTTGAGTCTCCTGAGGGGAAGACTGCAGATTGTTCGGTATCCAGCGTTTCAGAATCTCTGCAATGCGATCTTGGCCAAACGGCTTACTGATATAATCATCCATTCCAGACGCAAGACATTTTTCACGGTCACCACTTAAGGCATTAGCCGTTAGAGCAATAATTGGAATGCGCATGTTACGCTTGTTTTCTATCTCTTTTTGGCGGATTTCACCGGTGGCCTCATAACCATCCATGCGTGGCATTTGACAATCCATAAAAATAACATCGTAAGAGATATTTTCTGTTGCTAAAACAGCTTCAATCCCGTTAGTAGCTAAGTCAACCTTACAACCAAGCTTGATCAAGACACCTTTTGCTACTTGCTGATTGACTAAGTTATCTTCGGCCAGAAGAACCTTGGCGTTAAATATAAGAGTTTCTTTTTCAAGGTCATATTTTGTGATCAGATCATTATTCTTTGACTGTCCACCTTTCATTAATGCAACCAGGCTGTTATATAGGTCAATCTGCCTAACCGGCTTAGTTAAGTAGATATTTATGCCTGATTCTCTGGCCAATATGGCATCACCGCGAATCCCGGCTGAAGTCAGCATAATCATGCGTGTGTGATTAACCGTGGGATCTTTCTTTATTGAGCGAGCCACATCCAGACCATCCATGTCTGGCATGTGCATATCAAGAATGACCATGTCAAAAGGTTTCCCAGCTTCTGCCGCTTGATGCAGTTTTTTTAAACCATCAATGCCGCTTTCGGAATTTTCCTGTTCGACGCCCCAACTGGTTAACTGATGAATCAACAGTTGCCGATTGGTTGCGTTGTCATCGATAATTAATCCCCGTAAGCCTCGTAATTCATTGTCTACAGCTTTCGCAACAATATGTGTGCCGGATGATTTCTTCAGCGTAAGGTCAAACCAGAACTCCGAACCTAGGTCTGGTTGGCTGCTACAGTTGATTTCCCCGTTCAGCAATTCGACCAGTTGTTTGGCGATCGCCAGCCCGAGACCTGTTCCACCAAACCTTCGGGTTGTAGATTCGTCTGCTTGAGAAAATGGTGAGAATAACTTCAGTTGCTCATTTTCACTCATACCAATGCCAGAATCTCGAACCGAGAACCGAACCTTGGTTGAATCATTTCTCTCTTCAAGTATTTTGACCTGTACCACAACTTCCCCTCGATCAGTGAACTTGATCGCATTCGAGAGGAGATTGGTTAGTATCTGACGGATGCGGCTTGGATCTGAGTTGATACTTGCAGGGATCTCATTAGCTATGTCAACGATCAGTTCCAGACCTTTCACATGGACTCTTTGTGCTAGCATTTGTGCTACATCATCGATCAGTGCTGGAAGGTCAAAGCTGATATTTTCCATTTCCAGTTTTCCGGCTTCGATCTTGGAGAAATCGAGAATGTCGTTGATTACGGTTAATAGTGATTCTCCTGAAAGTCTGATCGTTTCCAGGGCATTACGCTGTTCCGCACTCAGTTCAGTTTCCAGAACCATCTCGGTCATGCCCAAAACCCCGTTCATCGGAGTGCGGATTTCGTGGCTCATGTTGGCAAGGAATTGGGATTTTGAATGGTTGGCTGCTTCGGCGCTGTTCTTGGCCTCTTTCATCGCAGCAACTGCTTCTTCCAATTTGTGATCGCGAATTTCTATCTGGGACAGCATCTCATTAAATCCGTCAATTAAAAATCCGAGCTCATCGTTACTGTTTTTTACTGCACGGAGTTTATAGTTTTTTTCTGCTGAAACAGATTCGACAACGTTAGCAAGATGCGCAATCGGAGCCGATATGAAAGTTTGCAGTTTTGCGGCAGCAAGGAATACGAAGACAGCAAGAACAGCTAAACTACCACAAGCAATCAGGGTGAAGACTTTTAAGCTGTGGTATAGAGAGTCAAGTTTTGCGCGAATCGTAATGTAGCCGATTTCTTTGTCGTTTAAAAAGATTGGACGGGCAAGATCCAGATAAGTAGTGTGATATTGATAACCCTTACTTTTATCTTCAAATAAACTAGCACTCTGCTGAGGAGGTTTGGATAGGTCGAATTGCGGCTCTCCTTCAGCGTCGTAGCGAGCAAACATCTCTCCATCTGTAGTTAAAATATTTGCAGAAATAACATTCGGTTCAACTTTCAATGCAGAGAGTATTTCTTTTGCTGTAACCCGGTCATCAAACATGATTGCAGCGGTACTATTTTGACCAAGAGCATCGGCAAGGGTTCCGATGTTCTGAACCAGTCCGGTACGAAAAGAGTAATATTTTTCAACTGTCACCAGGACAAAACCGCTGACCAACATCAACGTACTCAAACCGATGATGATGATAATCAACTTACAGCGGATTGGGGTATCTCTGAATTTTTTCATTGTGATACCGTCTCCACCAATCTAGCTAATTGCAGGAGCTTGGAGCTGAATTTGAGATTATGCTGTTTTGCTGCTGTAGGGTTGAGTTCAAGGTTTAAACGGTTTTTATCAATTAACAAATTTACTGCTCCACCCAGTTTGCAAAAATCTGGATAGTCGGAAACGGTCAACAGTCCGGATTGTGAAAAATGTTTGAGAGCCGGGGCGACTTCTTTTTTGAACTCTGAAGGAACAAATAAAATATGGGTTAAATCCAGTTCACTGATCTGTTTTATTTGCCTTATCTGGATAGGATGATTGTTGACCCGTTCATCTTTTACCAGAAGTTCCAAGCTCTTACCAAAGGGATTTTTACCCAGAATTGTGATAACAAAAGGGCTTTCATCGCTTATAAAACAATCGTCAGGCCAGAAGGTGAAATTTGTCAGATTATATAGAAATGCTGCTTTGATCTGATATTCGTCGAACTGATTGCGTGCGGCATGTGCCGGAATGCACATAAATGTGCACCAAATCACGGCAATGAGCACGTCGTTTAAAAGGTGGTGACAGAGTTTCTTATTTAGTGAAAAACGAAGCATATATAACTGTTAAATCCTATACAAATACTTAACATTTAAAAATGATACTGAACTTCTGCATACCAATTCCTTGGGACATCACTGGTAATGAGACCTAAACTGTTAAAGAATTCCCGGTGGCTGTCATCGAACAGGTTTTCTACCTTTACGCTGAATTCCCAATTCGGGGATGGATGCCAACCCAAACGCATGTCGCAGCGCAGATGAGCAGGCACACGGTAAAATCCATTAAAATAGAATAGGCTGGTATCCCATTCCAGATCGTTTGGTAGGTCAAGATAGGAACGCAGGCTTGCCTGATGTTCAGGAGTTTCGTCCTCTGCATTTTCACCCATCAGATCACCACCAACAGCATTATGGTGTAAAAAAATCTTCAGCCAGGAGTAACTTCCTGCGAGTCGCCAACGCTGATTGACTTGCCAAGTAACAGCCAATTCTATCCCTAAAGTTTCACCGTCCATGTTGTTTCCAATGGCCATTGGCATATTGATGTCTACAGGCAAAACCGATGGATCAACTACAGGAATTCCAGTATCTTGGGTGCGTAAATCTTTATAGACATTGTAAAAAAGAGTGGTGTCGATGGAAAAATCCTTGTGAACTTGTGTGCGATGACCGATTTCATATGCGATTAATTTTTCAGACTTAAAATCAGGATTGCCACTGACATTCATTGTGATAGTTGCGGGCGCTATCATTGGTCCGTAGGGGGTATTGATTGTTTCGGTTGTTTCGACTTGAGCAATCGTCGCATACAAATCGCTGTCAGCACGTGACGGTGTCCGCACTGCACGCGAAATGGCTGCCCAAAGACTATGTTGATTATTTAGAGTCCAAAGCAAACGGGCTGTTGGCTGGACTTCGTATCCGTTGTAATCATTGTGTTCGATTTTGCTACCAAGGATCAGGTGTAGTTTGTCGGCAATCAGTGTCCAGTCATCCTGAATAAATAAATTCATAATTTCAGTGGTTTGTGCTGCTGGATCCATGGCACTGTATGCGCCACCTGTAGTGTGATCAGTCGTGTAGCGATAGCCACCGCCCCAGATGATATCCTGATTTTCCAGAAAACTGAATCGGTGATTGAAGGAGATGTCCCAGGTTGTCCGGCTCTGGTCAAGGAACCAGTCATCGCGAAGAGAGCGATCTATAGAAGTCTGTACACTCCAGGCAGAATCCTCACTCAGTTGTCTTTCCCACTGTAACTGAAGGCTCCCACCAGACAAGCGAACCTCTGACTCAAATGTTATTCCGGATCCAAGGGTTGTCAATTGATCCGACGTGCCGCGATAAATATCGCCCTGAATGCTTATTTGATTATCGTCGTCTACAGCCAGGTCAAGACGAAATCCCCCTTTTTCATTTTGCCAGCTGTCCGGATGTTCACCATCTTCATGCGATTTGAAATTATCCCGCTCCAAATGTTTTGCGTAAATGCGGTACGATATCTGTTCACCTGCTTTTCCATATCGAGCATTCAAAGATGTTTTATCGAGGGAGCCGCTACCGGTTGACGCAAATAGGCCGTCAGTATTTTTAGCCTTACGGGTAATAATATTGATCACCCCATTTACCGCATTAGCACCCCAAATGGTAGCTCCCGGGCCGCGAATAATTTCAATCCGTTCGATATCGTTTAATAATGTGTCTTGCATATCCCAATAGACACCTGAGTAAAGCGGAGTATAGAGGGTTCTCCCATCCATCAAAACCAGTAACTTATTGGCAAACAGGCCGTTGAAGCCGCGTGATGTAATAGCCCAGGTGTGGGCATCCATGTTGGCAACGCTGAGACCTGGAACTCCGCGTAACAGATCGGGAAGAGTCCGTGCGCCACTGCGCCTGATATCTTCTCGTGTTATGACGTGCATGGCTGCTGCTACGTTTGATAGTTGTTCAGGTTTTTTTGACGCAGAAAAAACCGTGAGCTGCATGAGGTTTTCCAGACTCATAGCTTTCAATTTAAGTAGAGAGTCAGGCTCTGCGGAAAAAACTGATTGAGCAATCAGAAGGCAGATGAATATGCTGATACAGATTGAACGAATGAGTCTGTAAGTGTAGTTTTTTCGTTGTTGATTTTTCAAGATTGCTCCATTGTATTGGACATATATTTAGTAAATTCACAATGTTAGTGCATAAAATTAAAAAAATATCATTGATGGTTGTAAATTGTCAACCATTTAATAAGTCTTTAATAGGTTGAATTAATATGACGTTGATTGATGTTTTCTGAGTTACGGTTTGCTAACTTCGGCATGGAGCGGTTCGATAGATTGGCAATAACTATCTTTTATCTGGACAATCAGTTTAGACGCACCACTGAGGGAATTGGTGCGACCTTTTTCTTCCAGGTCTTTCAAAAGGGTGGACATACTTATTAACCCGAGACTCGCGCTACTTGATTTTAAACTATGGGCAATGGAATGGATCGTATTGGCATCGTTATCGCGAAGAGCCTGCTGTAATTTTTCTAATTGCTTCGGAGTGTCATCTAGAAAAAGGGTAATAACCTTGTTCAGGATGTTTTCTGCCCCTTCAGACTGAAGTGCGCGGATATTTTTAAGAGCTTTCTGGTCAATCATGTTGGATTCTATAGATTCAGAAATGATTGTGACCTCAGTTGGTTCCTTTTGTGTTGGAGGGCGCCCTACGATTTTTTGCAGATTGTCGGGTAGCCAGCGTTTCAGAATTTCTGCAATCCGATCCTGTCCAAATGGCTTACTGATATAATCGTCCATTCCTGCTGCCAGGCATTTTTCTCGGTCACCACTTAAGGCATTAGCGGTCAAAGCAATAATTGGGATGTGTTGACCGTTCTGCTTCCTGATTTCGTGCTGTCGAATTTCACCAGTTGCTTCATAGCCGTCCATGCGAGGCATCTGGCAATCCATAAAAATAATGTCGTATGAATTGTTTGCTATGGCAGAGATAGCTTCCATGCCATTAATTACCATATCGACCTTGCAGCCGAGCTTGCTTAAAACCCCTTTAGCAACCTGTTGGTTGACAAGGTTATCTTCTGCCAGCAGAATCTTGGCAGCAAATGTAATGGTTTCTTTTTCCAAGCTATATTGGGTGATCAATTCGCCTGTATCCGCTTGATCGCCTTTCATTAATGAAACTAGACTGTTGTACAGATCGACCTGTCGGATCGGTTTGGTCAAATATATCTTAATTCCCGCTTTACGAGCTAATCTGGCATCACCGCGGATTCCCACAGAGGTGAGCATAATCATATTTGTATTGTTGACAGTTGGATCTTTCTTAATCAGTCTCGCAACTTCTAATCCATCCATTTTTGGCATGTGCATATCGAGAATGACCATGTCAAAGGGTTCTCCTGCTTCTGCTGCCTGATGCAGTTTGGTCAAGCCATCAATTCCATCCTTTGCACTGTCTTGTTTGACCCCCCAATTGGTCATCTGTTGCACCAGTAATTTACGGTTGGTTGCATTATCATCAACAATCAACCCACGTAAACCATTTAATTCATGATCCTGAGCTTTAGTAACAACGTGTGTGAGCGATGATTTTTTAACTGTCAGATCAAACCAGAATTCTGCTCCTTGGTTTGGTTCACTAGAGCAGTTAATCGTACCTTCCAGCAATTCGATCAATTGTTTTGAAATTGCCAATCCCAGACCAGTACCACCATATTTACGTGTGGTTGATTCGTCTGCTTGAGAAAAAGGTTTAAACAGCCGCTTCTGCTCGTCCACAGTTAGTCCAATCCCAGTATCACGTACTGAGAAACGAACTTTGGTTGTCTCTTTATTGGCTGCAAGACTCTTAATTTGAACGACAACTTCACCCTGATCGGTGAACTTGATGGCATTAGAAAGAAGATTGGTTAACACCTGCCTGATCCGGCTCGGATCTGTATTGACATCTGGATAAATATTGTCATCGATATCAACAATAAGTTCCAATCCTTTTGCATGGGCTCTTTGCGCCATCATTTGCGCGATATCGTCAATCAGAGACGGAAGGTTGAAATTGATATTTTCAATTTCCAGCTTCCCGGCTTCAATTTTTGAGAAATCCAATATGTCGTTAATAACAGTTAGCAACGATTCCCCGGAGAGCTGTATCGTTTTGAGAGAACTGCGCTGTTCTGCTGATAGCTCGGTTTCCAAAACTATCTCAGCCATTCCCAGAACTCCATTCATCGGAGTACGTATCTCATGACTCATATTGGCTAGAAACTGTGATTTTGCTTTGCTAGCTTCTTTGGCGTGTTTAGCTAGAATGATTGCTTCATCCATGGAAGTCTTTAACATGGCGGTACGATCCAGGACTTGATTTTCTAAATGCTCATCCCGCTCTTGAATCTGACTGAGCATGTTATTGAAACCTGTTGCCAGCAGCCCAAGTTCATCTTCGCTGGTTTCAGCTACACGTAGGGAATAATTATTCTCCTCTGAAACCAGTTGAATAGTTTTGGCTAATTGTACAACCGGTTGAGTAATAATTTTCTGGAATTGGTTAGCCAGAAATGAGGCAATAATGAAACCGCCAAAGACAATGACTAGAATATAGAGTCCTGACTGACTCAGATTGCTATAAAGTTCGCTCATGCTGGATTGCAGGTAAAGTGTTCCGATATTTTCACCATCCAGTATTATCGGCTGCAAAAGGTCAATATGGTTGCCATGAAATCGATACCCATGTCGTATCAACTCGGGAACCTGAATATTCTTTTCTTGATCTTTAGAACCCTTTGGTTCTCTAGAAAAAAAAGCAATCAGCTTGCCATCTGCCCGATATATCCCAGATTCATTAATTGATTTTTTTAAAGCAAGGGCAGCAAGGTTTTTATTGAGTGCATCGGTATCCTGGAATACCAACCCTGCAGAACTATTTTCGCTGACAATCTTTGCCAGAGTTTGGAGTTCCTCCAGTGCATGTTGTTTATACAAATACCATTGGTTGGCAAAGGCAATGGCGAAGGTTAGTAGCAAGATTGAGGAACAAATACCTAAAATAATGACATTCAATTTATATTTTATTGGGAGCTTACTGAATAATCGTTTCATTCTTTATCCCCCACGACTTCGGCTGCCAGGGAAAGTAATTGTGCATCAATGTGGATATTATTCTGGTTGGCAACGGCGAGATTGATGGAAAATCGTAGTCGATCTCGCCTGGTGATAAATTGAATAATTCCACCAATTTTGACAAAGTCTTTGTATCCACCAACCGTTAAAATTGGTTGGGTTGACAATTTTTTTAGAATCAAGTTGTGGTTTTGTTTGACCGATTTGCTGATGTAAAGAAGATGGCAACCTTGTATTTCTGCGAGGCTTTTAAAGTATTTGATTTCAATAACTCTGTTGCGAACTTTTTTTGCCGTTAGAGGTTGCAAGGAACCATTGAAATAATTCGTCCCAAGGACACCGATGACTAATGGTGCCTTCGCTGAATTGAATGCGCTATCAGGCCAGTGAATAAACTTGGCGAAGTTATACAGGTAGGCAGCTTTGATATTGTATTCACTAGGATCATGAGCCGCTGATAGTGGTGGATTACAATTCAGGACACTAATGATTAGTAATATGTAGAAGATACGTCGCAGCAAAATATATCCTAAAATTTCCAGTTCAATTTAGCGTAGATACTGCGCTCTATTTCTGTTGGTAATGTAAATTGTTCTGAGACAAACTCTAGATGTTTGCTATCAAGTAAGTTTTGACCAGCAATCGTTAATTCAATTCCTTTTATAGGCACCCACTTAATGTTGGCATCAAAGCTAAAATAATCAGAAACAATAATATTATTCTGAACTGCTGCAACACTTGAAGCTGTGAGTTTATCTGTATACCGACCCCAAAGGTTAAGGTGGAGATTTTCAAAGAGTTCGATTTGTGCCCGACACGAAATTTGGTTGCTAGGGCTAGATCCCTCAACTGTTGTAACGGGTGAGAAGCCAGTTGTTAGATCATCATCCATTGATAAATTTATATAGCTGTATCCTAATTCTGTTTCCAGCCATGTTGCAGGAAGCCACTTTACTATTAACTCTAGGCCGTAGGTTTCTCCTTCCATGGTGTTGCTGAAAAAAATCGGCGCAATAAGGCTTTCTTGGCTATAAGACTGTAATTTTGAATAATCATTGTAAAAAAGAGCAAGATCTAAAGAAAAATTTGGGAACGGATTGTGACGATAGCCAACTTCATAAGCTGTTAGCTCTTCAGAATCAAAATTTGAATCACCAAAAATAGATATTCTGTTGGGGGTTGGAGGAATAACTGCTGTTGTTATTCTGCCGTTGCTTTCCATTCGAGAAGGGGTTCGTACTGCCCGAGAAATTGAAGCCCAAAGACTATGATTTTCTTGAGGTTTGAATAAAATGCGAATATTGGGTTGAGCTTCATACCCAGTGTACTCATTGTGTTCAAATTTAGTCCCAAGTGACAGCCATACCTTATTGGGCAGGAGCGTGATTTCATCCTGCAGGAATGCACTAATGGTGTCTGTTGTGGTTTTCTCCGGGGTAACGCTAACTTGGTAAGTGTTTGTGAAATCATCTTTATTGAAGCGATACCCTAGCCCCCAAACAATATCGTGCGATACCCCTAGTTGAAAACGGTGCTGTAGGTCAATATCCAAAGTATGATTGGTTTGCTCCAGATAGCTTTCATCTCTGGTAGTAAAATCGTAGTAAATCTGTATTGATTTAGAACATTTCTCCGAACTTTTATGTGTCCAGCGGGCTAGTAGATTGTGACCGTAGGTACTTGCTGTGTTTTTAATTTGAGAATTTGCATAGGGTGGTGTTTCGACCCATAAAGTATCTATCTGGTTATTTTGGCCATGATATAGGTCACCTTGTAGCGTCCAAGAATTGGTAAGGTTATGATCACCATCGAGGCGGAATCCACCATTGCTCATATCCCAATCATCATATGCATCAGTCTTGTCTGCTAAAAGTTCGTAAGCTTTTTGATCATGTCGATTAACATAAAATCTTGCGTATGTATTTTTATTAAATTGTGTTCCATAGCGGGCAGTTGCCAGTAGTTTTTCGTGGTTTCCAACGCCGGCACTTATCAGACCACCTTGGGTAGCAGAAGACTGTTTGGTGATAATATTGATGATACCATTAACGGCATTGGAGCCCCATAAGGTCGCACCTGGACCGCGAATAACTTCTATCCGTTCAACATCTTCAAGAACAACGTTTTGAACATCCCAATAGACTCCTGAATAACTAGGCGTGTAAACACTGCGACCATCAATCTGAACCAAGAGTTTATTAGCGAATGTACCATTAAATCCGCGAGAAGTTATGGCCCATTTGCTGGAACTTATTCTTGCGACATGCAGCCCCGGCACCATCCGAAGTGCCTCTGGAATGGAGGTCGCACCAGAGTTCATTAAACTTGTCTGGTCAATTACGTAAACTGCGGCAGGTACATCGGTAAGATTCTGTGCCTTGCGACCCGCAGAAGTTATCTGGATCTGCATCAAAGATGATAGATCTAAATCCAGCATGTCACCCTCTGTTGCTCGCACTGGGAGGGATGTCAGTGCCAGAGCCAACAGAACCAAGAAAATTGTTAAAATATCTTTTTTGCTAAAGGCCATTTTTCTCTCCAACGAGACTTGCTTTAAAAATTCACGAGATAATTTAAACTTTTAAAACTCTTTCTTGATGGCTTCAACTTGCATGCTGATATTGACAAGTAAATTACGAAAACAACTTATTGTGACTCTTCATCGCGTTTCATTAAGTTTTGAGTATTCTCCTGGGTGCTTATAGTTAAAACTTAATAACCCATTGAAGAAAGCCAGTTCCCTTATTTGATTTGAGGCTACGCAGTGTTTCTAGTGTTCTGATATCAATACATATATTTTATGAGTGTATATACGTAGAATGATAATGATTATACATGAAAATATTATCATAACAAGTTAATATTGATTGTTGCTAATGATTGACCGCTTTAGATTGGCTTGCCAAGAACGAGTTTGATTTGATTCTGATGATCAACATGGACGGATTTACAGCTAGCCGTGTAATCAGGCAATGTGAAACGGTAAATTTACTGGTACTGAATTATACGAGCAAATTGGTTCAGAATTGATGTCACGTTTACAGAGTAAACAACTGCAAATCATTGTCATGGGGGGGGGGGGGAGATTGTCCAGCGGCTGGAATGGATGGTTATCTGGGCAAGCCGTTTCAGCCTGAACCGATCTATTCCTTGAACAAGGTCATAGCTGCCAACTCTGTAGATTAAGTTCCGCCGCGCTTTTTTAATTCTGCTTCAAATAAGCGTCTTCGGTTGGGGGTAGTTAGGTAGCTTCCTAGTAGCTGTTTTAGAATGGGAGTGTGGATCTTTGGGAGCCAGAGAGTGAACCATATTTCAGGCGTTTTTTGGTTTTTTAAGATAGCCATGCGTAGGTTAGGGCGTTGGTTCCAGCGATTGTGTCGTGCAACCATCGAAATAGTTTGTGGACTGGCTGTTGCACTGCGCAGAAATTGGTAAATGGCGGCCTCTCTCAGCCGGGGGCTTCCAAGACACACTTCGAACAGTTGCGGGTGACCTTCTTTCATTAGTTCTGCAACAATATTAGTTGTGCCTCGACGCGCCAGGGTGATTTTGTTCCCTAACGGGCTGGTTGGTATTCTTTGAAAGATTGAGCGTTCTGCAGCCAGTTTTTGATCGGGGGTAACGCCCGGTAAAAAGCAGAGGTCGAGCAACTCAAACAGGCGGAGTTGTGGCAGCAGATTACGTATGAGGGTTCCAGGTGTTGTTGGGTTTTTGACTAATGCCAGAATCGTTCGATGATTGAGTATCGTTTTGCGGCCATGGTAGATAGAATTGATTAGAGCTTCTGGAAGATCACGGCGTTTCAGCAGGGTAAGTAAATGATCTTCATTGAGGTGTGGATTTTTAAGTAGAGTGTGAAGGATATCTGTATCAGGGTCTAATATTAGCTGGTAGAGTTCTTCCCCACTGGCGGTCAATGCCGACTGGAGCTTTTTTACATCATCAGGATTAAAGTCCGACTCCCATTTTTCCATTATGTTTTTAGCCCGCAAGGATTTTGTTTTTTAAGATGAGCAGTTTGAATGACATTTCTGCCTTGCTTGCGATATTTTGATATTCGTCTAAATGTTGTCTGAGATTATCAATATCTCCTTGAATATAGAGGATACAGACTAATCTTTCTTGTACCGTGAGGGGGATAACCAAAACGTCTTGCGGTAATTTGGTGGCAAAGTAGTCTGAAATGATGCAATTTTGTGGAGAATCAATCAGTGGTCCTAAATAATGAGAGCGACTTGATGCAACCAAACCGAATACAGAATGGTCTTGCAGTGAAATGATAATCTGTTCAAAGGGTTGGTTCCTGTTTTCAACCGCAGCCAACCAGCCATTTACTGTCTCCTTGCGAACCATCAGTAGTGCACATTTTGGAAAGTCAGCATTAATATAAGTGATAATGGCTTTGGCAATATCGTCCCGATCTTGTGCAATTGATAATTTCTGGTACAAATCCGTGGTGTTTTTCTCTGCTTTTCTGTCTGGTTCACTCCAATAATAATTTGAGCTTTCCTCGTCTTCTGCTGCATGGGAGGTATCCCCAAGCAAAGGCCAAGCGGATACATCGGCAGAGCTGTTATTGGACTCTTTATCTGCATAGAGTGATGTTTGTGGTTTGCTTTTCTGTGCAGCCTGCATTCTTCGGTTAATTTGTCCGGATAAGGTTTTGTAGCGTGGTGTGAGCTGCAGGCCATAATGTTTATTTAGTGCTAACATGAGACGGACTTCTGGAATTGCCAAGGGGATAATAATATGATCCAGCTGGAAGGAGAGCTCATCTATATTAGAGAGGTTAGTTGTTTCATTTAGTGCGACAAACAGCTTTTTCCCATCTTTATGGTACGGAACGACTTGATATTTCAGGGCAGTTTTTTTGCTGATGAGGTTTAGCACTGAATTGGGTACTTTCATTAACAGTTCAGGTTTGATGTAATGACGTTTCAATTGTTGGCTGAGGATTCTTGCCAGTTGTTTTTCGTCAATCAATCCTAATTCAATCAGGCTGGTTCCGAGTTTTCCTCCATAGAGACATTGGTACTCTATTGCCTCACAAAGTTGTTCTGAATTCAACAGCCCTGCTGCTTGAAGATGCTCTCCCAGGCGGCGTTGTGAAGCGCCTAAAGTTGATTGATGATCTGTTGATATCAAAGTTTCCCTCCCTAGAACTATTATATATACAAAATTTAACAAATATTTGCAAAAATAGGTAAATTGTTTCATTGTTTGAAATAGACTTACTGATTGTATTAGTAGGTCATATATTGAACTTTTACTTTTTTTGATTTTATCGGGATTAAAAATGATTTTTACAAAACAGCCATTACTTATTTTTGATGGTGCGTGTGGAACCAGCTTGCAATTAATGGATATAACTGAAAATGACTGGTCGGGGTGTGAGGGGTGTAATGAGGTTCTTAATCTTTCAGCCCCCAGGCATATTGTCGAGTTTCATAAAAGTATGCTCGATGCTGGAGCCATGGTGTTAGAAACAGATACCTTTGGTGCTTCACGAGTAGTCCTTGCTGAGTATGGCTTGCAAGACAAAGTGAGGGAAATTAATATTCGCGCAGTTGAAAATGCTCGTTTGGCAATTGCAGACAGGGTAGATAAATATATTGCTGGGTCGGTCGGGCCAGGCACGAAGCTACCATCCTTGGGACATATTGAGGTGGCTGAATTAGCCACGGCAACGCGGGAACAGGTGGAAGCCTTGTTGGAAGCCGGGGTCGATTGTCTGATAGTCGAAACGTGTCAAGACTTGCTGCAAACCAAAACGGCTCTGATTGCTGCGTTTGAAGTTCTGGATCGCTCTGATTATGATATTCCCGTGATGGCCTCTGTCACGATTGAACAGCAGGGAACCATGCTGGTTGGTTCTGATATTGCTGCGGTTGTTGCAACTTTGGAACCGTTTCCATTGTTCTCGTTGGGGCTCAACTGTGCGACTGGTCCGCAGGATATGATGTCGCATGTCAAATATCTGAGTGAAAACTGGCCGCAACGTATTTCAGTGATACCGAATCAGGGGTTGCCGGAAGTGGTAAATGGACAAACCCACTATCCCTTGAGTCCAGAAGACTACGCAGAACAGATGTATCAGTTTGTTATCAAGCAAGGGGTCAGTATTGTCGGCGGCTGCTGTGGTACCAGCCCTGCTCACATTTCTGCGCTATCGAAACGCCTTGCTGGTGTTCAGCCTAAAAATAGGGAGGTGTTGGTATGAAAGCCTCTGTTGCCAGCCTTTATCAGTCCGTTGAATTTCACCAAGAAATACCGCCACTGTTGATCGGTGAGCGTTGTAATCCGAACGGCTCTAAAGCATTCAAGGAGGCACTGTTAGCAGAAGATTGGGATGCCTGTCTCAAGGTTGCTCTCGACCAGGAAGCTCGTGGCGCTCAGGTTCTTGATCTATGTGTTGCTTACGCTGGGCGAGATGAAGTGGCAGATATGCTTCAATTGACGAAACTCTGTGCTGGATCCTGTAAAGCGCCGTTGATGTTTGACTCAACCAGTCCAGATACCCTTGAATTAGTTTTACCTCTCTATCCTGGCCGAGCAATCATCAATTCGATCAATCTGGAAGATGGCGGTGCCAATCTGGATCGCATCTGTCGTCTGGCTAAGAAATACGGTGCGGCGGTGGTGGCATTAACTATCAACGTCGAGGGGATGGCATTGACGTGCGACAAGAAGTTAGCCGTTGCCAAAGACATTTATGATCTGGCGGTTAATAAGCATGGTTTACGGCCGCAGGATATCCTTTTTGATCTGCTGACATTTACCGTTGGTTCCGGTGATGAAACCATGCGTGATGCCGCGATTGAAACTCTTAATGCGATCAAGCTGGTTAAGCAAGAACTGCCCGGTGTCGGCTTTACCTTGGGAATCAGTAATATCAGCTTTGGTCTGCGTCCAGCTGCACGTAAAGTTCTTAACTCAATCTTCTTGCACGAAGCGGTTGAAGCTGGGCTGAATACCGCGATTGTTGATGCAGCTAAAGTTCTTCCCTACGCAACAATCAGTGAGGAAGATCGTAAGATTTGTTTTGACCTGCTCTTTAATCGTCATCCAGAGGCTTTAATGGCTTTTATCGATTATTTTGAACAAGCTGTTGAACAAGATGATAGCGAAAGTGAAGAGTCCTTTTCGTCTGAGGAACTTTTGCGCCAAAAGATTCTTAAGGGGGATAAAGAGGGGTTGGATGATCTCCTTACAACTTTGCGTGGACGTTGGCAGCCCTTGGATATCATTAACAATCTGTTGGTTCCAGCGATGCGTGAGGTTGGCGAGCTGTTTGGTCGTGGTGATCTGCTGCTGCCGTTTGTGCTGCAATCTGCAGAAGCGATGAAACAGAGTGTTGTTCTGCTGGAACCCTACATGGAAAAGCTTGCCGATGATGGCCGAACTTCGGTGCTGCTTGCGACTGTGGCTGGTGATGTCCACGATATCGGCAAAAATCTGGTTGATATTATTCTCTCCAATAACGGTTACAAAGTTCACAACATCGGGATTAAGGTGTCTGCAGAAGAGATTATTGCCAAAGCTAAAGAGTTGCAGGTTGATGTGATTGGCCTATCCGGACTGCTGGTCAAGTCGGCACTGTTGATGAAAGATAATTTGAGCCAGTTTCAGGCTGTGGGACTGACACAGCCGGTTCTTCTGGGTGGGGCAGCTTTGACAACCAAGTTTGTTGCGGTTGATTGTGCACCGAATTACCAACAACCTGTTGCTTATTGTGCCGATGCTTTTGCCGGTTTGAAAGCAATTCGTGATTTTGAAACTGGAAAATTGCTATCAACCCAATGGGAAGAAAGTAGCGTTGCTAAAAACCGACCTGGCCCACAACAAGAAGTTTTGGATCGTTCCTTCAGTCCACCGGTTGTCCCCTTTGTTGGTCGTAAGTTGGTCACTGATATAGATGCAGAAAAGTTATTCAGTTACCTCAATGAAGCAGCGTTGTTTAGAGGTCGCTGGGGATATCGACGTGGAAAAATGTCGAAGGAAGGCTATGCCGAGTTAACCATCAACACCGTTCAGCCTCTTTTTCAACGGTTAAAAGATCAATCTCTTAATGAAGGTTGGTTGCAACCGAAAGTGACATACGGGTATTTTGATTGTGTCAGTCAGGGGGATAGTTTGCTGATCAACAGTGACTCAGGTGAAAAGGTGTTCAGTTTTCCGCGTCAAACAAATGCTCCAGGTCTTTGCATTGCCGATTACTTACGTAATGCAGAAGAAGGTGGTGATAAGGTTGGTTTTTTCGTTGTCACTCTTGGCCATCAGTTAGCGGAAAAAACCAAGCAACTTTACGAATCGGATAGTTACCACGATTATCTGATGCTGCATGGGCTTGGGGTTGAGCTGACCGACGCACTGGCTGAATATTGGCATGAAAAAATGCGGGTAGAAATGGGAATACAACAGGTACGTGGTGATATGTGCGCCTATGTTGCACAGGGTTACCAAGGATCACGCTATGGATTTGGTTATCCTTCCTGTCCTGATTTGGGAGCGCATGGTTCACTGTTTGAAATGCTACAGCCTGAAGAAATTGGAGTTACCCTGACTGAATCCTTTGAAATGGTTCCAGAGATGAGTACCTCGGCAATTATTGTACACCATCCGCAAGCCAAATATTTTGCGGTGTAATTCGTAAAATCCCTTCAATTCCCCTTCGCTAAAGGGGAGTTTGAGGGGATTTTTTCATTTATCAGCATAGAAAAGGCTCAAATATGCGTTATATTTGTACTTGTTGTGGTTATGTTTATGACCCTGAAAAAGGCGATTCGATGAACAAAATTCCAGAAGGGGTTGAGTTTGATGATTTGCCAGAAAGTTGGGTCTGCCCACTTTGTTATGCAGAATGTGACAAATTTGATCTTTTGGATTGAAATTTAATAAGGTTTGATTGAATGGCTGCATATGAATTGCAATCGGTTCCTGCAACATTGAATAAGATGAAGATGCTTTTCTGGCGATTGGATTTGTCGAAGCGCTCTTTTGTCAATTTGAACGACTGTACTGTTAGTGTCCTGGGGCTGGAAAATTATCGATTTTTCAAAGACCGGGAGTACCGTGAAAGGCTCCTCTTTCCCGATGACCGACTCTTGATGGAGCGTGCCATGTCCAATATCAATGAGCGTGTTCCAGTACGGTCTGTGTTTCGTATCCAATGTGACAACACAATATATTGGTTTAAATTGACGGGCTGGCCAACGAACGATTACCGCTATTACGAAGGTGCTGTTGAGGAAATTACCGAACATATTGTTTGGTTGAAAAATATCTTCGATCAGCAAAACCGACGTTTATTGCATGTTGCAGAAGATAATTATCCCGTTGCTTTGTTTTCTGCTCAGGGGCAAAAACTATTAGATGCTAGTAATCTCTTCCAGCAGCTCATGAGGATTGATCTGTCATCAGACAGCACATATTGCCTCGATGCTTTGGTTGACGGTGATCTGAAGCTTCCTCAGATTGTTGAACATCTGTTGCTGGATCGGCGCTTGATTCTTGAGCTCTTCCTCACTGCTGGAAATGCTATTCGGGTTAAAGCTATCTGTCAGTTTATATATTTCGTACACGACGGAGAAGGTTATATTCGTTTAGCTGTGATTGACCTGGTCGATCAATCATCTAGTCCGCTTCCCAGGGTTGAAAAACCGGTTATTAATCAGCAGGTCTCTCAGGTTTGTGCTGATTTATCTCAGTGTGGCTCGATAGAGGAGATGTTGGATCGTATCTATCAAGAACAAAATTTGTTTCCAAATATGGATGTGGTTATGTTTTCTGATATTTATGCGCGGAAAAATAAAGTTTTTGTTTATTCAAAGGGAAATATGCAAGAACCACTGCAGCCCGGTAGTCAATATCCGTACACTGGAACAATTGCTGAAAACATTGAAAAAGAAAATCTTGAATATCTGATTGTTGACGATACACAAAGTAGTATTAAGGCGATTGACTGGATGTTATTTGTTCCTAAAGGTCTTTATTCCTATGTCGCCAAAGCTCTTTATGTGCGTGGTGCCATGCGGACTGTCTTAATTCTCTGTTCAAAAAAGAAAAATGCTTTTTCAGAAGATCAGATGAACGATGTGACCTCAATTGCAAAAGCTTTTCATCAACGGTTGAAGCAATTACGTAAAGGGGCTAAGACTTAGTTTTCCAAGGGTTTAAAAATATTTTGTTTTGACGGGCTGTGAATTAAATTTCATAGCCCGTTTATTCGTGGATTATCTGGCCACTAAAAATATAGATTTTAGTTTCTTGATGCTGCCACATGTCTTCTGTAAGTCCTGCCTTGATACACGTTTGTTGGAGAAACATCTCTCGATCCCAGCCATATTCAGTGGCAACTTGTGGTAGTAGCACCCCGCGGTTGTGACCTTTGATGATATAGATTCCATGGGTACCAACTTCAATCAAATTGGTGTCACTAATTTGTTTTAGAGGCGATAAAATGGTAATTTCAAGATTGAAATTACTCAACTCATCTGGCTGCATCGGTTGGAAGCGCGGATCTTGACTTGCTGCAGCGACAGCCATTGTTGCAACTTCCTGAAACAAAGGTTGTTGTGACTGGAAATTTCCGATACAACCATGTAAGTGACCCTCCTGTGTAATTGTTACAAAACAGCCAGAGTGTTCATTGAGGGCTTTTTCTTCTCTTGGTGCCGGGTTATAATCCACTTTTTTAACTTGCTGAGTAATTGCATCACGAGCAATTTTCAACAAAATTGTCGCATCAGTTCTGGAAAGCATCAAAACTCCTTCAAATATTAAGGGTGATGGATTTGAAATGCTGTCGGTACGGGAGTTTTATTTTGAAAATATACCATATCTGTCTGTTGTTGCTGGTTTATATTCTGATATTAAATGGTTGTGCTGTAAATCCTGCGACTGTGCAAAACGATCAGATGTCGAAAAGTGTTACGATTCAGCAGGAAATTCGTTCTGGTAAGATTTTATACGATCAGGCTTTACGGCAGTTGGAAGAGACTCATCCTGAGGCTTATGTGCTCTATGGTGAGGCTCGTGTTGCCGAGTTGCAGGGTGATCTCGATGTTGCGATTGAAATCTACCACAAGGCAATGCAGCAAGTTCCTGAGAATGGATTGTTATTGACGGATTTAGGGATGGCCTACCTGCGTAAAGAAGATATGGTTCCGGCAAGACGTTATCTTCTTAAAGCAGTAAGCACTGATCCAAATTATTACAAATCCAGGTTAGGGTTGGGATACATTTATCTGCAGACTCAGCAGTTGCAAAAAGCTGTTGCCCAGCTGGAAGCGTCTTTGCAATTATTGCAGACTCTTGAGGGAACGTTTCTTCTTGGTGAGGCTGAAGAGGCGCAAGGAAATTTTTTGCGAGCCAGAAAGCATTACCAAGCAGTTATAGCAGCTGATAGCAAAAGTAAATTAGGAAAAACAGCGGCGAGCCGCTTGAGGAGTTTATCAAAATGAGCCAAAAAAGTTGTGAATGGCCTTTGGATGAGGATGAAATCGTCCTGTGGCAGGGGCGTCCTGCTCCGCGCTGTTATACCTTTCGCCATTGGTTACAAGCAACAATCGGGACAATTCTGTTCCTCGCCTGTAGTTTCTGGTTAATGGTTGGTGTTCAGCTGGTACGTGCACATGGCTATTCATGGTGGTTGGCTTTTGCTCCTGTGCTCCTTGCTGTTGCAGCTTTTTTTGTTGGGCCAGGGCAGTTAATTTTTGCACGCAGGCGGTGGGAAAAAATCTTTTACGCACTAACCAATCGGCGCCTATTGGTACGTAATCGACTTTTTGGTAACAGGGCTTCTGTCTATCAACTTTGCGATTATAAACATTTTAAGCAGAAGAAGTATGGTCGTCAGCTATTAAGTCTTCGCTTGTCATTCAAAGGGAGTCCACCCATCGTTCTGGAGTGTTTGGAACACCCTGAAAATTTTCTTGAGCACCTGCCCAAGAAAGAATCTGAATCTAAACCTAAATCTGTGCCTGAGAATACTGTTTGACTTGTAAAGAAACAGTTCGTTAGGATGCGCGACTTTTCTATAATGACTGAAATGGTGATGAATGAATAAAGCTTTTTACTTAGAAACCTTTGGTTGCCAGATGAATGTCGTCGATTCAGAGCAGATTGTCGCTTTGTTATCGGCTATTGGCTACTCTCAGGTCGATTCAGCAGAGTTAGCAGATCTGGTTCTGTTAAATACCTGTTCCGTACGCGATAAGGCAGAACGCAAGGTTTATGGGCATCTCGGACGCTTCAAACCAATTAAAGACAAGCGCCCCGAACTGATTATCGGGGTTGGTGGTTGTGTTGCGCAACAGGAAGGGGAGAAAATGCTGGAAAAGGTTCCCTATCTTGACCTGGTATTTGGCACCCACAACATTCACTGTCTCCCTGAACTGGTTCAACAAGCTGAACAGGGTCGACAGCGTGGTTGTGAGACTGATTTTCAAGACCGTGATACCCGACTCAATCTGTTTCCCGAACGAACTGTTCAGGAAACAGTAACTCGCTTTGTCACTGTGATGCAGGGCTGTGATAATTTTTGTTCATACTGTATCGTACCCCATGTGCGTGGGCGGGAAATCAGTCGTCCTAGTCAGGACATTATTGCTGAAGTTCAAGGCCTGGTTGCTCAAGGTGCACGGGAGATAACCCTGCTGGGGCAGAATGTAAATTCTTATGGAATGAAAGATGATGAAGAGGTCTCTTTCACTCAATTGCTGCGTCATATCAATGCCATTGATGGATTGCAGCGACTCCGTTTTGCCACCTCTCATCCCAAGGATATGACTGATGAACTGATCGATTGTTTCGGTTCTCTGGACAAGCTGTGCAAGCATATCCATCTGCCGTTTCAGAGTGGTTCTGATCGTATTCTCAAGCTGATGAATCGTGGCTATACGAGGGATGAGTATTTAGGCAGAGTAAAGCGTTTGAAAAAAGTTTGTCCTGAAATCCGTTTGACGACAGATGTTATTGTTGGTTTTCCAGGTGAAACCGAGGAGGATTTTCAGGCGACTCTCGACCTGGTGGAACAGGTCGGCTATGCTGATGCTTTCACTTTTTTGTATTCACCGCGAGTTGAAACCGCTGCGGCAAAGATGGTAGACGATCAATCAGCAGTACAGAAACAACAACGCTTTGATCGTTTACTTAAATTGCAGCAGCAAACCAGCGCAACCATTTGGCAGGCAGATATTGATCAGGTATTATCGGTATTGGTTGAAGGAGAAAGCCGTCAGGGTGAAGGCCAGATGTTTGGTCGGACAAACTCGAATCGGGTGGTTAATTTTAGTGGCAGACCCGATTTAACCGGTCATATTGTTCAAATTAAGATAAATGAAGTTCATAGAAATTCGCACCTTGGCGAGCAAGTATAAGAGCCAGGGTTTAGGAGATAAAAATGATAGATCTACATACCCATACATTTTTCAGTGATGGCGAGTTGGTTCCAACAGAACTTATTCGACGTGCTTCTGTTGCAGGTTATACTGCTATAGCGATCACCGATCACGCTGACAAGAGTAACACCAAGTGGTTGCTTGAAAATATTGTTGATGTTGTCGATGAAATTGGTGCCGCAAATAATATTCAAGTTCTTGCTGGAGTGGAATTAACCCATGTGCCACCACAATCGATTACCGATGCTGCACAGTTTGCTCGAGATAATGGTGCAGAAATTGTTCTGGTTCATGGGGAATCGATAGTTGATCCTGTGATGCCCGGAACTAATTTAGCTGCCATCAAGGCAAAAGTTGACATCCTTGCCCACCCCGGCTTGATAACAGAAGAAGAAGTTCAGCTCGCAGCTGAGTTGGGGGTCTGTTTGGAAATTACTACGCGAAAAGGAAATTCTTTAACGAACGGACATGTCCTGAAACTGGCTGAGAAATATGGTGTAAAGCTGGTGATAAATAATGATGCTCATGCGCCGACCGATATTCTCCCTCCTGATCTGGTTCATAAAATTGCGCTGGGTGCTGGAATGACCGAAGAACAATTTCTTCAGGCACAGAAGAATTCAGCTGAGTTGGTTGCCAAGGCTAAAGGTAAGTAGATAGTAGTATTCTGGGGACATGTACTCGTTACGTGTCCCCGGAATGCGGGTGAATAAAGACTTAACCTTTGGTCACAGATGAACGCAGATAAAAACGGATAGAACATAAAACGTAAGGCTTTGTTTTGCAACGTTTATATCTGCATCAGGTTTTATCAGCGGCTAAACTATTTTGGCTATAGGTTGCATAGATTTGAATGAAATTAACCGGAGAAAGTATATGAACGCAGAAGATTTTGCTTTTCTGAAAGAATTGGTTGAAACACCCAGTCCATCTGGCTACGAACAACCAGCCCAGAGGGTGATTAAAAAACAGCTCGATGGGATAGCTGATGGTTTGTACACCGATGTTATGGGTAACCTGATTGCTGATCTCAAAGGGGAGGGCGGCCCGCGTGTCATGCTGGCTGGTCACTGCGATGAAATTGGTTTCATGGTGCAGTTTGTCGATGATCGTGGCTTTATCTACTTTGGAGCCATCGGTGGGGTTGACCCCCATCTGTCACCTGGACAACGGGTGCTGATTCATACTGATAATGGTGAAGTTCCCGGCGTGATTGGTAAAAAAGCGATTCATCTAATTGAGCCGAAAGATCGCGATAAAGTCATCAACCTGAAAAAACAGTTTATCGATATTGGTTGTTCAACTTGTGATGAGGTTGAAGCCTTAATTCAGATTGGCGACCCCGTAACCTTTGCCGTTGGCGTTCAACCCTTGCAAAACGATCGCGCTACATCGCGGGCTTTTGATGACAAAATGGGTGCCTTCATTGTCACCGAGGTGATGAAGCGAGTCAAAGAGCAGGGCATCATCACTGCTGATCTGTTTGCGGTGTCCACAGTTCAGGAAGAGATCGGCCTACGTGGTGCGGCAACCAGCAGTTATGGCGTGAATCCCGATGTTGGTATTGTGGTAGAGGTTACCCATGCAACCGATTATCCCGATGTAGAGCAATCTGCAATTGGTCGGGTTGAGCTTGGCAAGGGACCGGTGATTGCTCGTGGCGCAAATATCAATCCGGTGCTTTTTAAATTATTAGTTGAAACCGCCGCAACGGAAGAGATCCCTATTCAAATTATCGGAGTCCCGCGTGCTACAGGCACCGATGCCAACGTTATGCAATTGACCCGTGGTGGTGTGGCAACGGCACTATTAGGAATCCCACTGCGCTATATGCATACGCCGGTGGAGACCCTTTCCCTGTCAGATCTGGATCAGGCCATTGCACTGTTGGTGGCGGTGGTGAAGCGGATAAAGAAAGATTCTTCTTTTATTCCTGTTTGATTGGTTGGTTAAGCGTCATTTTCTTTTATCTCTTACATAAATGTTGTGAACAGTTCCGCTGCCCGATTGACGCCGTTCAATTTCAAACAATTCAGTTTCCTCTATCAATAAGGTAAGTGTTCGATAACCATAGTTTCTCGGATCGAAGTCTGGAAACTGCTTTTTAATAAGTTGACCACAGCTTGCGAGATGAGCCCACCCATCGTCATTTTCATATTCACTAATTGCATTTCTTAAAATATTGACAAGCTTTGTATCACCCCGTAGGTCATTCTTTGTTTTTTTCTGACCTTTGTTTGTACTTGTGTCATTCGGTGGGTCTTGCTTGTCTGAATCAGGGTTTTTAAGTACCTCTGTAGAGATAAAATCATCACATGCGTTTCTGAAGGCAGTCGGTGTTTTTTTCTCACCAACTCCAAAAACATAAATCTGAGATTCTTTAAGCCTGGAAGCAAGTTTTGTGAAATCACTATCACTTGAGACAAGTGCAAATGAATCAAACTTTCCTGAGTACAATAAATCCATTGCATCAATTATCATCGCTGCATCAGAAGAATTTTTCCCCTGTGTGTAGGAAAATTGTTGAACTGGATTAATAGCAAGTTCATTTAAAGGCTGTTTCCAATTTTTAAGATGGTTGTTACTCCAATCACCATAAGCTCTTTTTGTAATGATGTGTCCATGCTTTGACAACTCTGATAATACAGCTCCCAATACTGAACATTGTGAATTTTCGGCATCGATCAAGACAGCTATCTTTTTCTCAGAGTCTATATCTTTCATATTATCTCCATTTTAAAGTATTTAACGGTTTTGTAGCCGGCGGCGACGAACTGTTTGCGAACAATCTGATTGTTTGAATTATAAAGAAACGTATTTTTCATCCGGTTGACACGATTGTTATCTGTAAATTTCTGATTAATCACTATAATTTATTTAGGTGCCTCGTATTGTGGCATTAAAACCGTAAAACCTTCAGTAACCTATTCGATAACCTCAACTTCGCATGAGATGGCCGCAATAAAATTGTCACTGCAAAAGCAGATGATCTCGTTGATCATAACCGCCACTCGATGCGGAAACCGTTTAAAACATGGCCTATAAGGTAGACCCGCTCTCAAACTGAAGAGCCGAAGAGACATTATCGCCAGTTTTAAACACCACATAACTCCATGAAGGGAAAGCTATGTCTTCTATTGTGAAAGATCGGTTGACAAGCCTAAAGACATTGTGTTGTTCGACTCGTTTTTTTACTTGGACAAAGGGCATTTGCGCCATATTTTTTCCACTTTACTCCAGATGGCTTCTATAACGATATTGTCATAAGACATAATATTGCACATTGCTCCCACGACACTGTGGTTCTCGGAAATCTTGGATGCAACAGCATGAATCCGAGTAGCTACACCTACCGCTGCCATCCCGCCAAGTGCTTGAATTGGGTCAGCACCTAAAGCAATTGTCGCAGCAGGACCAGATAAAGGTATAAGCGACTTTGGCGTTACCTCAAATGCTGCTTTGCCTATCGAGGAGGAATATTGTGCCGTTTTCGGCCCACCCCGTTTTCGGATTTCATGCACTAGTTTTTCTTTAACTTCGGCGATTTTGTCTGACCCTGCTCCCGAAGAATGTAAGTTTATGATGTTTTTTTGTATGGAAGGAACGCGGAGATCATCTGAAAAGCGAGATGCCAAACCAAAAAGATCTTCAGGTCTTGAATTGTTTGGCGCGTCTATTAATACAACAAGCCCAAGCAAGGGGAGGCTACAATTGTCTGGAGTTGCAAGCGGGGCATTAAGGTTAAATTGATTCCTGATCTCTGTGATAATATCGTCTAAAATTGACAATTTGTATTCGCATAACTGTTTTACACCTGATGGGTTCGTGGCAAGAATAGCATCGTCATTCCCTGCCAGCTGCATTAGTAAAAAGGTGCGGAAGTTATTAATTACCATAGACATCACATCTCCCTTTATGCTGTTGGAGGACGCTTCATAGGGTGTTATTGCCTCAAGTAAGTCAGAATTATCTGTTCCTGCAAGGCCAACAAGAGCTTTAGCCCCATGAGTTCCTCTATTAAACTCATCCGCTGCAATTGAAAAACGATTGTTTTCATCTGGTTCTTTGGACATAGCCTTCAAACAAGTGAAAAAACTGTCAATGTCATAATTTTCGGGTGGCTTAGTTGACTTAGGAATATTTTGTATTGAGTCATTTATTCCTTTTCTTGCCATTGAAATGGATCTTGAAAGAAGGACATAAAAATCTTTCTCAGCGGGAAGCAGACTTAGGGGGGCAACTGTATCAGTCAGATTTAAGGTATTAACAGCATCGTGTAATGGTTTCTGGTATTTCTCGGGTATGGATGCATCATAACGCAACCTATTTGAAAGAACGTGCAGGCCAAGAAAAGACAGAAAGCACTCAAGCTCATCTTTGGTAGGCAGGCGGTGGTTCACTCCATATGCAAGTTGAGAAACTGCCGCAGCGGGACCTGCAATTCGTGCATTGATAACAATGTCTCCACTATAGTTCATCTCTTGATTCTCCAGATTTTTACCTTCTGTCGAACGTTTTTGATAACCGGTGGCGACGCTAACTTGCGTGAACCACAGAATTATTCGAATTTAAAAGCAGACGTATTTTCCATCCGGTTAATTGCATTGTGTACGCCCAGCATGGGCATGAACTGAAATATGCCACTATGTAAGACGAGGAAGATAGCTGGTTGTTAAACCGTATTTTTGGGACACGTATCGAGTACATGTCCCAAAAATACTAGCAGATGTCAAACCTGTTTACATGTCCGGGAGATCAAGTCCCTCATAGTTGGAGAGGAATACTTTGATTTTTTTGGCCACCAGTTCGACTCCACCGTTTTCCTCACTTTCGATGTTGAGAGGCAACTGTGGGTCGTGCAGTGATTTTCGAAGCAGTGCCCATCCGTTGCCCGCAGTTGCATCGCAGGTGACGTGTACTCCTTCATAGCTGTTCGGTGTCAGACTCCAACCTTTGGTCTGTTCTACAAATGCAGCGAACCCTTTAAGCACCGAGTCGGCATAAGAACTAAAATCCGCAACTTTGATTTCTGGTCGGTATTCTGCCGCTTCAACCGGTTCGGGAAGTTCGGCAATAAGTTCATCAATCGTCCCGTTTCTTGAGGCTTTGAGCTGGGCAATTTTGATCAGAATTTTGGCGATCTGGTAGGCGCCATCATCAAGAAAATAGTTTTCTTTGAGCGCACCATGTCCAGAAGTTTCAAGTGCCAACCATGATTCTTTTCCCGTTGCATTGAGATGTACCGCTTCGTTGATGACGTTGCGATAACCACGCTGAAAGCGATGATGTACACCACCAAGTTTTTCTTCAATCCACCATTTGAGGCCGGTTGATGTGACTGAGTCAGTCACAATCACTGATCCTGGATGCTCTTCGAGAACGATAGTCGCCATCAATGCAAGAAAACGATTGCGATTGATCGGTGTTCCTTTTTTATCGACAGCTCCAGCGCGATCAACATCTGTATCAAAAATAATCCCAAAATCTGCATCATTGTCGGTTACAGCTTTAATGATCGCAGCCATTGCAGTAGGGTCTTCGGGGTTGGGGATATGGTTTGGAAACATTCCATCGGGTTCCAAGAATTGGCTGCCGGTGGTGTTTGCGCCAAGGGGCTGAAGAACCTTTTTAACGAAAAAACCACCAGCGCCATTTCCGGCATCTACGACAATTTTCAGACCGTACAGCGGTGTGTTATTACCGACTCCGTTACGGATAATGGCAACGAGATGAGCAGCGTAATCATCCATCAGGTTGACCTGTGTTGTTCTTATCGCTGGGATCTCGGAGAGTTCACCTGTTTTAGCAGCCATGGTCAGGATCTTGGTAATATTCTTTTTCTCCAGCCCCCCTTTACGGATGAAGAACTTCACTCCGTTACGGTTAAATGGTAGATGACTAGCGGTTAGCATCATTGCGCCATCGTAACCATGGTTTTCAAACACGGTCGACATGAACATCGCCGGAGTAGAGGCGAGCCCACAGTCTAATGCCATTGCCCCCGCTGATTCTATTCCTTGAAAAATACAGGTTTTGATCTGGTTGGCTGAAATGCGTGAATCGTGACCGACTGAAATTTTTAGTTGGTCAACCGGTTTACCAAGCCGCTCCGAAAGCCACTGGGCGAAAGCAAAGCCTATGGAGCGAACAATTGGATCGTCTAGTGTCACAGGTTGTCCTTCGACTCCAGCAATCGCAACCCCACGAATATCACTGCCGTTTTGTAACTTTAGCCATTTTCCCATTGAGAGCCCTTATATTTTAAGTAGTGATTAGATCGAAGAATAATAGCTCACATTGCTTGTCGTTAAAAGGTGCTGTTGTCGGTTCTATTTCTCTTCGAGCTTGTTTTGGATATTAGATCAGTATTAATCTTTACTTTATTAACGAGGGACGTTATTGTTGCCGTATGATTAAATCATTTATTTGTAAGGAAACTCAAAAGATATTTGAGAGATCTTTTTCAAAAAAACTGCCTCAGGATATCCAGTTGAAAGCCAGGCAAAAACTTTTATTGATAGATGCGGCAGCTGAACTGAATGATTTACGTATTCCCCCCGGAAACAGGTTGGAAGAGTTAAAGGACAATCGTAAAGGACAACACAGCATTCGCATAAATGATCAATGGCGTATTTGTTTTGTCTGGAATGCTGGTGATGCCTATGATGTTGAAATAGTCGACTACCATTGAAAAGGAGTGCATCGATATGAAAAATGGAGACATGGTGCCATTACACCCCGGTACAATTCTTCTTGAAGAATTTTTACAGCCAATGAATCTCAGTCAATATCGCTTGGCAAAAGACACAAGTGTTCCTGCCAGGAGGATCAATGAAATTGTCCATGGCAAGAGATCGATTACGGCTGACACTGCTCTTCGGTTGGGAAAGTTTTTTAACATGACCCCTCAGTTCTGGATGAATTTACAGAGCCGATACGATTTGGAAGTTGCCGAAGATAATCTGTCTGGTAGACTTGAAGACGAAGTTCATGTCTATCAAACTACGCAGGCAGCTTGATATCTCTCGTATTATAAAAAAAATCTGCTCTACAAAACATAGAGCAGATTTTTTTATCTATTTATTCAG
>JADGEB010000032.1 GCA_016744595.1 Desulfuromusa sp.
GATACATCCCTTGCTGATCCAAGGTGATATCCGCACCAAATTGACCATTCATCCCCATAAGTTTGATTGGATTACTCACTTTTCCATTAGGGAATTCTATCTTTAGAGCGACTTGACCTTTGCTCACCATTGTCTTGGCTTCATTCATAAAGCCGACCATAAAGTGATGTGTCATCGACATGCCATGTTCCGCCATTTTAATTCTGACATCCATCATATGTGCGGATGCTGTTACCCCTTCGACCTTGCTATCGTTCAGCATGACTGTATCGCCACCCATCGACATCCCCTCCCCCTGGCTCATTTTACTGTGATCCATACTCCCGTGATCCATACTTTTCATTGCCATTGCATTGGCTGGGATCATCATGATGACCGCCAGTAACAGGATAAAAGTTTGCTTTTTCATATCATTCTCCTTTGTTGTTGTGAGGGTTTCTCCCTCAATTGTTTATTCAGAATTCTCGACCGTTATTGTCATTTGATTTTTACTGCTCAATCAATTCGGCATAATCAGTCGGAGTCGAATCTTTTTTCAGTTTTCGTCCTCGCCAGATATAGAAGATCACCGGATAGACCATCAGCTCCATAATTCCTGAAGTCACTACACCGCCTACCATGGGTGCAGCAATTCGCTTCATCACATCGGCGCCAGCACCATGGCTCCACATGATTGGTAGTAATCCGGCGATGATGACGGCTATCGTCATCACTTTTGGCCGAATTCGTTTAACCGCCCCGTGATGGATCGCTTGTTTCAGATCGCCAAGGGTTTGCATTCGCCCACTATCGCCCCAGAGTTTGTGTGCCAAGTCTAGATATAACAGCATCACTACTCCGGTTTCAGCATCCAGCCCGGCCAGGGCGATGACCCCGACCCAGACGGCTACGGACATATTGTAGTCAAGCAGCCAGAGGAACCAGAAAGCACCAACCAGAGAAAAGGGGACGGCAAGAAAAACAATCAATGTTTTAATCAACGACTTGGTACTGGCATAGAGGATGACGAAAATAATCAGTATGGTCAGTGGGATAATCACGAGAAATCGCTTGCGCGCCGATTCCATATACTCGAACTGTCCACTCCAGACGATACTGTAGCCAGCAGGTAGAGCAATTTGCTCATTAACTGCTGCCTGCGCTGTCTTGACGTAAGTTCCAACATCAATGCCACGTAGATCGACATAAACCCAAGCTGTACGGCGGGCATTTTCACTCTTGATTCCTGGAGGACCTTTTTTAATTTCGATCTTCGCCAATTGTGAAATTGGTACATGCTTGCCATCTTTAAGTGGTACCAACACCTGATTAAGTGACTGTAGATCGTCTCGGTAATCACGCTGGTAACGGATATTGACCGGGTAACGCTCCAATCCTTCGACGGTTTGGGTGACGTTCATTCCACCGACTGCCGTTTGGATAATCTCTTGCACATCAGCAACGGTCAGTCCGTAGCGGGCAATTTCGACTCGATCAATAGTGAAATCAAGATAATTGCCACCGACTACCCGCTCAGAAAAAGCACTCAAGGTTCCTGGTAGGTTACGCACCAGAACCTCAATTTGTTCGCCGATATCATTGAGAGTTTGCAGGTCTGGCCCCATAATTTTAATTCCGACCGGTGTTTTGATTCCGGTTGAGAGCATGTCAATACGGGTTTTGATCGGCATGGTCCAGGCATTCGTCAGCCCGGGAAACTGAATGGCGTTGTTTAACTCCTCGGTCAACTTTTCCACCGAAATTGGTTTCTCCTCAGGCAAGACAAGACGCAACGGTTTCTTCAGAAACTCAAGTGTGTTATCCCAACTACTGTAGAAGCGCGGGGTTGGAACTTTACGCCACTCCTCTTCCGGTTTGAGCATAATGGTAGTTTCCAGCATCGATAGCGGTGCTGGATCGGTGGCAGTTTCGGCACGTCCAACCTTGCCAAAGGTGCGCTTAACTTCGGGAAACTGGGCGATAATCCGGTCAGTCTGCTGCAATAGTTCTTTGGCTTTGGTAATCGAAATTCCCGGCATGGTGGTCGGCATGTAAAGGAGATCGCCTTCGTAAAGAGGTGGCATGAATTCACTGCCCATCTTCGATAGTGGATACCAGATTGAGCAGACCAGAAGTAGTGCTACCACTAGAGTCAATTTGCGCCAATTAAGGACGAAATCGACAATTGGATGGTAGATGCGGATCAGTAGGCGGTTAATCGGATTGGCATGTTCTGGTTTGATCTTGCCCCGGATAAACCAGCCCATCAGCACCGGAACGATGGTGATTGACAAAAGTGCGGCAGCGCCCATCGAGTACGTCTTGGTAAAGGCAAGGGGCTTAAATAGTCGCCCCGATTGTTCCTGTAGTGCGAACACAGGGACAAAGGAGACGGTAATCACCAACAATGAGAAAAACAACGTTGGACCAACCTCTTTGGAGGACGCGAGGATAATTTCCCAATGTGGTTTTTTGCCCTGATCCCGTTCCAGATGTTTATGAGCATTCTCAATCATAATAATTGCCGCATCGATCATCGCACCGATGGCGATGGCAATACCGCCGAGACTCATGATATTGGCGTTGATTCCCTGGGCATGCATGATCAGAAACGCAATTAGAATTGCTACCGGTAAGGTGAAGATCGCGACCAGCGCGCTAGGCAAGTGGAACAGGAACAATGCCGTGACCAAGGCAACAACAATGCTCTCTTCAAGCAGCTTTTCTTTCAGGGTCTCGACTGCCCGCTCAATCAATCCACTGCGGTCATAGGTCGGGATAATCCGTACTCCTTCCGGTAGGCCGGTCTGCAACTGTTTCAGCTTTTCTTTAACGTTCTCGATAGTTTGTAGGGCATTTTCGCCAAAACGCATCACCACAATGCCACCGACAGCTTCACCCTGACCATCCAGCTCTGCTGCTCCTCGTCGCAGTTCTGGCCCGATGTTCACCCGTGCTAAATCACGCAACAGGATTGGTGTGCCACGCTGATCAGTGCCGACCACAATTTGTTCCAAATCTTTGGTCGATTTGATGTAGCCGAGCCCCCGAACCATAAACTCGGTTTCAGCTATTTCCACCAAGCGGCCACCGACATCATTATTGCTGCGCTGAATTGCTTTGCGAATCTGCGGAATGGTCAGGTGATAGGCAAGTAGTTGCTGAGGATCGATTTCGACCTGATATTGCTTAACGTAACCACCGATGCTGGCGACCTCGGAGACACCATCGACCGCTGTCAGTTCATAGCGTAGAAACCAGTCCTGAATTGAACGCAATTCCTGAAGATTGTGACGATCACTTTCTAGTGCATACTCGTAAATCCAGCCCACACCGGTGGCATCTGGACCGAGGCTGGGTGTAACACCTTTCGGTAGCCGTCCGGCTGCGTAATTCAGATATTCGAGTACCCGTGAGCGAGCCCAATAGAGGTCAGTTCCATCCTCAAAAATGATATAGACAAAAGAGATCCCGAAAAAGGAAAATCCGCGTACCGTCTTCGCTTGTGGAACGGCCAACATTTGTGTTGTTAACGGATAGGTCACCTGATCTTCGACGACCTGTGGTGCTTGCCCTGGGTACTCGGTAAAAATTATCACCTGCACGTCCGAAAGATCGGGAATTGCGTCAAGAGGTGTGTTCTTCAGGGCATAAATACCGCCAATCACCATAAAAGCGGTGAGCAACACCACCATGTATTTATTGCGAATCGACCATTCGATGATTTTTTCCAGCATAGTTTCTCCCCTGTCGGTCGATTAGTTGAAAAGATCCTCAAGATCTGTCTTGGCCTCTGTGTCTTTGGTATCACCGGACAGATCTGACAGATCATCCTCTTCTGCTTTAATCGGTGATTCAGCGCGGGTTGGGTTAAGCATTTTCTGGATGGCCTCGCGCAGCTTGCTTTCCGAATCGAGCATGAACTGGGCACTGGTCACAACTTGCTCCCCTTCAAACAAGCCCTGCAAAATTTCAATATGACCGTTTTCACCTTGCAGACCAGTTTTGACCAACCGTGGCTCGAAACGGCCACCACTCTGGGCGACGAACACAGTCTGTTTTTCCCCGGAATAGAGAACCGCTTCCTGTGGAATGATCAGGGCATTGTTCAGCTGTTCGCCGTTCAGATAAACAGTGACGTACATATCTGGACGCAACTCGAAATTGGCATTATCAAGTTCGATGCGGGCTTTGATCGTCCGGGTTTTTGGTTCGACAAAAGGGTAAAGATAATTAATATGACCAGCTAGGCTGCGGTCTTTGACATACGGAAGCTCTACTCGAACCGATTGGCCGACTTTGACCCAGGGTAGTTGGTACTCGTAGATATCTGCCAGCACCCACACTTTTGATAAGTCAGCCAAGTTGAGCAACGGCATCCCCGGTTTGACATACATCCCTTCGTTGACCGTTTTTTCTGTCACGATCCCCTTGTACTGGGCGAAGAGGGTGACGGTTTTTTTCACCTGCCCGGTTTTCTCAAGGAGGGTGATTTGCTCATGACTGACATCCCAAAGCTGAAGGCGCTTGCGTGACGAATCGAGCAACCGCCTGGCGCTATCCGCAATATGTGCAAAACTACTGTCTTTCAGGGAGTTGTAATTGTCGCGAGCCAGCAATAACTCCTGCTGCGCTGTGAATAGTTCCGGGCTGTAGATCTCTAGTAGCTTTTGCCCTTTTTTTACCTGTTGTCCAGTTTCAGCGACGTAGAGTTTTTCGACCCAACCAGCAATTTTGGCGTTAACCACATATTGCTTTGGTTCTTCGTAGCTGACCAGACCAACAGTGCGAATTGATCGCGACAAATCACCGTGCGCTACCCCGGCAGTACGAACACCCATATTCTGAATTGTAATTGGATCAATGCTAATCATTGCCCCACCAGTTGCCTGATTTTCATAAACCGGAACTAAATCCATGCCCATCGGCGATTTTCCCGGTTCGTTGCGGATGTAGGTCGGATCCATCGGTGCTTGCCAATACTTGATTTTTTGTTCCACAGAAGATTCCACTGCGCCAGCGGTCTCTGCTTTCATCGGCGTCAGATCCATGCCGCAGATCGGGCAGCTTCCTGGCTCATCAACAATGATCATCGGGTGCATACCACAGGTGTACTGTTCAGCGGCGTGACTATCTCTGGCTCCATTCAGTGGCGATTGCGGGGAACTCAGGTCAATGCTGAGAAAAATTCCACTTGTAAGAAGCAGGACTGCTATTAGGGTCGGTGTCGATTTCAGCAGTATTCGCATTGTGACATCATCCTTTTGTGTGATTTGACTGCTCAGGTCGTTGATCCATTTCAAAGCCGGCGGCAGCTTCAAGCCTTGCTATGCTGCGCTGCTGATCACTGAGCGCTTTGATGTAATCGATTTCATAACGGTAAAGAGTCATTAACGAGTCGAGCAAGTCGAGAAAATCGACCTTATCGACCTGATAGGCACTCAATGTCGCCTGGAAGGTCTGGTTCGCCTGGGGAATGATCCCATCTTGGTAAAGTTCCACTAACTTTTCAGCTTGTTCGGCGCTGGTTAATGATCGGTGAATTTCCAGGTTGACCTGATTACGGAAGTTCTCGTGTCGTTGAAAGGTGAGTCGCAATGCCGAATCAGCCTCGGTGACAGCAGCATTACGTTGTTTTCTGCGTACTGGCAGATTGAAACTGACCCCGGCACTGATGAAGTCGGTACCGTCATCTGCCAAGGAATTATCCCGCCAGCGATAGCCAGCCCAGAGGGTGAAGTCGGGCCGATAATCGAGTTGCGCTAATTTGCGTTGTGCTTTGTATTGACCAATCAATGCAGCATAAGCCTTGAACATCGGGCGATTTTTCATCGCCTGCTCTTGTAATGTATTAAGATTAAAGTTTGTGCTAACGCTCTTCAATTGACTGTCAATTTTCAGAGGCTGATCTGTATTACGACCGACCAGACTATTCAACTCTGCCGAAGTTGCTTCTTCTTGTTGTTGCAGAACGAGCAACTTGTCTAATTGCTGTGAGCGCTGCAAGTGAGTCTTGAGGACATTTTGTTGTAACCCTTTACCGATTTCATAACGGGTTTCGGTCAGCTTGATAAAATCATCAAAAATCTTCAAATTGCGGATTGTTAGTTTTATCGCCTGACGCTGGAACAACAAACGGTACCAGGCATCCTTGACCTGGTGACGAATCTGGAGGCGAGCATCCTGATAAGCAGATGCAAACCAGAGACTTTTTTTTGCAGCAATCTTGCCTTTGGCATCCAGCTTTCCTGGGAATGGGAACTTCTGAGCCAGACGGATCTCGGTACCGGACATTGGGGTCTGATTCGTTTTGAAGCTGTCAATCGGGTAGTTCAAGAGGGAGACCGAGACAATTGGATCTTGGAGGGATGTCACCTGCTCGATCTGGCTGGAGGCCATTTCGATCTGCTCTTGTGCAATCTGCAACGAAGGGTTTTGGACGTCTGCTTCTTCAAGGATGGTCACTAGTTGAACAGGTTGAGCTATGGCGGGACTAAAAGTTATCAACCACAGGAGCAATGTGACAAAGTATTTGTATAAGAAGGACATTCTATCGGACTCCTGATATATAATGGATGAGAGCATCTTGATCAATTAGCTACTCAGGAATCATGCCAAGTGGGTAAAGTGATAAATACTGAGGGTTGGAGCTTTTGCTTTTTTAAAATGGAAGTGTAGAATGTAGAATATTCGACACTTCCATAAAGGATATTCTACAGGCCAACATAGGGTGATTTCATTCAGCCATCAGGGTTTGAAGTGGAGCAAATATTGAAAATAATACAAATCCATAGACAGATTGTTGGAAGGTTGAGCATAATTATTCTTCTGATCTTAGCTGTGACATTCATGCATTATTTTACTGGAACGGAGCATTCCAACTATCATGGTATCTATCGCCGTCTTTATTATCTGCCAATTATTTTGTCTGGATTTTGGTTTGGAATTCGTGGGGGAATCTTAGCTGGTATCGTGGTCTCAGCCATTTATACTCCACATATTTTGATTCAGTGGGAGCATCACCCAACTGTTCGTTTAGAGCAGATTTTAGAAATATTCCTCTACAACATCATCGGTCTTTTGACCGGAGGACTCTCTTCGCAAATCAATTTTCAGCGCTTGCGAGCAGAAAAAAATATGAACCATCTTTCAGATAGCTATACAAAACTGAAGGAACAGGCGGATATGATTGTTGAGATTGAGGATCAATTACGTCAGGCAGACAGGCTGACTGCTCTGGGGGAATTGTCTGCAGGACTGGCACATGAAATCCGCAATCCATTAGGGTCAATTCGTGGAACAGCTGAAATATTATACGATTCGATGCCAGATGATCACCGGCATAGAGAGTTCAGTAAAATCCTCATTGACGAAGTGGATCGTCTTAATCAAGTGGTTGAAGATTTTCTCAACTTTGCTCGACCGACTACAAATCCACAGACTGAATTCAAGCCTGATGAAGTTCTTCGTGAAGTTATTCAACTAACCCACCAACAGACAACCAAAAACAGAATTAAGATCCACTGGGAGAACGACCCAATTCCTTTAGCTGTTGGAGATACCACTCAGTTCAAACAGGTTTTTTTGAACCTGATTCTTAACGCATTACAGGCTATTCAGTCTGATGGTGATTTGTGGATAGAGAGCAGATTGACTGAGTGTGACGATATTGTCCTAACCTTTAGAGATAGTGGTCCCGGAATTCCTGAAGAAGTTTTGGACAAGGTTTTTAATCCATTCTTTACGACCAAGTTAGATGGGACGGGGCTCGGCTTGGCCATTACATACCGGATTGTTCATAGCTATTGTGGTAAAATATGTGTCTCTAATTCCTTGAATAGCGGGGCTGAATTTGTGTTAAATTTAAAATCAGCAAAGTTGAATTGTCGCAGTGGAAAAGTTGATACTTAAATCTGTTTAAATTGAGTTATCACCATTTCGTTATTCCACAGAAAGGACAATACTGTTAACTTGCGAAAGAATAAACCAGTGTGTGAAATTTAGAACATACAAAGCACCAGAGATGTTGTTAGATGCCTTTATTTAAGCGTGTTTCGATCCATTCTTTTTCTTCATCACAACGTTGTTGATCCCATCCTAATTCCATTGCCATGATCTCAAGGGTTCTGGGAGCCGCTTGTCTGGTCGCTTCAGTATCCAGAAGGGCCAACGGCATGCGTCGAGCCAGAACATCAATAACCCGTTCAGCAAGTTCATATCGTGCTGCATAGAGGACTTCTGCTTCAAGTACTGGGTGATCTTCAACCAGGCGGGCAGAGTAACCATCCAGTGTCAGTTCAGCAATTTTACTTGCTTGATCACCGTAGGTTCGATTCAGGTATGCTGCAATATCGGGATCAAAACCATATTTATTAATTAGTTCAAGATCGCCTTTTTCATTGTAGTCAGCACTGCCTAAAATCGGTAGTTGCTCAGTTTGACAAGTCGGTTTGGGGGCGGCTAGATTGAATTGTTTAAACGCATGATCTACAGCATCCAGTGCCATTTTTCGGTATGTTGTCCATTTGCCACCGGCAATAGTTAGCAGACCGCCTGGACTATCTTCAATGACGTGATCACGGGCTAGTTTGGCAGTGTCGGCGGCTTCGGGGTCGGAGACTAGTGGCCGCAGTCCTGACCAGACCGCTTTAACGTCCGATCTATTTACTTGCAGATTGAAATATCGGGTGACGTGGCGCAGCAGGTAGTCAATTTCTTCATCTAATGGTTGTGGATGTTCTGTGACTTCTGCGGGTTCATCAGTGGTACCGATAAGAGCGTGATTCTCCCAAGGAAGAACAAAGAGAACTCGACCATCTTCAGTTTCTGGAATCATCAGGCCGGTGTCAGGCGGAGCGAAGCGTTTATCCAAAATAATATGAATACCGGTACTAGTCGTGATAATTTTTGGTGTATCTGGATTGTCCATCATTCTGATCTGATCAACAAACGGACCAGTGGCATTAATAACCCCCTTGGCTTTTAACTGCCAGTTTTCGCCGCTCAATGAATCGGTGAGCTCTGCTCCGGATATCTTTCCATTTTCTTTCAGGAGTCCACTGACTGCAACATGATTGGCAATCACCGCGCCATGTTGCTCTGCCGTCAGAGCTAAAGACAGTGCCATGCGGGCATCGTGAAACTGGCCGTCGTAGTAAAGAACGCCTGCTTTGAGTCCTGCAGATTTTAATCCCGGAAAGCGGCGCAGGGCTTCTTTGCGGCTCAATAGACGGCTGTGTCCAATGTTTTGTTTGCCTGAGAGGATGTCGTAAAATTTTAGACCAGCAAAAACGTAGGGGACATCAAACCATTTGTACAGTGGCGTAACAAAAGAGATGCGATTTGACAGGTGACGGGCATTTTTGAGTAACAAACCACGTTCATGTAGTCCATCTTTGACTAAATTATACTGCACCCGATCCAGTTTTTTGACTGCCATCTCCAAATAGCGAACCCCACCGTGAACAAGTTTGGTGCTGCGGCTGCTGGTTCCTTCAGAGAAATCATTTTTTTCAATCAGAGCAACTTTTAAACCACGAGTTGCTGCATCAAGAGCAATCCCGCAGCCGGTAGCACCACCACCAACGATGATCAGGTCAAAAGTGCTACCATCTGTTAGTTTTTGTAAATTGGTTTGTCTTCCCATGATCCATCCTTTAGAGTGTCTTTAATTATTGTACTAAACAGATAATACAACAAAATTAATCATTTTTCTTGGATCGATTTTTTTGTTGTTTGATTTTGGAGCCTGTCCGATTTTTGCCACAAAGGAAGGTTTAGATGAGTGATCCCCATATTCTAGCAATAGACCAGGGAACTACTAGTTCACGGGCGATGATTTTTTCTGCAACTGGAAGCTGTGTTGCTTTTGCCCAAGAGGAATTCCGACAGGTTTTTCCTCAGGATGGTTGGGTGGAACATGATCCTGAAGAAATTTGGCAATCGGTTCTCAGTGTTTGTCGGCAGGTTCTGCAACAAGCGGAAGAAATCGGGATTGAAGTGGTTGGGATTGGTATCACAAACCAACGGGAAACCACTGTGGTTTGGGATCGAAAAAGTGGTCAACCTCTTTACCGTGCTATTGTTTGGCAGGATCGCCGTACGGCTGAGTATTGTGCTGAATTGAAAGCTGACGGAAATGAAGAACGGGTTGCTGAGTTGACCGGGCTGTTGCTTGATCCCTATTTCTCCGCAACCAAGCTACGCTGGATTCTCGACAATGTTGCGGGAGCTCGGGCTAAGGCAGATGCCGGGGAACTCGCTTTTGGTACCATCGACAGTTTTCTCCTCTGGCGCTTAACTGGTGGTAAGGCACATGCCACTGACGCCACCAACGCATCACGAACTATGTTGTTCAATATTCACACGCAACAGTGGGATGAATCACTGCTAGATATGTTTCGAGTTCCCCAGTCATTGCTTCCAGAGGTTAAAGATTGCAGTGCCGATTTTGGAATAACAGAGGCCGATTTGTTTGGTCGTTCTATACCAATTGGCGGGATCGCTGGTGACCAGCAGGCTGCAGCTATAGGGCAGGCTTGCCTTGAGCCAGGGATGATCAAAAGCACTTATGGAACCGGTTGTTTTGTTTTGTTGAATACTGGGAAAACTGCGTTTCGTTCCGAAAATCGTTTACTGACGACCATAGCTTATCGAATCAAGGGGGAAGTCAGCTATGCAATCGAAGGTTCCATCTTTGTTGCTGGCGCGGCTATGCAATGGCTCCGTGATGGAATCAAGCTGATCAACTCAGTCGGAGAAGTTGAAGGTTTAGCTCAGGGGCTTGATTCTAACCGGAGTGTTTATATGGTTCCAGCTTTTACTGGGCTGGGGGCTCCGCATTGGGATCCTCATGCCCGTGGAGCTATTTTTGGATTGACGCGTGATACCGGGATTGCTGAAATCGCTCGGGCAACCTTAGAGTCGGTTGGTTATCAGACCTATGACTTGATGGCGGCGATGCAGCTGGATAGTGAAACGGTACCAAAAGCTTTGCGAGTTGATGGTGGCATGGTTGCCAACAATTGGTTCCTCCAGTTTTTGGCGGATCTGCTGGATATCCCGGTTGAACGACCTGAAGTGGCTGAAACGACGGCACTGGGGGCTGCTTACTTAGCGGGGGTGCAGCTTGGGTTGTTTGAGTCACTTGCAGGTATTCGTAAGCATTGGAAGAGGGATGCACTATTTACTCCCAAGATAAGTCAAGAAGAACGCAACAATCTGTTGCGTGGTTGGAAGAAAGCTATATCCAGGGTTTTGGAAGAGGAAAAGAGAAGCAAGTAAGCTCTATATCTGAGAGATAGACAGACTTACAGAGAGTCGATCTGTCCGGCAAAGCCGTCTTGGTTCTGGTGGCGGGAGCTCCGATTTGATAATATCCAGTGCATCCAAAGCCTTTGTCAGCACCCCGACGAGTTCTTTGGCTCGTGAACTGGGAGGTGATCGAGGTGAGCGGTGGGCAGTTGATGGCTTGACGATCTGCTGACCATTATAAATAAATACGGCGTGATTGGCTGATTGTAAAGATCACAGATTTTAGGTTTCTGATCATGTTGGTGCCGTTTTGCGGCCAGCAAGGATAATTTTGTTGTTCGAGAACATTTTATTTGTGTAGGAACAAGTAGAGGAAATTATTTCTAATCCAGAACGTTCGAGTAAGTCGGAAAGTTGCTTCGAGGTGAAAATCTGTTTGTGTCCGTAGCGAACAGTCGAGTAAAAGCTTGGTAAAAACAGGCTGATTTTCCCACCACTGAGCCGATAAACCTGCTGGCTCAGTTGGTAGGGGAATACTTCCCGTGATGGTGTGTCCAAACAGAGTATCCCTCCCGGTTTGAGTAACTTTGTGGCCAACTTCAGGGTCTCTTGTGGAAAATCAACATGTTCAATCACATCCCATAGGGTGATTAAGTCAAAATGCTGGAGAAACCCTGTCTGCCAATAATCACTATTGATCAGTTCGCTATGCAGATCGATTCCAAATTTTTCCAGTGCGTACTGTCGGCGCAGAGAACTTGGTTCAATTCCTTTGCTTCTGGCACCATGTTCGTTTAACAGGATTTGAAATTGTCCCAGACCTGCCCCGATATCAAGTGTTTCGCTTTGGAATAAGTTCAGATATTTTTTAATAAAATGGAGGCGGCTTTGGCGTAGATGGTTGTTTTCATCGATACGCAGTTCTATGTATTGTCGGGATTTTTCAGTGAGGAGTTCTTCTGTTTTGTTTTTTTCTGGCTGCTGGTCGAGTTGGTTTAAAAAATGGAAATCACAATTCTGGCAAACATAGATGGTGCTGTCGCTGAGAGCATAGATTGGTATCGCCACTGTTTTTTTACAGAGTTTGCAGCGTTTAAAATTGTATTCAGAGGTATTCATAGATGCTACGATCATCGTTAATTAGTCAGCAAAGTCAAGAGGAAGTGTCTATATGGAAGGTCATGCTTTGATCCTTGGGATCACTGGGAATATTGCTTCTGGTAAAAGTTCTGTTGCAAAAGAACTCGCCCGCCGAGGTGCTGTCGTTGTCGATGCAGATCAGCTGGCCCGTGAGGTTGTAGAATCGGGCACTTCGACATTAAAGAAAATGGTCAAAGTCTTTGGAACAGAGATTCTCAAAAATGATGGCAATTTAGATCGTGAACGATTGGGACAGATGGTTTTTGCCGATATCAAGGTTCGTGCGATGCTGAACAGAATTATCCATCCTGAAATAGCAAAAAAATCGATTGAGCGGCTTCAGGAATTGAAACACAGAAAAGATATCCCCCTGATTATTTATGAAGCCCCATTGTTATTTGAAGTCGGGGCAGAAAACCGTGTGGATAAAGTTCTGGTGGTCACGATTGATCCTGAAAAACAGCTTAAACGTCTGATGGCGCGGGATGGTTTGAGTGAGGCTGGGGCGCAGCAACGAATGACGGCTCAGATGCAACAACAGAAAAAAATAGCTCAAGCCGATTTTGTCCTGGATAATTCAGGGACAGAGGCAGAAATGCTCAAGAAGCTTGATATTTTGTGGCAACAGATCGTGCCAGCCGGCAGTTAGTATATCTGTTATTTTAGCGCAAGTGGTATGAACTGACGTACCACGCCCCTTGCTCCTCTATCAGAATAACAGTTTCCAGGCTGTTTGCTTTATTGAGGAATGTTGTTGCGAAGCTGACTCGCTGATAATCCCCATCTGGAAGGCCGACCCAGCTCTCATATTGACTGAGTTTTTTGATAGAGCGTTTGACGACATGCCCAAGGTGCGGACGCACAGCAAGGAGTTTCTTATACCATTCAGGATGGTCGATGTAGCTTTGGTTGACAATGCCGGTTTGGTTCCAGGCAGTAGAAAAGTCCAGCTTGTCGAGTGTTTCGACAAACTGCTCAGCGGCAATGATGACAGGATGACCAACTTCTTGTTCAGCAAAGGTTAACGTCGGTGTGGTTGAAACGATAAGAAATACAAATAGAATAGCGAACGACCGATTTATCATGAGTTCCCCCTCTCATTTACGTTGTCTGCTGTCAATTATGCTCTTGGTGCGATTAAAAGTAAAGTTCTTTCATGTTTTTGTCGCTGTGTGAGTTCCCAGAAAACTGATGCAGCGTTGTAGAACATCCTGCTGCCGAGGATTTTCGGTAGTAGTTAAAACATGGGGAACTTCGTTGCCATAGCAATGGAACTGTTTCTCGTTACTGCCAAGTTGCTGGTAGATTTTTGACGCAGTTCCTTTGGCTATTGTTGCATCTCCGGTTGAGGTGAGAATTAGAGTTGGTGTTATTATAGACTCCAACTTGCCATTGAGTTGTTTGAGTAATCTATTGATCTGAGAAATTCCTTTGAGGGGGCGTCTCTGATAATAAAAAGGACGCTCTGCTTCAGAAATTTCTTTATCCTGATAGGGGATCAGGTGACTAAGTAGACTGGCAAAGGGAGCTAGGAGATGTTGTAATTGTAAAAAAGGTGATAGAAGGATCATTTTGTTTGGGTGATGCTTCAGTGCAAGGTGTAGAGACAACAGAGCTCCAGTGCTTAACCCTACGACATTTACATTAAGATTCATCTCAATGAGGGACTGGTAACCACGTTCAACAGTATTTAACCACTCTCCCGCTCGCCGGTTAGCGAGATCTTGTGGCGTTGTTCCGTGGCCGGGGAGTCGGACTCCATAAGTAGTATAGTTATGCTGTAGTAGAATCTCTCCAAGAGGAAGCATTTCTCTAGGGCTGGCGCTGAAGCCGTGAACCAGCAGGACTGCTTGTCCATTTGAATTTTTAGGGGACAAGTAGAAGGGGAAATTGTCCGGGTGTGAAACTCTTTCGTTGTGCGCTAGTTCAATCTCTTGTTCAAGCCATTGCACCGTTACTCCCTTCGTTCAAACAAAAAAAGCCCCTCAGTGAGGAGCCTTTTGTTGTTGTAAATATCTGTTATTTTGGGTAACCGAGGCGTGTTGACAATTCAGCCGATGCTTTCAGAACCAGAGGAACCAATTCACTTTCTGTTCGTGCATTACTAACCCGCATCGTTGGTCCGGAAATGCTGATGGCTCCAACAATACGACGAGTGTAATCACGGATTGGTGCGGCAATGCAGCGAACCCCAAGGTCAAGTTCTTCATCATCAAAGGCATAGCCCTGTTCGCGAACTTTAACCATCTCAGCACTTATTTTGTCAGGGGTGTTAAGGGTGGTCGGGGTATGCGGAACCAGTTTTACCTCATTCAATAGTGCTTCCAGCTCCTCTTCCGTCATGTGTGCCATGTGGACTTTACCAGAAGCGGTACAATATGCAGGTAGTCTTGAGCCAACTCGGGAAACGACGCGGACGGTGAGGTTGGTTTCAACAACATCTAAATAGACAATATGATTTTCTTTGTAGATAGCAACATATGCAGTTTCGTTACTCTCTTCCACAATTTGCTCAAGAATTGGTTTGGCCTGACGCAATAGCCCCATTTGTTTAATGAACGTTTGACCAAGCTCCAGAGCTTTTAGACCAAGGCGATAATTCTCTGTTGCCTTGTTTTGTTCAATGTAACCACGCGATTCGAGTGTTGCGAGCAGCCGGAAAACATTGTTCTTATGCAGCTTCAGGCGTTTGCTCAGTTCGGTAACGCCTAGTTCATCGACATCATCATGGAATTGCTCGAGCAGGTCGAGGGCGTGGGAAACTGCCTGAATGATATATTCTGATTTATCTTTTTTGACCATGGCTCTATGTACCCTTCTTGTTTTTTTTTTATATATAATGGGGGCGATTCTAGCCTTGGGGAAAATCTCTGTCAAGCAGTATCGATCAGCTTAGACGGAGTTTTTCAATTATAGAATGCTGTTCTATTGTTGTCAAACATAACTGAAGGTTTTCGCTTTTTTGATGTGGTTATTCCTGTGTGAAGTTGAGAGTTGTCAAACTTTAATCAACTCTTGCAGGACGCTGGTTGCGTAACTTCCTTTGGGTAATGCGAAACTAAGGGTTAAGTATTGCTTGCCGTGGTCTATGATTTTTGGCTCACCTAGAGGAACCCTGAGTGGTCGACGTTCCCCGGTCATTGTCAGTCCTTGGGCAAGCTTCCAGCTGTCAAGGCTTAACCCGGATTCTTCCAGTAAAGCAACTTCCATCTGGCCTGTTTTGCCTGATGCGATCATGACTTTGCTACCATACAGCGGTGCGGATGGGCTGATTTCAAAACTGTCAACACGGGATTGCTCCTCTGCTGAACTTTCAACCCTGAAACATGCTCCGTTGATGTGTTTTACGGCAATGTCACCGTCGCAAAGCTGATCAATGGTGAATAGTCGCTGCTTGAGCAATTGATCAAAAAAACGGGATTGAGTCGCGGAGAGGAATAGCCGTAACAGATTGCGTGGTAATGTCGATACTGCTGTTTGGTGAGATTTTCCATCGAGGAGTGCGCGGAGGAGGCGTTGTTCGTCACGCATTCTTTTGGGTAGGCTATCAAGGGATGCTTTGATTTCCCCTAGTCGATAGTATTCTGCCGCTTGTTTCCAATCCTGATTGTGAATTAACTCTGGATCACCCATGTATTCCTGACAGAATTTGGCAAAATCTTTTTGAACAAGAAGTAATCCCAATTGTGCAGAATTTCCCAAAATACCGTAACGCTGTTCACCAAAAAAATTAGGAACGCCACGTTTTTCTAGTTGCAACAGAATTGTTTCGGCATGTGACGGAGCATCCGCATTGGTTTCACGGATGGTGATGGTGAAACGATTGCCAGCTAGGTGACCAAGGCGCAGTTTATTTTCATGACGATTAATACTTAGTATTTTTGCCTTGTTCAGGTTCAGTTTTCCTATTTGATCAACTTTATTGAATGGTACTGATATCATTTGTCTGGTTAAGGCGCGGGCATCTTTCAGTCCAGCGTAACCAAGATCACGCTCTTTCAATTTTAATCCGCGAGTCAATTGAATTAGCAGCTCGCGAGTGGTGATTCCCGATTTTTCGATCCACAGATAAAGGTGTTCACCTTTGCCGGAACACGGGTAAAGGGGGATTTCTTCAACCTGAAAATCTTCAAGATCTTGTTTGTAAATACCACCGGTTCCGGGCAGGCTCTCTGTTAACCAGTTCAACTTTTCTCCTTCGGCCAGCGAAGTCTGAATCCCTTGCTTAAGCTTGGAGGCTCAATCTGAAGGCCGGTTTTTTTACGATAGCGGCAGAGAAAGATCGGTTGATCCAGATCAAGGAATCGCTGCATATACTTTGAGACAGGATAATTCCCAAGATCATGGGTATAAGGAGTTGCTGTGAAATTTTCAAATCGTGCATCCTGGTAGAGTAATTCTGCGGCCGATTCACCATAATCAACAAAATCGGTACAGAAATTTAACTCGCCATTATCCTGTAAACAGTAAAGCGACAGATTGAGAAAGTCATGATTCAGCAACCGTCGTTTGCGCTGCCGTTTCTTTGGCCAAGGATCGGGGCAGTTAATATAGATTGCCTGTAAACTGTTTTTTCCCAAATATTCATGCATCAGATAGCGAGCTTCTATACGCATCATCAAAATATTGGTCAGGCCGGAACGTTCAATTCGGCTGCATGTCTGACGGCAACCCTGATTGAATATGTCAATAGCAATGAAATTACGCTCTGGATGGCGTGCAGCAATCTGAATAACGAAATCGCCAATTCCGCACCCAATCTCAAGTGAAAGCGGGTTGTTGTTGCCAAATAGTGCAGCAAAGTTGGCAGTGTTTTTTAGCCGTGCTTCTGGAATAAATACTGGTGAAGTAATTAAAGTCATTCTTTGGGACATGATATCTTCTTTTTCATCTATTAATGGAGGTTGTAGAGATATTTGCTGACACGTTTTAAATCATTTTTAGGTAGTGAAATATAGCTGGGCATAAAACCTTTTAATCGCGTTGTTGGATCGCTTGTCAGTTGTACTTCAATTTGCTCTGCTGACAATCGACTCCCTATCTGGGTCAAATCTGTGGCCAAGGAGCCACCTTTACCCCTGATAACGTGGCAGCCTTTACAGCCAAGGGCATGGATTAGTTCCAGTGCTGGGTCGACCTGTGGAGCATCGTCTGCAGCAATTGCAGCCGTAAAAAAAATCCCACAGAGGAATAAAATAAAGAATAATATGGCTGGCGTTTTCATCTGAGTAAACATACCTGCAGTCCTTGTTCATTGCAATCGATTCTCATTTGGGGTTGTTGGTAAAATGGTTGCAATCGAATAAGGCGAGGATTAATCTGACCCTGAACAGGCATCAAATAGATGGAGAGACAAAATATGCAGATACCGATTTCCAACCGTGCCAAACTGGTTGAGCCTTTTTTGGCGATGGAATTAATGGAGCGAGCCAAAGAGCTGGAGGCTGAAGGACGGGATATCATCTATCTCTGTCTGGGGGAGCCTGATTTTAGCACCCCTCCCGCTATTTTATCGGCAACAGGCCAAGCCTTGGCGGAAGGGGCGACTTCTTATACTCATTCGTTAGGGTTATTGGAACTTCGTCAGGAAATCTGCTGTTATTATCGCGACTATTATGGTGTTGAAATTGTTCCTGAGCAGGTGATTGTCTCTTCCGGGACTAGCCCGCTGATGCTGCTTCTTTTTTCCACAATTCTGGATGATGGGGATGAGCTGATTTTAAGTGACCCAGGCTACGCTTGCTATCCTGGCTTCGTTAGGTTTTCTGGGGGTAAGCCAGTTCTGTTACAAACCGATGCAAGAGATGGATTTCAACCTCGACCTGAACAGGTGCAGACTTTAATAACTGAAAAAACCCGTGGATTGTTGATCAATTCTCCCTCAAATCCGGCTGGGTCAATTCTCTCCAGTCAGGAAATGCAGGCGTTAGCTGACCTGCCTGTTCCAATTATTTCCGATGAAATTTATCATGGCCTGACTTATCAGGGGGATGAACGCTGTATCCTGGAATTTACTCAAGATGCGTTTGTTCTGGGGGGATTTTCTAAAGCGTATGCAATGACTGGTTGGCGTTTGGGATACCTGATTTCACCATTATCCTGTGTCAGGACTTTACAAACCCTCCATCAAAACTTTTTGATCTGTGCCAACCATTTTGTCCAACGAGGCGGTATTGCTGCTTTGCAACAGTGCCATGATGATGTTGCTGATATGCGAGATGTTTATAATAAGCGCCGTAAAGAATTAGTTGCTCGCTTGCGCAATCTTGGTTTTGGGGTGCATTTTGAGCCCAAGGGGGCGTTTTATGTTCTTGCTGATGCGCGACATATTGATACCAACTCACAAAGACTGGCCCTAGATATTTTAGAAAAAACTGGTGTTGCAGTGACTCCTGGTATTGATTTCGGACAAGGAGCTGAAGGTTATTTACGCTTTTCCTATACTCGCCCATTTGATGAGATAGTGACAGCGCTGGAACGGATTGAAGTTTATTTGAGACGGCGGGGCAAGTAGCTTTGCCGCTCAATTTACTAAAGGAAGATGGGTGTGACATAGTTTGACGCATTAATGTGGGAACATGGTGAATAGATCCAGTCGAGGTGGTGTTATTCAATCACAGTCTTCTTGGGGCGGATGAAATCGGAACTTTGCTTGTTTTGGAGAAGAACATGGGAAAATATGGGCTCAATTTTATATCAGATAAAAATTTGTTTGAACATGTACAAGAAACAATTGGTAAATACCGTTTTCAAATTAGTCTCAGTGAATTTAACAAAAACCTTGTTGATCCAATAAAATTGACTTTTGACTCTAAAGTTTATGGGAAAAGTATTGAGGAAATTGTCGAAACTGAGTCAATTCGGCAGATTGACAAGTCAAATACAAACCACATTGGTTATTTCCATCAAAATATCTTTCGTTATTTTGGTGCTGGTTGGGAAGTTCCTGAAAAAGGATATGATATTGTCCATTCAGAACGTAAAATATTCGTAGAAATGAAGAATAAACACAACACGATGAACTCTTCATCAGCTCAAAAAACCTACATGAAAATGCAGGATAAAATTCTAAGAGATGATGAAGCTGTTTGCTATCTTGTTGAGGTGATTGCAAAAAGAAGCCAAGATATCATTTGGAAAGTCAGCCTTGATGGTGAAACATTTTCAAATAAAAATATCCGTCGTATATCTGTTGATAAATTTTATGAACTGGTAACGGGGAACCCTGTTGCCTTTCGTGACCTTTGCCAGGTTGTCCCCAAGGTGATTGATGATGTTATTGCCGCTAATAAAATTGGCAAGGTTGAAAATGATGTCTTTGCAGAGCTCCAGGATATTTCTCCCAATCTGATTAAAAGTCTATACCTTCTCTCCTTTGAGAAGTATGAAGGTTTCACTGCGTTGGAGATAGGATGAATCGCTATTTTACCCTTGTCGAAGTTGCAAACACCCTTGGGGTCTCCAGGGCAATTGTTGCAGGGTGGGAAAAAAATGGAAGACTGCTCCCTGTAGAGCTTAATGGAATAAAACTCTACAGTGAGAAGCAGTTGCTTTCATTTGACATTTACAAGCAACTGAAAGATACAAAATGGGACAAGGAGGAAAAGGTACAACCATTGCGTTCATTCCATTCGATTGAACTGTTTGCCGGAGCTGGTGGGTTAGCTCTTGGTTTGGAAAACGCGGGTTTTGAAGTTGCCTTTCTTAATGAACTTGATAGGCACGCTGGCGCTACGCTTAAAAAAAATCGCCCATATTGGAATGTTGCTGTCGGTGATATTGCAGAGATAGATTTTGCTCGATATAGAAACAAAATTGATCTTTTGTCGGGAGGGTTTCCTTGTCAGGCATTTTCGTATGCCGGGAATAAGCTTGGATTTGGAGATATCCGAGGGACTCTTTTTTTTGAGTTAATGCGAGCGGTTGAAGAGGTTCAACCGAGAGTTTTTCTCGGTGAGAATGTTCGTGGACTACTCAATCATGACAAGGGAAGGACTATTGAAACAATTAAACGTAAAATTGAAGACGTTGGGTACACCCTTGTCGACCCACATGTTCTTAAGGCTATCTACTATAAAGTGCCACAAAAGCGTGAACGACTGTTTCTTGTCGGAATTAGAAACGACCTTGTTGATAAGATCTCTTTTCATTGGCCTGCACCATTTGAGCGAGTCCTCACTCTCAAGGATGTGCTGAAAAAAGGCGAAATATTTTCTTCAGATGCTCCTGTCTCTGAGGGGCAAATATATCCTGCACGTAAAAAAGAAATTCTTTCTCTTGTCCCTCCTGGGGGTTACTGGCGTGATTTGCCGGATAACCTTCAAAGGGAATATATGAAAAAAAGTTATTTTCTCGGCGGTGGGAAGACTGGGATGGCGAGACGACTTTCTTGGGATGAGCCCAGTTTGACACTCACCTGTGCCCCTGCTCAGAAGCAGACAGAACGATGTCATCCCGAAGAAACCCGCCCACTGACAGTGCGAGAATATGCCCGGATTCAAACATTTCCAGATAATTGGCAATTTGCCGGTTCTATGAGTAGTCAGTATAAACAGATAGGTAATGCTGTTCCAGTTAACCTCGCAGCTGCAGTGGGGCGAAGCCTTATCGCTCTTTTGAACGAAATTGAAAGGAACTATCCTGTTAAAAATGCAGAAAAAATTCCAGATTGGGATATGAGCTCCGAACAAGATGCTTTCGTTTGGGAAAAAAGAAGGAAATATAAATTAGCGTCATCAACAGAATAAAGAATTCTTTTATTAGCCTATAGGCTTTTTGTAAGGAGGTTTTATGCTTATTGTTATGCACCACCATGCAACACAGGAACAGATGGATCAGGTTATCGCTGCAGTCAAGGCGATGGGGTTGACGGCTGAGCCTATCCCTGGGAGTCTGAGAACCGCCATTGGTGTGCTCGGTAATCAGGGTTATGTCGATGATTCAACTATTCGTACTTTGCCGGGCGTGCGGGAAACTATCCATGTCAGTAAGCCATACAAGATAGCTTCACGAGATTTTCACCCGGAACCTACGGTTGTTGATATTGCCGGGGTTAAATTTGGAGATGGTCAAAAGCCGGTGATCATTGCTGGCCCTTGTTCGATAGAAACTGAGGAACAGATGCTGGCGGCTGCTGAAGAAGTCAAAGCTGGTGGTGGTCAAATGTTGCGCGGTGGAGCTTTTAAACCACGGACAGGTCCCCATTCTTTCCAAGGGCTTGGTATCGAGGGTTTGAAATACCTACAACAGGCCGGTAAAACACATGATTTGCCGGTAGTCACAGAAGTGATGCGGATAGAGCAGTTGGATGCGGTTTGTCGACATGCAGACATGTTACAGATCGGGGCTCGTAATATGCAGAATTTTGATTTACTAAAAGAAGTTGGGAAAACGAAACATCCGGTTTTACTTAAGCGTGGCATGAGTGCAACGATTGAAGAATTTCTGGCAGCAGCAGAGTATATCCTGGCTGAGGGGAATCGCAATATTGTCCTTTGTGAGCGTGGAATTCGTACTTTTGAAAAAGCGACCCGCAATACGCTGGATCTATCCGTTGTTCCGTTGATTCGAGAAATGAGTCATCTGCCAATTATTGTCGACCCCAGCCATGCAACGGGCAAACGGATGCTGGTACCGGTTATGACCAAGTCTGCCCTGGTTGCCGGTGCTCATGGGGTTATGATGGAAGTCCATCCAAACCCTGCCAAGGCTCTCTGTGACGGAGCTCAAAGTTTATCGGGAGATGACTTTGCTGAACTGATGAAAGAAATTAATCACTTATTGGAATTTCTTGGTTATCCGGGGTAATGATAAATTGTTACTTGAGAAGTCTATCAACTTTCACGGATCGTAGTGATTTTTGTAATGCTAGCAGTTAGTCGATTGATAGTCCGACAGACTGCTAGATGGCTCTTACTGGTTTTGGAATCAGTGAATCCGATGCCAGATGGTTACTTGGGAAATACAGTGCTGAAAGGTACGCGCTGTTTCACGAATAACATATTCCAGCTCCAGTGGTTCACCAATCATGGTGAAATGTCTGGAGAGTTTCTTGCTTAGCCCTTCCAGGGAAGTTAAGGGAGTTCCAGCACGGAAGCGACCACCGAGCCACCGTTTTCGAGGGGTGTAATGCTCCAGCCAATTGTAAGGCGAAGTAATTACTAGCAAACCACCAATCACCAATCTCTGGTGGATATTCGCAAGAAATTTTCCCGGTTCTGGGAGGCGATCGATGAGGTTAGCGGCCAAAACCAGATCGTAGTCGCAGAAGCGTGGTTCGAGGCGGCAAACATCTCCTTGTAGAAAGGTGACTTTATCTGCCGTCTCCGCCAAGTTGAGATCAGCAAGAGAAATCTCGTGATCAGAAATCAGAACTCCCTCTTCTGGAAGTTGGTAGCAAATTTTGCCACGTTTTTGGATTCGCTTAGCAATGTTGATGAAGCGAGAAGAGAAGTCTATGCCGGTGACTTGCTCGAAGTGAGTTGCTAGCTCAAAGGAAGTTCGACCGACGGCGCAACCGAGATTAAGAGCACTATTTTGTGGCTTTCCTTCCAGTGCTGCAGCACTGATTCGGGTTATTTTCCTGGAGAAATTTTCCACTCCAAACTTATCCAGACCGTAGTGCGCATCGCAGTACTGGGATACGGCAGTATCTGAATTGTAACGAGCGTATAATGCCGTCATGGCAGATTTGCTAGGGCTTCGCGATAATCTGGGTGGTTTCAACATCGAAGTTCTCCCGAGTTGAGTGATATCATGCACTAAAATTCAGGATAAAAGCATTTGCGGCCAAATTTACTTTTCCGTTTTTCTGCTGAAGGTTTAGCTCAGACCGAGAATTGAACCGTCCTTCTGTAGTTGCCAATGTTCCGCACTGGGATGTTTTGGTAATCCCGGCATACGTAGAATATCCCCGGTGAGAACTACCAGAAAGCCGGCTCCGGAATTAATCTGAATGCCGCGCACAGTGATGTTGAAATTGCGTGGGCGACCGAGCAGATTGGGATCATCTGACAGGGAGCCAGGAGCTTTAGCAATACAGACCGGCAGATGGTCGAAGCCGAGTTGTTGCACTTGACGCAAATCTTTAGCTGCCTGCTTGGTAAAGGCGACGTCGTCAGCTCCGTATATTTCTCGGCAGATAATTCGTACTTTTTCTTCGACCGGCAAATCAAGATGATAGAGGGGCTGGTAGGGCTGACTTTGGTTGGCAGCCAGCATCACCTGCTCAGCCAGTTCGATAGCTCCTTCTCCTCCACTGCTGTAATGATTGCAAAGGGCAAATGGGGTGTTCAACTCTCGGCAGTGGACTTCGATTAGCGCCAGTTCTTCATTGTTGTCACCAGCAAAACGGTTGAGGGCAACCACTGATTGTTTGTTGAATTTACGTACATTTTCAATATGTTTGTCGAGATTAGATAATCCTTTGCGTAGCGCAGGTAAATCTTTGCTACCAAGTTTTTCCTGTACTTGCCCACCATGTAGTTTTAGTGCTCTGGTGGTGGTCACCAGCACAACCACCTGTGGATCCAAGTTACCAATCCGACATTTGATGTCGAAGAATTTTTCCGCTCCAAGATCGAAGCCAAAACCGGCCTCAGTTATGACCCAGTCGGCGTAGTGTTGAGCCAATCGTGTTGCTAGCAGGCTATTGCAACCATGGGCGATATTGGCAAAAGGGCCTCCATGTACTAATGTTGGTACTCCTTCCAAACTTTGTACCAGATTGGGGTGTATGGCGTCACGCAGCAGAGCGAGCATAGCGCCAGTGGCCTGTAATTGTTTAGCAAATACCGGGTCGCCACTGTAGGTAAAGGCGACCAGGGTCTTTTCGAGACGCAGTCGAAAATCATCCAGACTGGATGCCAGACAAAGCATCGCCATGACTTCAGAAGCAGCGCTGATATCAAATCCTCCCTCGCGTGGAATGCCCTGCAATTTTCCACCCAAGCCCAACACTATATGTCGCAAGCTACGGTCGTTCATGTCAACTACTCGGCGCCAAAGGACTCGGCGTGGATCGATGTTTAATTCGTTGCCTTGATAAATATGATTGTCAATAACTGCCGAAAGGAGGTTGTTGGCACTGGTGATGGCATGAAAATCACCGGTGAAGTGGAGGTTGATCCGATCAGCTGGCAGGATTTGGCTGTAGCCGCCGCCAGTGGCTCCACCTTTCATCCCCAAGCACGGGCCAAGAGAAGGTTCGCGAAGAGCCAGACAGACCGATTTTCCCAATTTGGCAAAGGCTTGTCCCAGACCGATTGTGGTGGTGGTTTTTCCTTCGCCAGCAGAGGTTGGAGTAGTCGCAGAAATCAAAATCAGGCGGCCTTGCTTATTACTTGGTCGCTGTAAGGCTTGTATGTTGACCTTGGCCATTTCCCGCCCATAAGGGAGCAGGGAGTCTTTATCGATGCCTAGCTTATCGGCAATTTGACCGATTGGTCTGGGTTGAACCTGTTTGGTTATTTCAGAGTCACTGAGCATATCTATCCCCTTCCTTGAGAGGAGGTTTGTTGCCAGGTGGCGCTGTTAATGGAGTTTTGACCGACCGATACAGTATACCAGATGATCGTATCAAATTCTGTTCAGAGTGGTTTATACTGTCCTTATCGATTGCTTTGGTAAAGATGAATTGATGTACAATAAAACATCTTGCGGTAAACTGCATGGAGGGAGACTGACACTATGAAAGCATTGGTTAAAAAAGAATCTGCACCCGGACTCTGGCTAGAGGAAGTGCCTGTCCCTGAGATTGGCATCAACGATGTTCTGATAAAAATAAAACGTACTGCCATTTGTGGTACCGATCTGCATATTTATAACTGGGATGCTTGGGCACAAAAAACTATCCCCGTGCCAATGGTTGTAGGGCATGAATTTGTTGGGGAGATTGTCGCGGTCGGTTCCAATGTTATTGATTTCATGGCAGGGCAAATCGTCTCTGGTGAAGGGCATGTCGTTTGTGGGCGGTGCCGTAACTGCATGGCGGGACGTCGCCATCTCTGTGCCCATACCAGCGGGGTCGGTGTGAATCGACCGGGGGCTTTTGCCGAGTATCTGGTTCTTCCTATGTCGAATGTCTGGGAACATCGCCCCGATATCGATCTGGATGTGGCTGCGCTCTTTGATCCTTTTGGCAATGCCGTGCATACAGCTTTGCAATATGATCTTCTCGGTGAAGATGTCCTGATTACAGGTGCTGGCCCCATCGGTGTCATGGCTGCGGCAGTATGTCGTCACGCTGGAGCCAGGCATATCGTGATCACCGATATTAATCTTCAACGCCTCGAGTTGGCTAAAGCTTTGGGGGCGACTTGCACTGTTGATGTTGGCCGAGAAAATATTGCAGATGTGCAGAAGAAATTGGGGATGTCTGAGGGTTTTGATGTAGGCTTGGAGATGTCTGGAAGTCCCTCAGCATTTAAAGATCTGCTGGCTAATATGTGTCACGGTGGCAAGGTCGCAATGTTGGGAATCCCGGGAGATGATGTCGCTATTGATTGGAACGTAGTCATCTTTAATATGCTCACCCTGAAAGGTATTTATGGCCGTGAAATGTATGAAACTTGGTACAAGATGTCGGTCATGATTGAGTCGGGATTAGACCTCTCAGCAGTCATCACTCATCGACTGGATTATACTGAGTTTGAGAAGGGCTTTGCCGCAATGAATGCCGGTGAAGCAGGTAAAGTTATTCTAAACTGGGATTCTTGATGGCGTCGCAAAAAGTCCGCCCAGCTGTGTTGTCGTATTTTTTCAGGATCTCGACATACTGATGTATGCCTTCATCCCCTGAAAAAATACTACGCCTTGCGGAACGAAATTTTTGCTTAGCCATCCGTTGACCCATTTTGAGTACTGTTTCTAGTGGAGAAGAGTTGTGTACGATAAATTTCAGGAATATTTGAGTACTGAATTAAAAAAAATCGAATCTGCCGGTTTATACAAGCGTGAACGCTTGATTACCACTCCACAGAATGCCCATGTGGGTGTTAGTGATGGTGGTGAGGTGTTAAATCTCTGTGCCAATAACTACCTTGGTTTGGCTCAGCATCCGGAAGTGAATGCTGCCGCAAAGCTCGCTCTTGAGGAGTGGGGTTTCGGTATGGCTTCGGTTCGTTTTATCTGTGGGACTCAGACTCTGCACAAAAAACTAGAAGGTAAGCTCAGTGCTTTTTTGGGCACTGAAGATACCATCCTTTACCCATCTTGTTTTGATGCTAATGGTGGCCTATTCGAAACCCTGTTAGGGGAAGAAGATGCCGTTATCTCAGATGAACTAAATCATGCCAGCATTATCGATGGGGTGCGTTTGTGTCGAGCAAGGCGCTATCGCTACCGTAACAGCGACATGGTTGATTTAGAAGAGCAGTTACAGGCTGCAGATAAAAACGGTGCACGCTTTAAGCTGATTACGACCGATGGAGTTTTCTCCATGGACGGCTATATCGCCAAGATTGATGAAATCTGTAAGCTGGCTAAAAAATATAATGCCCTAGTACATGTTGACGATTCTCACGCCACCGGATTTGTTGGTGCTGGCGGTCGTGGTACTCCAGAATACCGGGGTTGTATGGAGCAGGTGGATATCCTTACCGGTACTTTGGGTAAGGCTTTGGGTGGTGCTGGTGGTGGTTTTACCAGTGCGTGCAAAGAGATTGTTGACTTGTTGCGGCAACGCTCGCGACCTTATCTTTTTTCCAACACAGTGGCTCCGCCTGCGGTAGCTGGTGCGTTGAAAGCCATCGACCTAGTGAGCGAATCAAATGCACTTCGTGATCGGCTACGAGAAAATACGGAAATTTTCCGTGAGGGGCTGGAAAAGCATGGCTTTGACCTGTTGCCGGGAGAGCACCCTATCGTGCCGGTTATGCTTTATGATGCCGTTGTTGCTGGGAGGTTTGCCGATGCTATGTTGGAGCAGGGTGTGTATGTAGTGGCGTTTTCCTACCCGGTGGTGCCGAAGGGGGCAGCGCGGATTCGGACTCAGATGTCAGCAGCACTGACGCGTGAGGATCTTAAATTTGCAATTGATGCTTTTGGTCGGGTAAAGAAACAGTTAGCTCTCTAGCAGTCTGCCGGGTTATCTGGGTGGATTTGCAGCCAGCTCATTGATTTCCCGACAGGCTGCTAGCTTGTTTGTCCTCTGGATATCGGATAGTGATTTGCGTCCATGGAATCTATTTCAGGTAAGCAGCAAGATGATTTTCCTTAAGACTTTTAGCAGTCACCTTTCTCCAAATATTTACCTGTCGTTGGATATATTTGTCTGTTTTATGCCTATAAAATAGCCACACTCAGAGATGAATCATTGTGGTAGGTTTGATCGGAAAATCCCTTATTCTAAAACGAGAAATGATTTGTCTGAATTAATCGCTGACATTGCTGTAAATGTACCGCTTAAGCAGTTATTTTCATATCGGGTTCCAGAGGTTCTGATTGATTCTGTTCAAGTTGGAATCCGAGTCAAAATACCCTTTGGTCGCCGATCTACAATTGGCTTTATTCTTGGTCTTAGGGAGGGTCAGGCTGATGATTTAAAAGATTTACAGGGGTTGTCTGATAAAGAACCACTACTCACACTAGAACTGATCAAGTTGCTACGTTGGGCGGCAGACTATTACTGTCACCCTATTGGGCAGGTGATACGCTCAGCTCTTCCAGCAGGTCTTGGTAGTGAAAAAACTACAACTACCATTCTGACAGAATCTTACTATAAATCACTGCATCAAGATGCTCAGCCAAGTGGCAAGAAACAGCAGAAACTATTACAATTTATTATTCAGCAAGAGTCTGTGGGACTTACACAGATCCGTGAACATTTCCCTTCTCCTTATGCGGCACTAAAGCGGTTAGTTGAAATGGGGGCTATCGCTGTGAGTGAACAGGAACTGCTGCGTGATCCATTTTTGACTGAATCATTACCTGAAGATAAATGCCTGACCCTTAATATTTCTCAAAATAATGCAGTTGAAGAGATTTCTTCGTTAATTGTAAAAAAATGTTTTTCCGGATTTTTGCTCCATGGTGTGACTGGCAGTGGCAAAACCGAAGTATATTTACAGGCTGTCGAGCAATGTTTGATGACTGAGCAGCAGGCACTGATTCTGGTTCCAGAAATTTCACTGACACCCCAGTTGGTTGCCAGATTCAGGGCTCGATTTGAATCTACTGGTATTAGGATTGCTGTTCTGCATAGTGGGCTGTCTGCTGGTGAGCGTTATGATGCCTGGCGAGAGATTATTCGCGATAAAATCCAGATTGTTATTGGTGCCCGGTCAGCTGTTTTTGCTCCATTGCAGAACCTTGGTCTCATTGTTGTCGATGAAGAACACGAGGCTAGTTATAAACAGGGGGAAGGTTTTCGCTATAATGCGCGTGATCTGGCATTAGTTCGTGGCCAACAGCAGAATTGCTCAGTGTTGCTTGGGAGCGCAACCCCTTCATTTGCTAGTTATTATCGGAGTGAACAGGGAGCACTGACCCGGTTGACGTTGAATAAGCGGGTGCATGGTGGGGACTTGCCAAAGGTTGAATTGGTCGATTTAAAGGATGAGGTTATTGAGGGAGCATTGTCCAATTGTTTGATCGAGGCAATTCAGCAGGCATTGGAGCAACGAGACCAGGTTCTGTTGTTGTTAAATCGCCGTGGGTTTGCCCCATTCTTATTGTGTGCCGACTGCGGCGAAAGTTTTCATTGCCCTAATTGTGAAATTACTTTGACCTACCATCAGCATAATCGACAATTGCGATGTCACTATTGTGATTATGTCGATGCAGTACCTGAGCACTGCAATAAGTGTCAGGGATTGAATATTGAACCTCAAGGTGCCGGAACAGAAAGGCTTGAGCAGGAACTTGTGGAATTGTTCCCATCCGCCGTGGTTGCTCGAATGGATCGTGATACCACCAGCCGTAAAGGGGCTCATCAAAAAATATCAGCCGAAATGCTTTCGCGTAAAATTGATATCCTTGTCGGTACGCAAATGGTAGCAAAGGGGCATGATTTTCCGGGTGTTGCACTGGTCTGTGTGTTGGGTGCTGACAGTATTCTTAATTTTCCCGATTTTCGCTCTGGGGAACGGAGCTTTTCTCTATTTACTCAAGTTGCAGGGAGAGCAGGACGAGCCAGCGGTGGTGGTAAGGTTTATATCCAGTCATATAACCCTGACCACTATGCTCTGACGTGTGCTGCAGAGCAAGATTATCGTGACTTTTACCTACAAGAGCTCCCTTTCAGACAAGAGCTCGGTTATCCCCCTTGTGGTCACCTGGTTAATCTGGTTTTTATTGGAAATAATGATTATCAGGTTCAGACTGCAGCCAATCAGTTCGGTCATTTTTTGACCGGTATTGCTGAGTCAGTGGAGGTTCTTGGCCCCAGTCCTTGTCCATTGTCACGGCTGCGTGGTAAAAGTCGATATCAGATTTTGTTGAAATCAACTGTTCGGCCGGCACTCAGGCATTTACTGAATCGTCTTGATCATGGGATTAAGCAATTACCCCGGCAGGTTAATTTGCATATTGATGTTGATCCAATCGATATGTTGTAGTTTTTTTCTCTTGGTTAAGTTTTGTGAGTTATTAATTATGTTGAGCAATAGATTCTTTTTTAAAGCTAAAATTTCACGGCGAATTTTACTTTCCGGTTGCCTGCTTATCGTTCTTGTTAGCTGTGTCAGTAAGCCACCGAAAGTGGTTAAGCCACTAGTTGCTATTCCTCCCCCCGTCGTAGAAATTGAACCATTGAAACCAGTTCCTTGGGATCAAGTCGATGGTTGGCTGTTGGATCGCCCCGCTGCAGCACTAAAAACTTTCCAGCAAAGCTGTCAAGCTATTGGTAAACGTAACCAGTGGCAGCAGGTTTGTATCGCCGCTTTGCAAATTTCACCAAATACCGACGATGCTGCACGTAGGTTTTTTGAAGATTTTTTTCAACCCAATCAAATCCGTAACGAAGATGGTAGCACTGATGGTCTGATTACTGGTTATTATGGTCCTGAATTGTCTGGCAGCGAGGTGAAGACAGAAAAGTATCAGTATCCCCTCTACCGTCAACCAGATGATTTACTCATTATTGATCTGAATGATGTTTATCCAGAATTGAGTAATTATCGTTTGCGTGGCAGAGTTGATGGGAATAGAGTGGTGCCGTACTTTGCACGTGGTGAAATTGATGATGGGGAAAATCCCCTGGTTGGACACGAAATATTTTGGGTGGAAGATCCGGTAGAGCTGTTTTTTCTGCATATTCAGGGCTCAGGGCGGATTAGTTTGCCAAATGGTGAACGGGTTATGGTTGGCTATGTGAATCAAAATGGCCATCCCTATCGATCAATCGGTAAATTACTCTTGGAACGCAATGCGATGACTCGGGATCAAATGTCGATGCAGAATATTATGCGTTGGGTTAAGAAGAATCCAGAAGCAGGTAAACAGTTGTTGGCTGAAAACCCCAGCTACATATTTTTTAGAACCCTACCGGCTGATATTCAGTCCCCTCCTGGGGCTTTGGGAATTCCTCTGACCGCTTTACGCAGTTTGGCTGTTGACCCTCGTACTATTCCCCTCGGTGCGCCAGTTTTTCTTTCCACCACCTTTCCCGGTACGGACTTTCCGTTAAAACAATTGATGGTTGCTCAGGACACTGGTGGGGCTATCAAAGGGCATGTTCGAGCCGATTTTTTCTGGGGAATGGGTAATGATGCTGGAAAAATGGCTGGGAGAATGAAGCAGGATGGCCAACTTTGGGTTCTGTTGCCAAAAGAAAATTTGGGTAATCATGCTCAAAGCCGTACCGAGATTTCTGAACTTAAGGATGGAGAGATAAATTGATGGATCAGCCGAAACACATCGTGGTTGTCAGCTGTCTTATCCGCAATTTACAAAACCAGATCCTTCTGGTTAAGCATCATATTCGTGGTTGGGAATTACCGCAGGGTCGAGTTGAGGAGGGAGAGAGTCTGATCTTTGCCCTCTCTCGTGAGGTTTTGGAAGAAACCGGGGTGACGGTCAGCCATGCAAAACTATCGGTTGTCTGGTCTAAGGTCTCTTCTCCAGCGACCCTTATTTTTTGTTTTTCTGCCCGCTATGCTTCCGGTGAATTGACGCCTAGTGAGGAAACCCCCAGTGTAGAATGGTGCACGGAGGGAGAAGCCGGACGTCGCGTCTCTCATCCTGTTAATCGCGATCGAATTAGAACTTTATTGGAAAAACATGACACCCTACAATTCCGAAGTTACGCAACCGCTCCTTACCGGATTATCTCCTGATTCGGTAATCCTTCTCTGGTAGCAGGTTTTCAATTTTCCGTTATATCTAATAGAACCAGCTTTATCTCGAATACCGCCCGTAATATTTCTCCTATACTGTTGCTCAGTCGGTGATCATCATCAACTTTTATCAACCGATCTCCAAATGGCTCGCTTGCTTCCACTGGGACAACATCGTCTTTTGTTCCGTGAATGACTACTGTTGGTGGTAAGTTGTCCAGGTTGAGGCTGGTCGCTACGGGTCGATGAATCGCTGGAGCGCAGAGAACTAAGCCAGCAACCTGCTGTTGATTTTCTTTTTGCAGCAACAGTGCCATCAAGCCCCCCATACTCGAACCGACAACGAGGAATGGTCCGCCTTCACGAGATATCTCACGTTGAATGATAGTCAGGCGCTCTTTCTCACCTTTCACTCCACTACAGTCTGGTGCAAGGATTTCACCGAAGACTTTTCTCAACACTTGGTATTTGCTGCCATGGGGGCCTGACTCGAGCCCGTGAAGGAACAGAATCTTCATGCTTTGCCTTTGTATGTTTTATGTTGCTATGTCTATGAGGGTGTAGAGCAGAAATAATGGTAAAAATAGAAAAGGGACAGTGATTGTCACTGCCCCTGGAGTTAACGACTATTTCTTTTTTTGTAATCGGGTGATCGCCATACGGATACTGGTGCCTAACCGTTCAATTGCCTGGCTGAGTTGTCCAATTTCATCACTGCGATCCAGACCGCTGATTTTCAGATCCAATTGACCCTGACTGTATTTATCGGCAACTTCTGTTAGCTCACGAATTGGAGCTGTTAAACGCCGCGATACAAATATGGCGACGAGAGCAATGACGATCAGTGTTGCTATCAGCAGGTAAAAAGCTTTCTGGTTTTCTGCTTTGATCAGTTGATAAGCTTCTGCATAGCTCTGCTGGCTGACCATAGTCCATCCCTGTGCATTTTTTTTGGCAACAGCAACAACCTTGTCACCATTTAAATTTTCAAAAATAGTTGTAGATTGACCCTGTTTTAAAGCTATAAGAGCTTGATGTTTACTCAAGTCAACCCGCGAACGGGTCATGCCGGCATCGGGATGAGCAATAACTTCATTCTTCTCATCAACCAGGAAAGTAAATCCTGTTTCACCAATTTTGTTACTGACAATTTTTCCGGAAAGTTCGGTCAGAGTCATCGCCTGAGCTAAAACCCCTTTAAGTTTCCCGTTGCCATCAAAGATACCAGTAGAAAGAACCATTGCTGGCTTTCCAGAAGTTTTTCCGATCAGAAGTTGTTTGCCAAACTGTTTTTCATCAACAACCTGCTTGAAGTAAGCACGATCTCCATAATATTTGGTTTTTTTACCATCACTGCGACCTATGTTATTTCCCTTAAGGTCAATAGTAAATGCCAAGTAAGCCCAATCATAATATTTGGTTATTGTTTTAAGGGCTTGATTCTGAAGCTTGGGTTGCATCGATTGCATTTCGTTGAGAGAGGCATTTTGTAGTAGCATCCGTTGGTTCATATCGACCCACCCGTCAACATGTGTGATCAGATCATTATTGATGGCAGCCAGTTCCTGATTGACTTTTTCATTGGTTAGATTCGAGATACTTTGATAGCTGACAAACCAGATACTGATCAGTGGAACTAAGGCAACCAGCAGCAGCATAAGCAATACTTTTTGTGATATTCCGAACTTAACTTTTGTTGCCATTTTTTCCTCCGACAAAATATTTGTAGTATGTGCCTCTTTGATCAAGCAGTAATGTTGTATTCTATAGCAAAATTTATTTAAAATAAACCAATTGTTTGGATGTTCTATGGATTCATAGGTGTTTTGCCAGCAATTAGTATCTGGATCAGAAAGGGAGCTGCTTTCCCGTAGATAAGTTACAGGGAAGTTCGTCGGCAAAGGTGAGCACTTACAAGATTGACTCTGGTAGGATTTATTCTTTGACTAGCCGAATATGAGATCGTTTATCTAGGGAGCTGTTGGCTTGGCAAAAATCAACTTTTAATAAGCAAAGTGTACTGCGATTTGCCAAGCCTGACAACCTCCTGAATAATTACTGAGTCCTCAAAGTACAAATAGTAAGATTGACCGGTTAAGATAAAAACAATCCAACAACTTTTATTTAGCGCTCCATGGTTACATCGACATGCAGCTCGTCAGCGAGGCTTGACAGCTCTTCTTCCAGACGATCAAAAGGGAGATTTTCAGGAACCTGGATGTAAATGGTCATGTTATAAATTGTTGCACCACTTTGGGGCGAGGCATTGGTTGCAGAGTCGAGCTGAATAATATTAAGTTGTCGATCAGCCATAAATTGACTGGTTTTATAAACAATTCCCGCCTGATCTAACCCTTCAATGTGCAGAGTGCAGGTTTTATAGCCTTTCTGCTTTTTTTCTTGCTGTGGCTGCAGTGACCGTACAAAAGCCGAAATCCCTTTATCCAAATCGAGTCGACGACATTCTCTATTGAGCAGCTCTTCAATATTTGGTAAATGGCTTGAAAACAGTAAGCTAAGGGTGAATTCATCTGCCAACATCGACATGGTGGTATCTTCCAGGTTGCATTCATTCTCGTAAAGCAACCGAGTGACGTCGGCAACAATTCCAGCACGGTCTTTACCAAATGCAGTCATGATATAGCGGTTTGCCATGATTTTCCTCCTGTAGTTAGATCATTGCTGTGCATTTAAACATAGTTGAGGAAAAAGGCAAAGATTGTGACCAATTTGCTGTTTAATCTCTCTTCTTTCTATTTCATGACTGACTCAATCTCCAGCCCAATTTGAATTTCATCGCCTACGACCAGTCCTCCAGTTTCTGTTACTTTGTTCCAGTTTAACCCAAAATCTTTGCGATTGAGCCTTCCTGTAGCTTCAAATCCAGCCCTGAGTTTTCCCTGTGGACCATATGCGGTTCCGAGAAAGCTTCCCTTCAGGACAATTTGCTTAGTAATGCCTTTGATTGTGATATCTCCCACCATAGTGATATTGTCACCGTGACCAGTGATCTTTTTACTTTTAAAATTAATTGTTGGATACTTGGCTGCATCAAAAAAATCCACACTGCGGAGGTGTGTGTCACGTTTGTCAATGCGGGTGTCAATGGATGCCGCTTGGATGGTTGCTTCTGCTGCAGTGAGGGTTTTTGTTTTTGGGTCGGCTTCAAGTGAACCGGTAAAATCATTGAAGTTGCCACGGACTTTGAAAACCACTAGATGTTTTACTGTAAAATGGATTTGTGTGTGATAGGTATCGACCTGAAAAGTTTTTGCAAAGGAGGTCGAAGTGATAAGCAGGATGGCAAATATTAGTATGGATAATTTTTTGATCATTTTGATTCTCCTCTTGAATGTGGAATTTTAATGGTGACCATTGTGGTAATATATCAGCATTGCTGATGTCAGGAAACCCATGGTCAGAGAAATATCGAGTGGCTATACTGTGGTGAAAATAAAAACATGAGGTGCTAAGTGAAAATATGGATTGATGCGGATGCTTGTCCAAAGCCAATTAAAGAACTCCTTTATCGGGTAGCTGAGCGGAAAAAAATACTACTAACTCTGGTTGCAAACCGTTCTTTGGGGCACCCTGCGTCACTCTGGATTCGGTCAATCCAGGTTTCTGCCGGAGCTGATGTTGCTGATCAGGAAATTGTCCGGTTACTGGAACTGGGAGATCTTGTTGTGACGGCAGATATTCCGTTGGCTGCCGAGACAATTAGCCAAGGTGGGCATGCGTTAGACCCTCGAGGGGTTTTTTTTAGTGAAGAAAATATTCGTGAGAGGTTGTCGGTACGAAATTTTATGGATGATTTGCGTAGCAGCGGAATCGAAACTGGGGGACCAACAGCTTACGGCGCCAAAGATAAACAGAAGTTTGCTAATGAATTAGATCGTTTTTTGGCACGTCATGGATAGGTAGCGGAATTACCTGAAGCCGATGAAACCAAACACTCTTCCCAGTGCTCGATTGATGGGATGATTTCTCTTGAGGTTTTTAATAACTGCAGGCTTACGTAAACCCAGTTTTTTTAACTCGTCAATGATTAAAGGGTTTGGACTGGTTCGAAGCCCCCGGCGAAAGGCATCGATCGATTTTCCTTTATCTCCGGAGAGCAGTAAAATCCGTCCCAGTATCAGGTAATGAAGTGAATTGTTTGGTTCACGTTTGATTGATTCTCGACAGATTTTTGCTGCAGAGTGCATTCGCCCCTGACCTTTGGCTAAACAGTAGGCTAGGTAGCTGTGAAGTTCAGGAGTTTTACGATGCTCAGCGACTTGTCCGAGGAAAACTTGAGCGGAATGAATGTAACCTTTTTCTGCTGCTTCAATTCCCTTCTGTAATAAATCGTCAAGCTGGTCTGGACTCATGTTTTTTCCTTTTTAAGACATACTTTTCATTTGTGAGCTGGAAAACTCCATTATAGCCTATTTTGGAGTCGGAAGGTCTGGATATTTTCATTTTGTGCTGACTTTATTCAGTTGTCTAATGTGTTACAAGCTGCAGATTGATAGCGTTGGCCAACGTCGACAGATCTCTTTTTCAATTTGTGCCGCTACTTGTTCTGCGTTCATCCCTTCACCCGAAATAGTCAATTTGGAAAATTTTTCGTAAAGGGGAGCCCGTTCCTGATAGAGCTGTTCAAATGTTTGCTCTTTAGCCATCACCAGACCGCGTTGCCCCATGTCAGCAATCCTCTCTTCTAGGACTGTTAAGGGAACTTGGATATAAATCAAAATCCCTGTTTTGCCTAGTGCCTTCAACCCCTCTTCACAATAAATCACCGATCCACCAGTTGCAATAACGCTATAATCCGGTTGGAGATTGAGGAGCATCTGTTCCTCTACTCTTCTAAAAGTTTTCAGACCTTGAGTATCAATAATCTGCTGTAATCGACATTTTTCTTGAGCCTGAATGATCAAATCAGTATCGATGAAATGAAAGCCAATTCGTTTGGCCAGAATGACTCCAACAGTACTTTTACCTGCTCCAGGCATACCTATCAAAATAATATTGTTTTTTTCCATAATTAACCTTCTTCCAAAGCTTGATTTCAAACCATAAAGTGGAGCCCCCCTGGCAGAGTGGCCTCCCTGTTGTCAGAGGCTACTAAAACCAGGCAAGCGGGTCAAATGTATCTGTAAGTATCGTATTTCAAGATGCTGAGCGGAGGGGGTTCAGTCTAACTCAAATGGACAAGTGGTGGATTTTTCACATGTAATTATTTTGGGTGGGAATTTATTGGTAGGTGATTAGTCCATAGTACTGATAACAATACGCCGACACCAAATCAGGACATATTGATGGGAGTTAAAATAAAGATGAAAGTCGGTTATTTCCTTTGATTGCCAATCCCTTGTCTTCAACCTGCCCCCAGCCATTGTCCCATCCTGAGGAGACCACATCCAGAGTAAAAGCAGTCAATGTGGTAAGATCCGGGATGTGTCAGGGGCGAAAGATATAAGATCAGCGTAGGGTTCGTGAGGTTCAGTTCCCAATGCGGTGAGACCGGCACAAACATCACCTTTATTGGAGTCAGCATTAAAATGTCGAATCCAGAACTATGGGAAATCCCGAGACCTGGGAGGGTGTAAAAAACTTTGTGTAAATGGTCTCAGTCGGTTACAACCCGTAACCACTGGAGGTACTGATGACCATACC
>JADGEB010000033.1 GCA_016744595.1 Desulfuromusa sp.
AAACAGTTCATCGGCTTTATACCGTAACCCTGCTCGTCAACTTCGGTAAAATACATATTCTCTCTATAATGTTCGTAATGACCCGACATTTTCCAGAGTTCTGTCTTGAGAATCTGCGGGCCAACGACAAGTTCATAGCCACGCTTCAAGTGCTCTTTGCGCTCAAAATCCTCAATGATGGTTCTAAGCATTGCACCTTTGGGATGCCAAAGCACTAACCCGCCACCAGCTTCCTCACTGAACGAAAATAGATCCAGCTCTTTCCCAAGTTTCCGGTGATCCCGCTTTTTGGCTTCTTCAAGGCGGTGAAGGTGTGCTTTCAGCTCTTTTTTATTCAGAAATGCCGTCGCATAAATTCTCTGCAACATGGCATTATTTTCATTACCACGCCAATATGCACCAGCAAGGCTGGTCAATTTAAAAACTTTCAAAACTCCGGTACGTGGCACATGAGGCCCACGACAAAGATCAACAAAATCACCTTGTCGATAGAGAGAAACCTTTTCCGCATCAAGGTCTTCAATCAACTCAACCTTATAGTCCTCCCCCATACTGCGAAATAATTCAATGGCAGCAGAACGAGACATTTCCTCACGTGTGACCGACTGATCGGCCTTAGCAAGTTCAGTCATCTTTGCTTCTAAAACCGGGAAATCTTCCGGAACAAATTTTTTAGTTTCGCTATAAAAGTCGTAGTAAAAACCATCTTTGATAGCTGGCCCAATAGTGACTTGAACCTCGCTTCCGTAGAGCTCCTTGACCGCCTGTGCCATCAAATGAGCACAAGAATGGCGAACAATCTCTAACGCCTCCGGTGAATTTTGTGTGATCAGGGCAAGCTTACCCGAACTTTTCAGAGGACTGGTCACATCAATCAAATCACTCTCAAAACGAGCAGCTATAGATTGGCGTGCTAATCCTTCACCTATAGTGAGAGCAATATCGTAAGGAGTCGCACCAGACTCAACCTCTTTAATCGATCCATCAGGAAGTTCAATTTGTAATAAAGCCATGAGATTTCCCCTAACGTTTAGAGCACTTTTTCTAACGTTGAAACAAAAAGAGGCATCTTACAGATGCCCCTAGTTAGTACGCTCATATTCAGTTACTAGGTCTGGTAGGCACGGGCGGGATTGAACCGCCGACCCCTTCCGTGTCAGGGAAGTGCTCTCCCACTGAGCTACGTGCCTGCATCAAACCGCGGCGTTCTTGTATCAAAATGACGTTGATACTGTCAAGCTATTTTGTCAATTTCACTCAGTTTTTGGCTTGGCTACGACTTCCTGGCGCAGAAACAATATTCAAGCTTGCTTGAGTAATAAGACAAAGCTAAAGTATATTATTTACATGCGGTGCAAACAATTTCACAATTCAATATAAATTATGGAGTATAAAAGTGCAAACAATCGACCGGTTGATCCAGACCAGCTGTCAGCGGAACACGACTAAAATTGCCCTACAATACAAACACAAAGGACAATGGAAACCCCTGACTTACAGTAAACTTTGGGATGCCGTTGAAAAGCTGGCGGCAGGTTTGCATCAGCTCGAAATTAAAGAAAAATCCCACATTGCTCTCCTTGGAGCATCCTCTCCACGCTGGGTTGCAGCATATCTTTCCATATTAAGAGCCGGTTGTATTGCTATTCCGATTGATAAAGAACTTAAAGCAACAGAACTGCGCCATATTTTAAATGATTCCAACACCGAGGCGGTGTTTGTTGGACAACCTCAGTTCGAGACCCTTCTTGAAGTCATAGATGACCTTCCTGAAGTAAAAAAAATTATTTTGATTGATGCACCACTTTCTGACCTAACCGACCAAAGTGACACAGCTGGTGCGATGGAAAGTCTTTCCACTCTCTGGAAAGAGCTGGTCAAAGATTTAGACCTTTCCACTGAACGCCGTAAGCCGATTGAAGAAGCAGCGATTCAAGCATATTCGAAACTAGTCCAGCAGGAAGAACAACCCGGCAAAAAAAAGAAAGTTATCAACTTCCTCTCAGAATCCGTTATATCCCGGCACCGGTTACTGAAAGAAAAACGTCTTTTTTCCTACAAGGATATTTTTCATTCTACTACCCTGCCACCGACAAATAATCAACCAGAAGATAGAGCTGTAATTTTATACACATCTGGCACCACAGGTCGATCCAAGGGAGCCATGCTCAGCCACAGAAATATTGTGAGTAATATTGAAGCTGCAAGACATCGTTTCCAGCTCGACAGTTCAATACAAACACTTTCCTTCTTGCCGATAAATCACGTTTTTGAACAGGTCTGCGGAGTTCTGCTTCCCCTTTCACTTGGAGGGCAAGTTAGTTTTGCGGAATCGATTAAAAAGCTTGGTGATAATCTCAACGAGATCAAGCCAACTTTCCTCCTTGGTGTCCCTGCTGTCTATCGCTTACTGCTTGACAGAATCATGAAGAACATCAACTCAAAGTCTTCTTCACGACTCCTTTACAATTTTCCGATAACTCGAAAAGTTGTTACCATCAAAGTACAACAATCTCTTGGAGAAAAAACGACTTTTGTCAGCGGTGGCGCAGCTCTTGATCCAGCTGTTGCTGAGGGATTCAGAGATCTTGGTCTGACTTTACTGCAAGGCTATGGGATTACCGAAACGTCTCCTATTATCTCCGCTGAGAGTCCCTACAAGAGTAAGGCCGGAACTTCTGGAGAAGTATTGGATGGTGTCGAAATTTCAATTGACAATCCAAATCCCGAAGGTGAAGGAGAAATCAAAGTAAAAGGTCAAAATGTCATGCTTGGCTACTACAAAAACAAAAAAGCAACAGACGAGGTACTTGTTGACGGCTGGTACCGTACCGGGGATCTGGGTCGTATTGATGAGGACAACATGTTATCGATCTGCGGCAGGGTTAAAAATCTAATCGTAACCCCTAATGGTAAAAATGTTTACCCCGAAGAAATAGAGAATCAGATACTAAAGAGCCCCTATGTTGCAGAAATTATGGTTTATGGCCATAAAGTTGGTGTAACGGCAGAAGAAGTCTACGCCGTTATTTTTCCGAATGAAGAAGCGTTGTTTGCACTGGCGAAGGAGCAAGACGATGGCCCAATGTCTGCTGCTGCAATCGAAAGTCTGATTCGCAAAGAAGTACTGACTTACGGTAAAGACCTTGCTGATTACAAAAGAGTCAAAAAGTTCACCCTGAGAGAAGATGAATTTCCAAAAACGACCACACGTAAAATTAAACGCTATATTGTTGAACCAGAAATTTCTACTAACTGATTCACCAAACTAAATAAGCCGCCTCTATGAGGCGGCTTAGATAAAGATTTTCGTTAATTAACATCAGTCCAGATCGTGCTCAACTCGAATCAAACATGTTGGCTGTGAAATTATATCCAGTTGTCCAATCTCCTTCAAAGCACTGGAGATATCTACCTCTTTTGCTGCATGTGTCATCAGAACGATCGGAATAGAATCACCCTCATGTCCCTCCGGCTGGATCATTGACTGAATACTGATGTTATACTCACCCAGACAACCCGCAATCTTTGCCAACACACCAGGCTGATCAATCGTGGTAAAACGTAGATAATAATGACTGACGATTTCACTCATCGCTTTAATCGGCAGAGATTTGATCTGATCTGCACAGTACCCCATGACTGGAACCCGTGAGCGTGCACCGGAAACTTGATCCCGGCTAATAGCCATCACATCTCCCATCACTGCACTGGCAGTCGCATCCATTCCTGCACCACTACCATAGAGCAACGTAGGCCCAACAAAATCTCCAGTCAATCGTACCGCATTAAAAACACCATTTATACTGGCAAGCTGATAGGTTCCAGGAATCATCGTCGGATGAACCCGAACTTCAATTTGATCACCATGATTTTTACCAATTGCCAACAGTTTGATCTTGTACCCCATTTGCTCAGCAAACTGAATATCGATTGCAGCAATATTGCTGATACCCTCGGTATAAACTTGTGAAAAGTCAACAGTTGTTCCAAAACAAAGGGCAGAGAGCAAAGCAATCTTGTGGGCGGTGTCAACCCCCTCAATATCAAAAGTCGGATCGGCTTCTGCGTAACCTAACTCCTGTGCTTCCTGAAGTACCGGAGCAAAGTCACTTCCATCATCAGTCATTTTGGTCAAAATAAAATTACAGGTTCCATTCAAAATTCCAAGGATAGAACTAAATTCATTACTACAAAGGCTTTCCTTAATTGCTGAAATGATCGGAATCCCACCACCAACAGCAGCCTCAAACATAACCGAAACACCCTGTTGATTTGCAGCTGCAATAATTTCTTCGCCATGCACCGCCATCAATGCCTTGTTAGCTGTGACGATGTGTTTACCGTTGGCAATCGCCTTAAGGATGAAACTCTTTGCCGGTTCGTAACCACCAATCAACTCAATAACAATATCAATGTCAGGATGACTAATGACATCTTCAACATCAGATGTCAAAACTCCTGATTCAAGCTGCACACCTCGATCAGTACTGACATCAAGGTCGGCAATTCTAAACAATTCTAAACGAGAACCAAGACGTTGTTGCATGATTGTGGCATTACGCTGGAAGTTTCTAACCACTCCAGTGCCAATAGTTCCAAACCCAAGCAAACCTACTTTAATTGTGCTCATAAAATCCTCTAATTACAAAATATCATTATTCAGCTGATTGCTTTTCACTAACTTCTTTGGCGATCTTATCAAGCAGCCCATTCACAAAGGAAGGTGAGTCTTTGGTTCCATAGCGTTTTGCAATTTCGATAGCTTCGTCAATCACGACAGCTGCGGGAACAGATGGTTGATAAAGAAGCTCATAGGCACCTATCCGTAGAATTGATAAATCAACTGCCGCCATCCTGGTCAGCGACCAGTTTTTAGCAATTTCAGATATTTTCCTATCAATCACCGCACGGAACTCTACAACTCCTCTAACAAGTGATTCGGCAAATAATCGAGTCGCAGTTGTCAATGGAATATCAATCGACTCCAGTGGCTCACCTAAGAGATCATCAGCGAAACGAAAATTGTTCCAGAAGGATTCAAGCAGTCGATCTGGTTCCACCTGATCTTTATCAATTTGTAAAGCGAATAACATTTTCAGCGCATATTCACGCCCAACACGGCGATTATTTGACATGGAGTTAAACTGCCCCCAATAAATTCACCATCTCAATGGCACTCATAGCAGCTTCAACACCCTTGTTTCCTGCTTTTGTTCCAGCTCTTTCGATTGCCTGCTCGACAGAATCAGTAGTCAACACACCAAAAGCAATTGGCAACCCCGCCTGCAATGATACCGATGCAATTCCCTTGGTCATTTCAGAGCTTACATATTCAAAATGGGGAGTTCCACCACGAATGACTGCACCGAGACAGATCAACGCATCATACTTTTTTGAATCAGCCATTTTCTTGGCAACCAGCGGTAATTCAAAAGCTCCGGGAGCTTTAACAATTGTCATTTGTTCCTCAGTAGCACCATGTCGTGCCAGGCAATCAACTGCTCCCTCCAACAATCGATCAGAGATAAAACTGTTAAAACGACTCACGATGATACCAAAGCGGTAATTTTTAGCTTCCAATGTTCCTTCAATAATTTTTGCCATAATGACCTCCTGAGAACATGCTAGAGATTTTCCAGCAGATGTCCCATTTTTTCCCGTTTAGTTTTCAAATATTTAAGATTGTCTTGATGTGCAGGCACTTCAATCGAAACTCGTTCAACAATTTCTAATCCATAGCCTTCCAAACCAACAATTTTTTTAGGGTTATTAGTCATCAAGCGCAGCTTACGCACCCCAAGTTCAGCGAGAATTTGAGCACCCAATCCATAATCACGTAGATCATCTTTAAATCCCAAAACATGATTTGCCTCAACCGTATCATGTCCTTGATCCTGTAAAGCATAAGCTTTGATTTTATTGATCAAGCCAATGCCACGCCCTTCTTGACGCATATAGAGAACAACACCAACACCTTCTTCTTCAATTTGAGCCATAGCTGCTTGCAATTGTTCACCACAATCACAGCGTTGCGAACCGAACACATCACCAGTCAAACATTCAGAGTGAACCCGAACCAAAATCGGCTCATTTGAGTTAATTTCACCTTTAACCAAAGCCATATGCTGGGCATCATCGACATCGTTCTCATAGACAACTGCTGTAAATGTGCCGCCAAATGGAGTCGGGATTATGGTTTCAGCAGCACGCCGAACCAATAGCTCTTTACGCATCCGATAAGATACGATATCAGCAACTGAAATAATCTTAAGATCGTGTTGAGCGGCAAAAACTTCCAACTGTGGCATCCTCGCCATAGTGCCATCATCATTCATGATCTCACAAATAACTCCGGCGGGCTTGAGCCCGGCCAAGCGAGCAAGATCAACTGATCCTTCTGTCTGTCCGGTGCGAACCATTACACCACCATTTTTAGCCCGTAACGGAAAAACATGTCCTGGACGAGCAAGGTCTCGCGCAGTTGTATTATCTGCCACGGCAACCTGTATTGTATGGGCTCGATCAGCAACTGAAATACCGGTGGTTACACCCTGACGTGCTTCAATTGAAACCGTAAATGCAGTACCAAAAGATGAGCTGTTGTCAGATACCATCAATGGCAAACCGAGCTCATCAGCACGCGCTTCAGTCAAAGAGAGGCAAATCAGCCCACGCCCTTGCGTTGCCATAAAATTGATAATTTCAGGAGTGGCCATTTCTGCAGCGACAACAAGGTCGCCTTCGTTTTCACGATCTTCATCGTCAACCAGAATCACCATTTTCCCATGACGTATATCGTCAAGAGCGGCTTCTATTTTTGCTATTGTCATCTTTTATTCCTTATTTTTACGTAAACGTGATTTAACGACGCCATTTTATCTCACAGAAAACCATTTTTAGCAAGAAAGTCAAAATCAACCTTCGACTTACCTGTTGAACCAATTTTACTCTGCATTAATCGTTCTACATAACGACCAATCAAGTCTGTTTCAATATTGACCTGTGAGCCTTCACGACAATCTTTTAAGGTTGTCATTTTCAAAGAATGCGGAATGACGGAAACCGTGAACATATCCAGTTCAACTTTATTAACTGTTAAACTGATACCATCAACAGCTACCGATCCTTTTGCTACCAGATAGCGTATAATCTCTTTTGAAATACTGAATTCAAAACGGATTGCATTTTGATCTTCGTAACGTCGCCGAACCAAAGCAATACAATCGATATGCCCACTAACCAAATGTCCTCCCAATCGATCCGAAAGACGCATCGCTCTCTCGAGATTAACCGGATGATTTATGGGCAACTGACTCAGAGTTGTACACTTGAGGGTTTCCGGTGAGACATCCACGGTAAAACTCGTGTTATCCCATGCGGTGACTGTTAAACAAGCACCATTCACAGCAATACTCTCACCGAGTTGCAGATCTTCAGCAACCAAGCTACTGGAAATCCGCAATTGAGCGGAGTGTCCATGTCGTGTAAAACTGTGAATTAGGCCAACAGACTGAATCAATCCAGTAAACATGATGCTATATCTCCTGTGATCAGTAAATCTTCCCCAACCTGTTTATAGCGAACATCCTCCAACTTGATAGCCGCTGTCATCTTCATAAAACCTGATCCGGAAAAAATTCCGCAACCGGATGACCCACCAAGTAATTTAGGAGCAACGAACAACATCAATCGATCAATCAAGGCATTATTAAGAGCAGCTTTTGCCAGCACCGACCCTCCTTCCAGAAGGAGGGTCTGAATATTGCGCCTTCCAAGCTCTTCCCATAGCTTTATGAGAGGAACTCTGCCAGAATTCGATAAAAAAACAACAATTTCTGCCCCGGTTTTCTGTAATTCTGTAATTTTTTTCAGATCAGTCGAAATTGTTGCAATCAGAGTTTTTGCAGATGATTCCTGTGTCAACATACGGCACTCAGGGCTGATCCGCAATTGGCTATCGACGACCACCCTCAGTGGGTCTCGCCCACCACCCTCAGGAATCCGAGTATTGAGCAAAGGGTCATCACTTAGCACCGTACCGACACCAACCATGATTGCTTCAACCCGATTTCGTAGCCGATGAACCTGCAACCGGCTGGTCTCTCCTGAAACCCATCTTGAATCGCCAGTCGTTGTTGCCGTATTTCCATCTACAGTCGTTGCTGCTTTATAAATCGTATAAGGAAGACCTGTTCTTATATGCTTACTGAAAGGAGCAATCAAGCGACGACAAGAAGATTCTAAAATTCCTGTCTGAACATGAATTGCAGATTCCTGCAGTTTCTTAATGCCATTTCCTGCGACCTGTGGATTTGGATCCACTATGCCAAGATATACAGACTTGATTCCAGCAGCAATCAGCGCATCTACGCAGGGTGGTGTTTTGCCATGGTGTGAACAAGGTTCCAATGTGACATAAATCTCTGCTCCATGGGCTCTTTCACCCGCCTGCTGTAGAGCAAAAATCTCCGCATGAGGCTCACCAGCCCGAGGATGAAACCCTTCACCAATAACGATTCCTGATTTAACAATCACAGCCCCAACAGGTGGATTGGGGGCAGTTCTACCTACTCCCTGTTGAGCTAAATCGAGAGCTAACTGCATAAAGTGTTGATGTTCTGGAGTAGCCATTGACAGTAAAAATTCCCCTTAAATACAAACGCCGGGACATCTATCAAAGACGACCCGGCTACAAATTACCAAATAAATGGAGTGGCTAGTGAGAATTCTTCAACAGATCATTTAATTCCAGCATAAATTCGTTAATATCCTTAAACTGGCGGTAAACCGATGCAAAACGGACATAAGCAACCTCATCAACATTATGCAACACATCCATCACCGCTTCACCAATCAGACTTGCAGAAATTTCTTTATCACCACATTCCTGAAATTTGCGCTCTAGTTGATCAACCAGCACTTCTATTTGCTCAACGGGAACCGGTCTCTTCTCACAGGCACGTTGCATACCGGAGATGATTTTAGAACGATCAAAGGCTTCACGTCGTCCATCTTTCTTTATCACCCAGGGAAGTATCTCTTCTACCCTTTCATAGGTCGTAAAGCGCCGTTCACAGGATGGACATTCACGCCGACGGCGAACATTATTTCCTTCTTTTCCAAGCCTTGAATCAACGACTCGAGTATCAGCATGACGACAAAAAGGACAATTCATTTTTCGATTTCTCCTGCATGTTGACAAAATTTGATTCCCGCTTCAGCCAGCATTTCCAGAGACAATGAATCAGGATAACCACGCCCGAAGATAACCTCAACAACACCTGCATTAATCAGCATCTTGCTGCAAATTATACAAGGAGAATCAGTACAATAGAGAGTTGAACCAACGATGCTTGCTCCATGTTTTGCGGCCTGAATAATAGCATTTTGTTCAGCATGCAGCCCCCGGCACAGTTCGTGACGTTCTCCCGAAGGAACATTTAATTGCTCACGCAAACAACCGGTAACTTCACAGTGAGTAATCCCACTCGGTACTCCGTTGTAACCAGTCGCCATAATATTTTTTTCTTTAACCAGCAAAGCACCAACTTGACGGCGCATACAGGTAGAACGACTTGCTACCAACTGCGTAATTTGCATAAAATATTCATTCCAACCAGGGCGTTCCATAATCTGAACCTATTTCAAGCGGTGAGCATAAAGAGGAAAACGCTGACAGAGCTCTTTAACCTCTTCCCTTATTTTTGCCAATTCAGCGTCATTGTCAATATTTTGCAATGCTCTATCGATCCATTCTGCGACCTGCAACATCTCCGCTTCTTTTAGACCACGAGTTGTCGTTGCCGGAGTACCAATACGGATACCACTGGTCACAAATGGCGATCTGGTGTCAAAAGGAACAGCATTCTTATTAACGGTAATACCAGCATCTTCAAGAGCTTTTTCGGCAACTTTACCAGTAATCTCGGTTCCAGTAAAATCGACTAGAATTAAGTGATTATCGGTTCCACCAGAAACCAGCTTATAACCTTTCTCAACCAGTCCACCCGCTAAAGCCTGAGCATTTCTAACCACCTGAGCGGCATACTCCTTAAACTCTGGCAATAAAGCTTCTTTAAACGCAACTGCTTTTGCAGCAATCACATGCATCAGTGGACCACCCTGAATTCCCGGGAAGATGTTACTGTTTAGCTTCTTAGCCCATTCTTCAGTGCAGAGGATCATCCCTCCACGTGGCCCACGCAGAGTCTTATGGGTCGTCGTGGTCACAAACTCGGCATAGGGGACTGGATTCGAGTGGGCACCAGCGGCAACCAATCCGGCAATATGAGCCATATCGACCATAATCACAGCGCCGACTTTGTCAGCAATCTTCCGAAACGCAATGAAATCAATTTCACGCGGATAAGCACTGGCACCGACAACAATCAACTTAGGCTGATGCTCTATCGCCAGACGTTCAACTTCTTCATAGTCGATAACACCAGTATCGGCATCCAAACCATAGGGAATAATGTTGTAGAGTTTTCCAGAAAAGTTTACCGGTGATCCATGGGTTAAGTGGCCCCCATGAGCCAAGTTCATGCCAAGGACTGTATCGCCAGGTTTACAGACAGCCATATATACGGCCATATTCGCCTGTGACCCAGAGTGTGGTTGCACATTGGCATGTTCAGCACCAAATAGCTCCTTGGCACGATCAATTGCCAACTGTTCAGCAACATCGACAAATTCACAACCACCATAATATCTTTTCGCCGGGTAACCTTCTGCATACTTGTTGGTCAGTACTGAACCTTGTGCTTCGAGAACCGCTTCACTAACAAAATTTTCCGAAGCAATAAATTCCAAATTATATTCCTGCCGCTCCGTTTCCCGAGTGACGATCTGAGCAATTTCAGGATCAAATGTAGTAAGGTTCTGCATATTCATCGCTATCCTCCCGGTAGGGTCATGATTTAAAAATAAAAAACGGGGCTATCCATCAGCCCCGTTTTGTTTATTGCGTAGTAGCCTGCTGCTCAAAAGCAGTAATCTTATCCAAACGATTCTGGTGCCGATCGCCCTCAAATTCTGTGGCGAGCCAAATTGCAACCAATTTTTTTCCTTGATCACAAGATAGCACCCTTCCCCCCATCACCAGAATATTTGCATTATTATGCTCTCTGGCCATTTGTGCAGTGAATTCATCATGAACCAAAGCAGCCCGCACTTTAGAAAACTTATTAGCTGATATCGACATCCCGATTCCGGTTCCGCAAATCAATATTCCCAACTCTGCATCACCGGAAGATACAGCACCAGCAACCTTTGCAGCATAATCAGGATAATCGACAGAATCAGAACCATCAGTACCAAAATCTGCACAGGCAATACCTTTGTCACGTAACATTTCAAGAATGGCCATCTTCAGTTCATAGCCACCATGATCACTACCAACAACTAACATGAAACACCTCAGATTTTACGAAAAGCAAGAGTTGCATTTGTGCCACCGAAACCAAAAGAATTTGAGATAGCGACCTGACAATCAACTTGGCGTGATTCATTTGGAACATAATCAAGGTCACATTCTGGGTCGGGCTCTTCATAGTTGATGGTCGGCGGAATAATTCCGTTTTTCAAAACCAAAGCAGAGAATGCAGCCTCCATTCCTCCAGCTGCCCCCAATCCATGCCCTGTCATCCCCTTAGTCGAACTGATCATGACTTTTCGTGCATGCTCACCAAAAACAGATTTAATTGCCATGGTTTCATAGAGGTCATTAAAATAAGTGGAGGTTCCGTGAGCGTTGATATAATCGACCTGATCTGGGTTCATTCCGGCACCCTTCAAGGCCATCTTAATACAACGTGCAGCACCTTCCCCGCCTGGAGCAGGTTGGGTTAAGTGAAAAGCATCACTACTAAGACCATATCCGGCAACTTCACAGTAGATATCGGCACCACGTTTTTTAGCGCTTTCGTATTCTTCAAGAATCAAAATCCCGGCACCCTCACCCATAATAAAGCCATCACGGTTTTTCTCAAACGGACGGCTTGCTGCTTGGGGAGCATCATTACGGGTTGAAAGGGCTTTCATAACATTGAAACCACCGATCCCAAGTGGAGTAATTGTCGACTCGGTACCACCAGCAAACATAGCATCGGCATCACCACGGGCGATCATATGATAAGCATCACCAATAGAATGAGTGCCCGTTGCGCAAGCAGATACTGAAGACAAGTTCGGACCCTTAGCACCGAATTTCATTGAAATATGTCCAGGAGCCAGATTAATGATCAACATCGGGATAAAGAAAGGAGTAACTTTTTTATAACCCCGCTCCATCAAGATTTGGTGATATTTTTCTATCGCCGGCAATCCACCAAGTCCCGATCCAACCAATACCCCGACACGCTCGGAATTGTCATCGTTGATCTCAAGTCCAGAATCTTCTAAAGCCATTTGTGCTGCAGCCAGACCATATTGTATAAAGAGATCCATTTTTTTAATCTCTTTCTTATCAATATAATCTGTCGCATTAAAATCTTTGACTTCGCCAGCGATTTGCGTTGGAAGTTCAGAAGCATCAAAACGGGAAATCGTATCTATACCACACTGTCCACTGATAAGTGCGTCCCAGTTTTTATCAACTCCAGTTCCTAAAGGAGATACAACACCAAGTCCAGTGACTACAACTCTACGCATAATGAAATCTCTCAACTAATAGATATGATGGTCATTTGCTTTTCGGTTTAATACAAGCTTAAATGGCAGGAAATAGAACGGTGGTGTTAGATTGTTCACCCGACACCACCGCCATTTATCAGGAAGCTTTGTTAATATAATCAACAGCATTTTTGACGGTTTGAATTTTCTCTGCATCTTCGTCAGAGATTTCCACGTCAAATTCTTCTTCCAAAGCCATAACCAACTCAACAGTATCCAATGAATCAGCACCTAAATCATCCATAAAAGCTGCACCATCAGTAACTTGTTCTTCATCGACACCCAATTGCTCAGCAACGATTTGTTTTACTCTTTCCTCAATAGAAGCCATTTACTTTCCTCCTTTTTAAGTTATGTAGGCCAAAAAAAGCCAGTTTATTTACATGTACATTCCACCATTAACACCAACTACTTGCCCGGTTATATAACCGGCCTGATCTGATGCAAGGAAAAGAACAGTGTAAGCAATATCATCAGCAGAACCAAGTCTTGCCAGCGGAATTTGTCCAGCTAACTCCTGACGCTTATCCTCAGGAAGAGCATCAGTCATAGCCGTAGCAATAAAACCTGGTGCTACTGCATTCACGGTTATATTGCGCTTTGCCAACTCACGAGCATTGGAGCGAGTCAAACCCATCAATCCTGCCTTACTGGCGCAATAATTTGCTTGTCCAGCGTTCCCCATCTGCCCGACGACAGATACAATATTGATAATCCGCCCGTTACGTTGCTTGGTCATCAGCTTGGATACTGCACGAGTACACAGAAATGCACCCTTAAGATTGACATCCAAAACAGCATCCCAATCTTCATCTTTCATCCTAAGAAGCAATGCATCACGGGTAATACCTGCATTATTAACCAGAATATCAATTCGATCAAAGGTTTCTTTAGCAACTTTGACCATCTGCTCAACATCCGCCGCTACAGTAACATTGCCCTGCACTGCAACTGCCTCAGTTCCCGAAGCTTTAAGCTCAGCAACAAACTCTTCAGTCGCCTGTAGGTCGACATCAACAGCAACAATTTTGGCGCCTTGAGCAGCCAGCGCCAATGAAATGCTACGACCAATTCCGCGTGATGCTCCTGTAATTAATGCAACTCTATCTTGAACCATATGAATTCTCCTTAAATTTTGATGAGAGAATAATATATCATATTATCCTTGTATTTTTTTTAAACTGACAACGTCGCCAATATTATGTTGTTTTGCAGATCGATCAATCCGCTTGATCAAACTGGAGAGAACCCGCCCCGGACCAATCTCCACATACCTGTTAACACCCAGATCCTTCATTTTAAGGATTGATTCTTCCCAGCGAACTGGAGCACAAACCTGTTCGACTAAGAGCGACTGAACTCTAGATTTATCTTGACAGGGTACCGCTTCAACATTACTAACAACCGGGCAGCTCAACGGCGTGACATTGACCAATTCGAGATCTGCCTGCAAGCGTTGTGCTGCTGGAGCCATCAAGGTAGAGTGAAATGGGGCACTGACAGGTAAAAGTAGCGCACGTTTTGCCCCCTGCTCCTTAGCTAGAATAATTGCTCGCTCTACAGCGGTTGTGTGTCCTGCAATTACAATTTGTCCAGGGCTATTATAATTGGCTGGAGCCACAACCTCGCCCGCAGCGGCTTCCTGGCAAAGCTGTAAAAGTATCTTTTCTTCAATTCCCATAATAGCGGCCATAGCACCGACACCAACAGGAACAGCTTCTTGCATATATGTACCACGTTGCCGCACAGTTTTTACTGCATCGGCAAAATCAAGTGCACCAGCAGCGACCAGAGCAGAATATTCCCCAAGCGAGTGGCCAGCAGTAAAAGAAGAAGAGAGATCAGTTTCTTCCTGTAGTACCCGCAGCGCAGCAATACTTGTCGTCAGAATAGCCGGTTGTGTATTGGCTGTTAATTTAAGGTCTTCTTCAGATCCAGAAAAGCATAGTGCCGCAAGATCAAAACCAAGAGCATCGTTAGCTTCTTCAAATACCAGCTTGGCAACATTAAAATTATCAGCAAGATCTTTTCCCATTCCTGGGTATTGTGAACCCTGCCCCGGAAAGACAAATGCATCCATTGTTCAAGTTCCTTAAACGAGATCTACTGACCTCTTCTAAACAAAGACTTACCAACGAATTAAAGTTGATCCCCACGTGAAGCCACCACCAAAGGCAGCAGAAAGAATCAAGTCTCCCTCTTTGAGTAATCCTTGATGGTATGCTTCATCAATTGCGATAGGAATAGTTGCACCCGATGTATTGCCATACTTATGCACATTAATAAAACTCTGCTCTTTGGTTAAACCAAGGCGCTTTGTCGTAGCTTCCAGAATCCGCAGATTGGCCTGATGTGGAATAAATTGACCAACATCGGCGCTGGTATAGCCATTTGCTGACAATGCTTCCTTTGAAACTTCCGTCAATGAACGCACTGCAACTTTGAAGACCTCATTTCCCTGCATCTTCAGGTATGAAAGTCTTGCTTCAATTCCTTCTACGGAAACTGGATGTTTTGCCCCAAAACCTGGTTGATAAAGAAGCTCAAGATAGTTTCCATCTGAATGCAAATGGCAGGACAAAACCCCAGAATCACCCTCCTGAGCTTCTAACAGTACAGCACCTGCTCCATCTCCAAACAGAACGCATGTATTTCTATCAGTCCAGTCAACAGATCGACTCAGAGTCTCAGCACCAATAACTAGAGCTCTTTTACCGCGCCCTGACATAATAAAATCATTGGCATTCGACAACGCATAAAGAAAACCACTACAAGCTGCTGAGAGATCATAAGCAAAAGCATTTTTAGCACCAAGATTTGCTTGAACTATACAAGCAGTCGCCGGCCATGGATAATCACCAGTAATCGTTCCAAGAACAATCAGGTCTATTTCTTCAGCGCTAACCCCTGCCATATCCATGGCACGTTGTGCCGCAACTGTTGCCATGTCAGAAGTACATTCTGCTGCATCTGCTATGCGCCTCTCTTCAATCCCGGTTCTGGCAACAATCCAGTCATGACTGGTATCAACCATTTTTTCGAGATCGTAATTTGTCCTTACTTTTTCAGGCAGATAAGATCCTGTGCCGACAATTCGAGCTTTCATTTACGGTGACTCCTTTACCTGAAAATGTTCAAGTAAACCAAGTTTTAGAGTAGAGTTGCCAGTTTTTCCTCAAAACGAATTTTTGCATATTCACCGGCCTGGCGAATTGCGATGCTGATTGCCTTTGAGTCCGAGCTACCGTGGCAAACGATCCCAACACCTGCAATACCAAGCAATGGAGCGCCCCCATATTCTGCAGGGTTAGTTCTCTTCTTAAAAGCTGCGAACGCTGGACGGCTGAATAAATAACCGAGCTTAGCCCAGAAACGCCCCTCAATCTCTTGCTTCAACATCGTTCCAATGGCAACAGCCAAACCTTCAGAGACTTTCAACAGAACATTGCCGACAAAACCATCACAGACAACAACATCAACAGAACCATTGTAAACATCTCCACCCTCAACATATCCTAAGTAATTTAATTGTGATTCTTTCAGCAGTTGATGGGTTTCCCGGGTCAGATCATTGCCTTTTTTTTCTTCCTCTCCATTAGAGAGCAGACCAACTCGTGGGTGGGGCTTGTCGAGAAAATTTTCGACATAAAGGCTGCCCATGATGGCAAATTGATGTAAGTGCGAAGCCTTACAATCAACATTTGCACCCATATCCAGAACCATTGTCTGGTCATTGAGGTTAGGCAACAACGTACCAATAGCAGGGCGCTCAATCCCTTTGACGCGCCCGTAGACATACATGCCGCAAGCCATAATGGCTCCGGAATTGCCAGCGCTGACAACGGCTGATGCAACACCTTCTTTTGCAAGATCGAAAGCGACACGAATCGAAGAATCCTTTTTCTTGCGAAGAGCATCAGAAGGAGAATCATGCATGCCAACAACTTCACTGGCATGATGAATCTCAAGGTTCAAACCATGGGTCTGATGTTTGTCAAGTTCTGTCTGAATTTTCGCAGTGTCACCGACAAGCACAACCCGGCAGTCCCATTGCTGACAGGCAAGAACGGCACCAGCAACCTCGGCAGCAGGCGAGTTATCCCCCCCCATAGCATCAATAGCAATATTTACAGACATAGTCAGGTTTTGACCAGATCAGACTTCGTCGCTACTAATAATTTCTTTACCCTTATAGGTTCCGCAATGCGGACAAACACGGTGTGGTAGTTTTGGTTCTTGACATTGTGGGCACACGGATATGCCGGGTGCAGAAATTGCATCATGGGAACGACGCATATTTTTTTTCGACTTAGATGTTTTCTTCTTTGGTACAGCCATTTACTTTCTCCTTGCAATCAAACAAATGATTTTTTCACAATAAATGATTTATTGGATTATTGCCTAATTTAAAACAATCAGGACTTCTTAAAATCGACATTAGCCAAAACGTTAAATTTATTATTAAAAGGCTTTCGCGTGCAGTCACATTTTTCTAAGTTCAGATCTATACCACATTCAGGACAAAGCCCCCGACAGGATGCCTTACAAACCGGACTAATTGGAACAGCCATGAGCAACTGTTCCTGTAACGGTTCCTGTAACTCTAATACATCATCTCCGTAAGTAATCAGACCAAGCTCGACAGTTTCAAGCTCAACTTCTTCTTCAGTATCATTATCCTTGATTTGAGGTACAAACGTAAGCACAAATGACTCATCAAGAGTCTGTATAAAATTCTGTAAACAACGTCCACACTTTAATTCAACTATAGAACAAAAGTGACCGTCAGTTTCCACAAACTGACCTGACCGCTGAAACCGTAACTGAAACAGCAGCGGGTCAGTGAATTTTGGCCCACCATCATCAGCAATCGCGACCAAATCGGGAAAATCGGTCAAAGAGCAGGAGTATTCTTGCTCCAACTCTCCCCCTTTGATATCTTCTAGTTTGAGACGCACTATCACCACCAAGGCAAAAGGTACAGTATAGAGAGAGACAAAACCATGTCAAGTCAAAAGGATAGCATTCCCACCGTTCTGAATGGCGCACTTTCTAGCCCATTCAACAACGTTTTGCAAGGTTTTTTTAAATAGAACCAATATTGGTAATTATTACCTGAATGAAGTTCAGTGAGTAAAAAAATTACTGTATGGAAAGCGTTATTATTCAAACTTTACAGGAGACAACCTTGGCAACTACAAATATAACTGATGAAATTCAAAAGTTAGTTGAAATCATGGCAACACTCCGCTTACCAAATGGTTGCCCATGGGATCAGAAACAAACCCCAGAGACACTAAAACCTTACATACTTGAAGAAGCCTACGAACTGTTAGAAGCCATCGATAGCAATAATTCTGATGACATCAGGGATGAGTTAGGAGATTTATTACTTCAAGTGGTCTTCGTAGCGCAAATCTATAAAGAACTAAACGAGTTTGGGTTAGCCGAGGTTGCAAAATCTATTCGCAATAAACTGATTCGTAGACATCCCCATGTCTTTGCAGACGCAGACGTCAATAAGCATGCCCAGCGCTGGGAAGAAATCAAGCAGCAAGAACGTTCAGAGAAAGGAAAGGACAATAATCTGTTGGATCGCATCCCAGAGAACCTACCAGCTCTAAAAAAAGCAACAAAAGTTGCAAAAAAAATAACTACAAAAAGCCAAACAACACAGGTTATAAATCTGCAAAATCATTTTTCTAGCCTATCACGATTAATTGAAGGAACAGATACCACAGAGATTCAACTTAAAAAGGTTCTTGGTGAAATATTCTTTGACACCGTTCAACTTACTAATTCTCTGGATATAGATGCAGAAGATTTATTGCGTAAAAAAACGATGCAAGTGATAACAGATTACGAAATTTAAATATGTTTTTTATAGTCATCAATTGCAAAGTTCGTGAAAAACAAAAGCTTTTACATTCCATCCACAAATATCGTGGATAAGATGAGCATAAGGCTGTGGAAAACATCAATTGTGCAGGGAAACCAGACAACGGCAACGACTTGCCTATTTTTTAACCAGTTTATTCTATCAATATTTTCAGTAACTTACAAAGAGAATAGCATTTCCATATTAAAATACTATATAGTGTCTATAAAATATTCACGTTTCCCAATGAAAGGCCCTGCAGATGTTTATAAGACTCCTAATACTCTTCACATTAGTGCCAATAATTGAGCTATATGTATTAATCGAAGCTGGTCGCCAAATTGGTATCGGAGCAACGTTTGGAATGATTTTTTTGACCGGGATTGCAGGTGCTTATCTGGCAAGAAGCCAAGGTTTTAATTTAGTAAATAGGATTCAAACGGATCTGAACCAGGGTCGAATTCCCGCAGAAGAAATGATGGATGGAGCAATGATTCTTGCTGGTGGACTGCTACTTTTAACTCCTGGATTTTGCACTGATCTGTTTGGGTTCTGTCTTCTAACTCCTGTAACCAGACAATTCGTCAAGATCTGGCTTAAAAAGTGGCTGGATTTAAAAATTCAACGGGGAGATATCCGTTTTCGTCAGTTTTGATAACATACATTACTTGCGTCTTAACAACTTCCACCCCTGGTGGATTTCATCCACTTTAAACACATAACAGCATCCCAGATAAATCAGAGCTCCAACGACAACTGCAACAGATAAAACAAGTGACTTATGTAGCAATAAGCCACTCTGTAACCAATCAACAGATCTAAGTAGAAATGAGACAGCGATTGCCATCAACAAACAGGCGGGTAGTACTTTCAAAATTGGAACATAGAGAGCTTTCTGAAAGAATGTACCAACCTTACGCTGCAATAATACCAGAAGCAGCAGAGCATTGAACAGTGATGCGACAGTCAAAGCGACAGCCAACCCGATAAATCCATAAAATTGCATCAGAACAACTCCTAAAGCCAGATTAACCAACAGCGTCCAAAATGATACTCGAACCGGGGTTCGAGTATCATTCAGGGCATAGAAAGTTTGAGCTGCAATACGACTATAGCCAACAAAAATCAGCCCAGGCGCATAACAAACCAAGGCCAGAGCAGTATTTTTAAGAGCCATCAGATCAAATTCTCCCCCTAGAAAAAACAACGAATAGATTGGCTTGGCACAAACTATTAGCCCAACCATAGCAGGAAGAGTGAACAGGGTAATCAGGGTCATAGCAAAGGTTAAAGATTGTCGCAAACTGACTTGATCATCCTCAGCAACCTGACGACTCATCATTGGCAAAACGGCCTGGGCCAGGGCAACAATAAAAATTCCTTGCGGAAATTCAAACAGTCGTTGGCCATAATATAGATAGGAAACACTCCCTTCCGGAAGAAAGGAAGCCAGTAAACGGGTCACAATGATATTGATCTGATAAATGGCTACACCAGCGATACCAGGCAACATAAGGGTCATAATCTTGTGTAAATATGGATCGCCCCGGAAATTAAAATCAAATTTCAGACGAATGTGATAACGACATAAAATCGGGAATTGCATCAGTAATTGAACAATTCCACCCAACAACACCCCGACTGCGAGAGCATAGATCGGCTGCGCAAACAGGTGACCCATGGTCAGAGCACTGAGGATCATTGCCAGGTTCAAAAACAACGGGGAAAGAGAAGGGACAAAGAAATGCCCGCGGACGTTCAATATACCGGTCAGCAAAGCCAGTATTGACACCAGCCCAATGTAGGGAAACATGATCCGGTTCAGCTGATCTGTCAGTTGTAACTTCCCAGAGATTTGACCAAAGCCGAAACCTATTCCCTGAACAATCCAGGGTGAGAATAAAATCCCCAGAGACACGACAACCAGCATAACGAGCAACAATAGACTGACACAACGGTTTGCTAACTGTTGCGCTTCTTCTTCCCCTCGCTGGTGAAAAACTTCAGAGAATGTTGGCACAAAAGCGGCTGTCAATGATCCTTCACCAAAAAAACGGCGCAACATGTTAGGGATGGTAAATGCCATAAAAAAAGCATCAGTCATCATCCCTGCACCAAACAAACGTGCCACAACAATATCGCGAACCAAACCTGCGACTCGACTGAGTGAGGTCGCTAGCGCCATAACCATTGTTGCAGCAGCAATTTTTCTCTTTTCAGTCATTTATAAATTTTAATCCCAAAAAAACTATCCATAACAGTATGAAGATGCGTAATATTTTCACTACAATTATCATTTTCTAACTTGACAGACAATCAACAGAGAACTAGTATCTCGACACTTTAAAGCAAATAAATCAACCAATCTCAAGGAGAATAACTCGTGGCTAATCACAAATCAGCAGTAAAACGAAATAGACAAAATGCGGTGCGACAAGCACGCAATACACATATCCGCACAGGAATGCGCAACTTGGTCAAGCAAGTTCGTGAGGCTGTTACTGCTGGAGACAAAGAAGCAGCGCAATCCGCATTCGAAAAAGCCGTTCCCTATATTGCTAAAACATCGGCTAAAGGAGTCATTCACAAGGCCACTGCCAGTCGTAAGATCTCCCGGTTAACCAAATTGGTCAATACACTTGATTGAACCATTTTTTTTAGTTTTAAAAAGGGAACTACATACACAGTGGTTCCCTTTTTTATTTCCCTTTTTTTATAACCAAATTCAATATCAGACTTTCAAGTAGAGCTCCGGCATCTGCACCACTTGATTTCATAGCAAGATCTGTTTCAAGAAATAGCTCATGGGCGTAAAGAAAATCCTTACGCGAAAATTTCTTGCCCTGCTGAATCAAACCATCAACAACAAAAAAAGGCACTCCAGCAACTTTTGCAATCTCTTTTACTGGATATTTCTGCACCTGCAGTTCACGTACTTTCCAAAGCTGTCGAAAATGTCTGACCAAGAGTGATAGAATTTTTAACGGGGCTTCACCTGCGGCACCAAGTCGCATAATTAAAGTTAACGCTGTTGCGATATCTCCACGACCAACAGCATTTCCCAATTCAAAAACATTTTCAGCCCGACCTCTTGATACAACCGCTTGAACATCTTTAACATCAATCAACGTAGCGGTTCCAATATAAGTCAATAATTTATCCAGCTCAGCATGAACCTCATGCAAATTACTACCAACCATTGAACTAAAAAGGTCTAATCCATCAGCTGAAATCTTCACATCATTTTGATTGAGCGCATTTCTAACGTATTGGGGGATTTCTCTATCAGACAAGACTTTAAATTCAACCAGAGCACCATTTTTTTTAAATTGTTGGAAAAATTTTCGACGATTGTCGATCTTATCAGCGATAAATAACAAGCAGGTTTCAGGTACAGGGTTTTGCAAATAGGGGAGAATTTTTTCTAACTCAGTTGCTGACAACAGGTGCGCGTCCTTGACCGTCACCAGTCTTTTTTCGGCGAAGACGGGATAAGTCATTGCGGCCTCAAGAATCAGGCTGGCAGTGGTCTCCTTCCCGTAGAATTGACTATCGTTGAAGTCATCTTTTTCGTCAGACAAAACCACCTGACGAACGGAACGTGCCGCATGTTGAACGAGGTATTGTTCTTGGCCACAAAGAAAAATAAGTTCGGGAGCCTGATTCGAACGCAACCTACGGTATAGTTCGTCAGCAGTCATCGACTAAAAATCATCTAGTAATTGATAGAGAAGCTCTTCTGCCAAACGTAAAGTTATCTCTTCCAGCGCCTGTTTCTCAAAGCTCTCCTGAGCACTTTTATCATCGGCAGCACTGTATTCTGCACTCCAATTAACGGAGCCCTCCCAAAGTAGGTGCTCTGTTGCAGCCTGCCATAGCTGCGCATCGACAATCATTGTGGAACGATATTCACCGATAGCATCGGAACTATCATAAGATAGAGCCCGAGTCTTGTAACTGCGAATTGTTCCGAGTAGAGATGCCTCAGCATACTCAGGCATCTCTACCTGTGAAATTTTACTATTACGTGAAAAAACTTCACTTACCCGACTCGTCATTTGATATTCAAGTTGTGGTTCAGTCGTTTTATTTATAAATAGAGGGATATAAAGCTTCTCAACTCCTGTAGGCAAAGCACCAGCCTGCCCAGGAAATTGGTAACCACACCCCGACAAGAAAAGCAGAAAAATAAATAGACCGATGACCCTCATTACGCCACCACGATGTTTATCAACCGTCCAGGAACCACGATAATTTTGCGCACTTGTTTTCCGTTGATAAAGCGTTGCACGTTAGGCTCGGCCAAGGCATCAGCCTCAATAGATGGCTTATCTGCAGCAACAGCAACTGTAATCTTGCTGCGAACCTTGCCATTTACCTGCACAACCAGTGTGATCTCTTCTGCAACTAAAGCGGTCTTATCACAAACAGGCCAGCCCGAAGCCTCAACGCCCTGCTGATGTCCCAATAATTGCCAAAGCTCTTCACAAATATGAGGAACAAATGGGTTCAATAGACAGACTACGGCCTCCAGTGCTTCACGTAGAACTCCAGGGTTCTCTTTGCGTGCCTTAAACGCATAGATCGAATTCACTAATTCCATCACTGCGGCAATAGCAGTATTGAAGTGAAAACGGCCATCCACATCGTCACTGACTTTCTTGATAGTCTGATGGGTTTTACGACGTAATTCTGCCGCTTCCCCTGCGACATTATCTGGAATAGAGATTTCTGTTATCAATTCAAGATTGTCGGCAACAGCACGCCAGACCCGATTGAGAAAGCGATAACACCCCTCCACGCCCTGTTCATTCCATTCCAGATCTTTCTCCGGAGGAGCCGCAAACAGGGAAAACAATCGTGCCGTATCGGCACCGTATTGATCGATCAATTGATTTGGGTCGACAACATTCTTTTTTGACTTACTCATTTTCTCAGTACGACCCAACTCTACCGGTTGATGACAAAAAGTACACTTTCCATCCACTACTTCCTCAGGATACAACCAACCATGCTCCAAACAACGCTGGGTTTCTTTGCACACCATTCCCTGAGTCAATAAGTTGGTGAATGGTTCATCAACGTCCAACAATCCAAGATCCCGTAAAATTTTGGTGTAAAAACGGGCATACAATAAATGCATCACCGCATGTTCAATGCCACCAATATACTGATCGACTGGCAGCCAATGGTTCGCGACCCGCTTGTCTAGTGGTCCCTTCGTATATTCTGGACAGGTATATCGAGCAAAATACCAGGAACTTTCAACAAAAGTATCAAAAGTATCGGTTTCTCGTTTTGCCGGTTTCGTACATTTTGGGCAGGTAACCTGTAAAAAATCTGCATGCCGAGCCAAAGGAGAACCGCCCTCACCGGTCAATTCAACGTCGGTTGGCAATACAACAGGCAGGTCTTCTTCGGGGACAGGAACCGCTCCGCAGTGGTCACAATAAATGATCGGGATCGGCGTTCCCCAATAACGCTGTCGTGACACACCCCAATCGCGCAAACGATAATTGATAGTTTTGCGACCTTCACCACGCTCATCAAGAAAAGCAGCAATCTGCTCTTTTGCCGAGTCGTTATCAACACCATTGAATTGACTGGAGTTGGTCAAGAAACCAGGATCGCTAAAGGCCTCAGTCAATTGTTCAGCAACAAGATCTTTTCCCTCTGGTTGAATAACGACTCTGATTGGCAACTGATATTTTTTTGCAAATTCAAAATCACGTTGATCATGGGCTGGAACCGCCATAACAGCACCAGTGCCGTAGTCCATCAACACAAAATTCGCGAGAAAAATCGGAATTTTTTCACCGTTCAGAGGATTAATACAATATGAACCAGTGAAGATTCCTATTTTTTCAAGATCACCGCTAGTTCTATCGGCCTTATCCTGTCTCTCCACTGCAGCGATAAACTGGTTAACTTCTTCTTCCTGCTCAACAGTAACTAAAGATTGAACTAAAGGATGTTCTGGAGCCAAGCTCATGAAAGTTGCACCGAACAAAGTATCAGGTCGGGTGGTAAAAACTTTCACCTTTTCATCTCTTTCAGCGACCGAGAACTCAATTTCACAACCGTAGCTTTTACCAATCCAGTTGCGTTGCATCGACAACACCCGTTCAGGCCATCCAGGCAATTTATCAGTCCACTCCAGGAGCTCATCAGCATAATTAGTAATTTTAAAAAACCATTGATCCAGCTCTTTTGGTTGAACCTGATTGTGACAACGCCAACAACAACCGTCTTCAACTTGCTCATTGGCAAGTACGGTCTGACAATCATCACACCAGTTAACGGAAGAGCCTTTTTTATACGCTAGCCCCTTCTCAAACATCTTTAGGAAAACCAGTTGTTCCCAGCGATAATAATCAACATCACAGGTGGCAAACTCTCGCTTCCAGTCGTATGAGAGGCCAATTCTTTTCAACTGCTGTCGCATACTGTCAATATTTTCATAAGTCCATTTTGCAGGGTGGGTTTTATGCTCTATCGCAGCATTCTCTGCTGGCATTCCAAAAGCATCCCACCCCATTGGGTGGAGAACATTGAATCCCTGCATCCGTTTGAAGCGAGCAACAACATCACCAATCGCATAATTCCGAACATGTCCCATATGTATGCGACCAGATGGGTACGGAAACATCTCCAGCAGATAATATTTTTCTTTATCAGAATCCATGGAAGCACAAAATGATTGTTCTTCCTCCCAAGCCTGTTGCCACTTAGATTCAACATCTTTTGGATTGTAATAATTTTCCATATGTCCTCCGCAACGGGGCAGCGACACCGTCACCTATCAAAATAGAGTATATACACGAAAACCGGCGCAGGCCGGTATCGTTATAAAGCAAAGTATGAGAAAAAGTCTTTCTCTATATATTACTGCGCCGGCAACGGAGCCGGTTCACAATAAAACTGTTCAGCTATTTAGCCCGGTAAGTGATACGACCACGGGTTAGATCGTAGGGCGACAATTCTACAGTCACACGATCACCAGGAAGAATACGGATGTAATACTTACGCATTTTTCCTGAAATATGTGCCAAGACAACGTGATCATTATCAAGCTTAACCCGAAACATAGCATTCGGTAATGGCTCTACAACAACACCTTCAACTTCAATTGCTTCTTCTTTTGCCAACTGCGCCTCCTGATTGTAAATTTACCATCAATTCTATCAAAATTAAAAACAAGTGGGGATTTATTACACGTTCACACTAGACTGTCAAGGCTAGTGCCAAATCCTACCGTATCTCAGGATCAAGAAGCCTGCGGACAACCTCTATGAGACGGGCTGTTTGTAAAGGCTTAGTGATATACTCAGAGGCTCCGATCTCTAGTGCTCGATCTCGAGTAACTTCTGCCCCTTCAGTTGTAATGACAATAATTGGAAGATCAGCATACAAAACATCATTACGAATCAATCCAACCAGTTGCAATCCATCCATCATCGGCATATTAATATCGGTCAAAAGGAGATCATACTTCTCAGAAGATAATTGTTTCAATGCAGAAACACCATCGCCCGCCTCATTAATTTGCAATCCAGGAAGCCGCTGTAAGGCAAACACGATAAATTGTCTCATTGTTGGCGAGTCGTCGACCACCAGAACTTTAGCGGCATACATTCTTCACAAACTCCATATATAAACCGTCAATAAAAGGTGTGCCACCCCTTATTGACAACAGCCTCTCAGCTATTGCTCAATAAACGTTCAATTGCCTCCATAACCATAGCCGACTTAAAAGGTTTGGTTATATATTGATCCGCACCAACCTCTTCACCACGAGTCACATCTTCAGGAGTCTTCTTCGCTGTCAGGAGAATGACTGGAATCCTACGTGTGTCTGGGTTTTTCTTGATCTTTTGACAAACTTCAAAACCATCCAATTCGGGGAGCATGATATCCAGCAGTATCAAATCTGGAGCCTCTGCAGCAACTGCTTCAAGAGCTGCCAGCCCTGTTGTGGCACCCTGAACCAAATAACCTTTCGTCGTCAGAAGAATGCTTTCGAGTTTCAGTAAGCTTTCTTCATCCTCAACTATAAGAATCTTTTTTTGCATAATTAAACCTCCGCATGCTGTGCAGATCTAAGTTAACTATAACAAAAGACAGCAGAAGATGTTTTATTTTTAATCTAAATCTGTACCGCGCAAAGCTTCTTCCAAAGCCAGTCCGGCCTGAGAGAGAAAAACTTCGAATGCATTTGCAGCACAAATTGGTTGATTTGTGGGGAAATTATCACCATATAAAAGTGCTACTACTCTGCCATCGCTCACCAAAGGACCAAGAAAAATATCATCTGGTGTTCCGCCTAAAAATTCTTTCAAACTTTCTTCGGCAGTTGAACTTTTCAGCGAAGAACGTACAACTACTTTATCTTTCAGAGCCTGGGCAAAAACTGACCCTGAATCAACATGCAAGCACATTTTCCGAACGATATCATCGGCAGCAACACTCAAACCGGTCAAACCAAACTGACCCAGACCGATCAGTTGATTTCCCCTGACATCAAATATAATAGCCCGATTCATAATCTCACTGGCATAGCGTAGGATCAAAAGGATAATTCCACCACCAAGCTCAGGATGTTCCAATTCAGCCAGCATCCCCCTGAGTAACTCTAACCCATACTGACTTTGTTGTTCTTCCAGTTCGGTAAGTTCCCGTTCAATCAGTTCGTCATCAATCTCACCATTGCTACCCAATTCAGCAACTTTTTCCCCTTTAACAACCAAACGTTGGGAACTAAGCCCCTTCTCCAACATGAAATCAAGTGGATTTAACAAGGCACTACCAAACGACTTCATCTCCTCCAATCGAAAAGAAAAGTACCCTTCAGTCCATGAAAAAAAACTAAAAACAATTTTTTCAATCTGAGTTGCAACAACTTGCTCAATCTCCACAGAAGCAATCCGAAATTTATCAATCAGAATTTTCCCCAATGGTTGATGGGCTCTCAGGTTTTGCTGATATTTTAAAGCCTCATCAACTTGCTCTTCTGTCACAATTTTATTGTTCCGCAGCAGTTGCCCAAGAGTTTCCGGGAACAAACTGGAAGAAGCACGTATGACTTGCCCTTCCATGAAACACACCAATCCTTCACCCTGTGGGACTTTGAGCGTCAGTGTCCCGGTTTTCTTACTAAGACTGAGTATCTGCAGAATGTCGCGTATTCCCAAGTCTTCTAAACAACCCTCAAGTGCCATAACTTAAATATTCCCGATAATATTTCACCTGTTTTCACGTTAAAAACAACAGGTGTTAAATATCCTTTTTCCCTCGCCCCTTAAACTCTAATCGCAATGGAACTTGATCAAAATTAAATTTCTCTCGAAAACAATTAACCAGATATCGCTGATAAGAAAAATGAATTTTATCTGGTCTATTGGTAAATAAAACAAAAGTCGGTGGTCTCACCGCAGCTTGGGCAGCATAATAAAACTTAATCCGCTGATCACCAACCATCGATGGCGGATGCTTACTGACAAATTCCTCAAGCCCCTGATTTAATTTGGCGGTTGGAATACGTTGATTAAACTCAGTTGCAACTTCCTCCACTTTGGCCATAATTTTATTGACCCGCTGACCGGTCAAAGCTGATACAAACAAAACAGGGGCAAAAGGTAAGTATTTAAATCGCCGCTGTACTTCGGCAATAAACTTCCCCATGGTCTGATCATCTTTCTCTGGTAAATCCCATTTGTTAACAACCAGAATCAATGCACGCCCTTTTTCGTAGGCATACCCGGCAACAGCAAGATCTTGATCTGTGACTCCATCTTCGGCATCAATGACCATCAAAACAACGTGAGCCCGATCCATCGCTTTCAGTGCCGTAACAGCACTATATTTTTCCACCAGCTGACTGATACGACCTTTACGGCGAATCCCAGCGGTATCAATAAGAACAAAACGTTTTTGGTTATAGACAAGAGGAGTATCAATGCTGTCACGAGTTGTTCCTGAAACCGGATTAGCAACAACTCGTTCATAACCAAGCAAGCGATTGACCAAAGATGATTTTCCAACATTGGGACGTCCGACAATCGCCATCCGCACTTCAGCTTCAGAGTCAGAATCTTCTGGTGCCAGTGGCAATAGTTTTTCTAAATCATCAATAAGTTCATTAATGCCGCGTCCATGCTCAGCAGAAAGGGGGTAAAATTTATCAATGCCAAGAGCATAGAAATCGATGGTATCGTCCTCCTGTTTTTCACCATCAACTTTATTGATCAGATAAAAAACCGGCTTGTCAACTTGACGCAACATTTTGGTAATTTCAGTATCCGCAGGAGTCAAACCATCTTTGACATCCATCAGGAAAAATATAATGTCCGCTTCTTCAACAGCTAACTGCGATTGCTCACGCATTTGAATCAATAGTTTATCTTCACTGACCGGCTCAAACCCACCTGTATCAATCAATAAAAAAGGTCTTAAAAAGCGGTTCACTTCAGCGTAGTGACGGTCACGTGTGACGCCAGGAAAATCCTCAACAATAGCTTTACGTTTTCTCAGTAATCTATTGAATAACGTAGACTTTCCGACATTTGGTCTGCCGACTATGGCAACGGTCTTTATCATTTAATAAAATCTTTCTTTAGTTGTATTCCATGCCATCGAAAAAATGAGTAAAACCCAGATGGCTAAGCAAAAGTTTCGTTCCACAAGGCACAGTGAAAGCATTTCAATATCTTGATAAAATACTGCGATCCCGCAAACATATTTTTTTTTACAATGCTATCATTTCTTACTGTAACCAAGTTCACGCAACATCCGTTCATTTTGGCTCCAATCTTTATCTACCCGAACAAACAATTCCAGAAAAACCCGTGTACCGAGTAGACGCTCAATGTCCTTTCGCGCTTCCTGGCCAACAATTCTGATCATCTGTCCACCCTTGCCCACAATAATTTTTTTATGGCTGTCACGTTCAACATGAACCATTGCCTGGATAACGACCAGATTCTTTTCTGGTTTTTCTTCAAAAGTCTCTACCTGAACACCAATACCGTAAGGGATCTCTTTACTGGTGCGTCGCATAATCTTCTCACGCACCAACTCAGCAACAATAAATTTCTCAGGCTGATCAGTCAGTATATCTCCAGGATAATATTGTGGACCTTCAGGAAGATACGGCTCTATTTCCTGCACCATCCGCTCAACACCATCTCCCCCCTTCGCCGAAAGAGGGATAACCTCAGCAAACTTGAAACGTTCACTATATTGCTGAATCAATTTAAGTAACTGAGGGGGTTTGATCAGATCAATCTTATTGATAATTAAAAAAACCGGAACGGATGACTTATCGAGCAATTTGAGAATATACTCATCACCGCCACCTAGAGAATCATCAGCTTCAACCAGAAATAGGATTAAATCTACATCTGAACAAGCACCTATCGCTTGATCTACCATGAAGCGATTTAATTTCCCTTTTGCCTTATGAATTCCCGGAGTGTCGACAAAAAGAGCCTGACCATCTGGAAAATTATGGATACCAATTATCCGATTTCGAGTCGTCTGTGGTTTGTTGGAGGTTATAGCAATTTTCTGCCCAAGAATACGATTGAGCAGGGTCGACTTACCAACATTTGGCCTACCAATGATTGCGATAAAACCAGATGAAAATTTCTGTTCGGTCATAATTTATTCAAATCTCTCTTAATAATGGATGATCCAGTGCCACCGCAGCTGCTTTTTGTTCAGAGCTCTTCTTGCTACTACCACTTCCCTTGCCAAGTAATTTCCCTTGGAAATATACCTCCATAGAAAAAATTCTCTCATGATCAGGACCAGAAACCTGTGCTAACAAATACTCAGGAAGAGTACCATACAGTGCTTGCAAACGTTCCTGCAAACACGTTTTATAATCACTGCCGTAACGTAATAAAGCTGATTCTTCGATAACATCACGAAAAACCTTTTCTATAACCAGACTTACCGCAGCAAAACCACTATCCTGATAAATAGCTCCAAGAACCGCTTCGAGAGCATCAGCAAGCAAACTCGACTTATCGCTGCCACCACTACGCTGTTCCCCCTTCCCCAAACACAGAACATCACCGATCTGCAATTGGCGAGCAATCCGGGACAGGCCCTTTTCACTGACAACCTCTGCTCGAATACGGGTCAGGCCACCTTCGGGGATATCAGGATAGTGACAGAAAACCCAATCACTAATGACCAGCTCCAGAACAGCATCACCAAGAAACTCTAAACGTTCATTATGGGGAACAAATTCAGCCTGTTCATTACTGAATGATTTATGCGTTAAAGCCTGCAACAGCAGCTGCTTATCACCAAAAGCATAACCAATGATATTTTCTAGTTTGTTAAGTTGATTTAGCACATTCCCTCCGCAGTCATCTAATCTGCGCGGAGTATAACCAAATCGGTGCAGCAGTTCAATGATTTGACTTAATCCTTTCACTGAACAAGGTTTAACCTTGATTCATCTCTTTGCGTTTCTCTATAATACTGTTACCCACAAGGGTAAGGATAATTAAGTAATAATTACGCATCGCTAAATCAATTACTCAGCTAACGCAGCAGACCATATGACCTTTGATACTATAATTGGGCACAAGCAGCAAAAAAACATTCTGCTTAAGGCTCTTGACAGTCAGCATGTTGCCCATGCCTATCTTTTTGAAGGGCCGGATGGGATTGGCAAGAGAATGATGGCACTCGCTTTTGTGCGAACCATATTGTGTAAGGATGGTACCGGTTGTGGCAAATGCCATTCCTGCTTGAAGGTTGATCACGAAAATCATCCTGACATTCATTTGCTGACCGCAGATGGTGCTGCTATCAAAATTGCTCAGATTCGCTCATTACAGCAAGAGCTATCATTACGGCCACTAGAGAGTCATTATAAAATTTGTCTGATTGACGGCGCTGAACACTTTACCAACGGAGCAGCTAATGCACTATTGAAAACCCTGGAAGAGCCACAACCAGGGACAATAATGATCCTCTTAACAAATCATCCAGAAAAGCTACTGCCGACGATCCGTTCCCGCTGCCAACGACTCCCATTTTCACGATTGCCAAAACAGCAACTGGCTATCATGCTGGCACAAAAATTAGAATTAGATGATACTACTGCAACAGTTTTAGCAGCCCTCTCAGAAGGCAGTTTTAAAAAAGCACTCGGCTCAAATCGAGATCTTTTCCTGGAAAAACGGCCTAAATTGATTCAATCCTTGTCAGCGCTGTCTGCAGGCAGTACTATTCCTACCTTCTCATTCGCTGATGAACTGGAAATGGAGAAAGAAACACTTACTGATATTTTAGATATTTTTCAGTCCTTTTATCGGGATATATTGTTACTGAAACATAATCGGCCAGAAGAAGAACTGGTCAATCTTGATCTACTTGAAGTTTTACGGCACCAGAATGACTTAACAACGTCTGCCAGTTTACTCGTAAAATTAAAAGCGCTAGATTCAGCGCGTTTTCATCTACAACGAAACGTTAACCGTCGCTTGGCACTGGAAGTTATGTTGATGCGGATAGCAGCAGCTTGACATAAAACTCGGAACCTTATTTAACCGACGGATTCATATACAAGGATACGAATCTCCATGGAACAACTTAATATAGTCAGTATCTCTTTTCATACAGCAGGTAAAATCTTTGATTTTGATGCACAGGACTTTGCCCTGACCCCAGGAGATAAGGTTGTTGTCGAAACAGAGCGCGGTCGCGCACTTGGTACTGTCGTCAGAAAGCCACGTGAAATCACACCGGATCAAGCTCCGCCAAAATTGAAATCAATTTTACGTATCGCAGGAGAAAATGATTTACAAATGGCCCAAAGTAACTCTCTTAGGGAACAGGAAGCACTGCTATTCTGCCAGCAACGCGTTAAGCAGCGTAATATGGAAATGAAACTGGTACGAGCAGAATATCTTTTCGATGGCTCTAAAATTATTTTCTTCTTTACTGCTGATGGCAGAGTCGATTTTCGAGAACTGGTTCGTGACCTGGCACAACATTTTCGTACCCGAATCGAGATGCGTCAAATTGGAGTCAGGGATGAAGCAAAGCAGGTTGGCGGACTGGGAATCTGTGGCAGGGAACTCTGTTGCAGCAGTCACTTGCGTGAGTTTGTTCCGGTTTCGGTCAAAATGGCTAAAGCACAAGGATTGGCTCTGAATCCTACTAAAATCTCCGGCCAGTGTGGACGTTTGCTCTGCTGTCTAGCATATGAATATGAAACCTATGATGAAATGAGAAAGACGCTACCAAAGTGCGGTAAAAAATTACAATTAAAAGCTGGCACTGCTGAGGTTATTTCAAGGGATATTCTGGCACAGAAAGTGACTCTGTCGAGAAACGGAGAGCGTTGTCAGATGCATATCGATGAACTGCACAAAGAGATTGATGGTGCAGTCGAGACAACAGTTGAAGCGATTACAAAACAGCCAACGCCCGCTAAAAAACAACATGTATCCAGACAAAACAAATCAGCAAAACCGAATCAGCGTCAAAAGACTCAAACCAGCCCTAAAAAAGCATCACCCGATCAGGTGAAAGCTGAAGTCAAGAGTGACTCAAGTCCAGAAAAAAGCAAGCGTCGACGCAGACGCCCCAGACGTAGAACTAACCGACAGGCAAACCCAACTGAGAATAAAACCTGATGGCGTTGTAATACAAATGATCATCTTTTAAACAGCACCGCTTCACATTTTTCCAAAGCTATAAATTTGGAACGACAGCATAAGACCGTTTATGGGAGTTTGATATGAGCAAAACTTTTTATGTAACTACACCTATCTATTATGTTAACGATGTCCCTCACATTGGCCATGCTTACACAACACTGGCCTGTGATGTCATTGCTCGTTACAAGCGTGCCAGAGGCTATAATGTTGCTTTTTTGACTGGGACTGATGAACATGGTCAAAAGGTCGAAACTGCTGCCAAAGCTAATGGAGAAACCCCCTTAGAACTAGCTGACCGCGTTGTTAAGCGCTTTCAAGCTCTTTGGACAAAGTTGAATATTTCCCATACGGACTTTATTCGCACCACCCAGGAACGGCACAAACACACAGTTCAAGAACAGTTTAAGGCGATAGAAGCAAAGGGAGATATCTACCTTGGAGAGTACGAAGACTGGTACTGTACTCCGTGCGAAACTTTCTGGACGGAAACTCAATTACTAGACGGCAACTGCCCCGATTGTGGTCGTCAAACAACAAAATTGAAAGAAGAATCTTACTTCTTTCGCATGAGCAAATATCAGGATCAACTCCTTAAGCATATTGAAGACAACCCAGAGTTCATTCAACCCAAATCACGTCGTAATGAAATTCTCAGTTTTGTCCGTGAAGGATTGCGTGACCTATCCATTTCAAGAACATCGTTTTCTTGGGGCATCCCTGCTCCCGGAAATGAAAAACATGTTATTTATGTATGGTTTGATGCGTTGACAAACTACATCTCTGCACTTGGATATCCAGAAGACAAAGATGGCAACTTTGCAACCTACTGGCCAGCAGTTCATGTCATCGGCAAAGATATTTTGCGCTTTCACGCAGTCTATTGGCCAACTTTTTTGATGGCTGCTGGGCTGCCATTACCAGAGAAAGTTTTCGCTCACGGCTGGTGGACAGTTGAAGGACAGAAAATGAGCAAGAGCTTGCGTAATGTTGTCGAGCCAAATATGTTGATCGATAAATACAGCGTTGACGCAATCCGCTACTTTTTACTCCGGGAAGTTCCTTTTGGACTTGATGGTGATTTCTCTCACAACGCTCTAGTTCATCGCATCAATTCTGATCTTGCCAATGATCTCGGCAATCTGGTCAGTCGTTCAACCGCTATGTTAGGGAAATATTTCGCTGGAGAGCTTCCCACACCTAGCAACACAAATGACACTGATCAATCGCTCATCGACTTATTTTCTACCACTATCGAAAAAGTTGATAATCACCTTAACAATATGGCGTTTAATAAAACCTTGATGACAATCTGGGAGCTGATTTCAGCTTGCAATAAGTATATAGATGAAACCGCCCCATGGTCATTGGCAAAAGATCCAGAACAGCGTGAACGGTTGGCAACTGTCATGTATAACCTGCTTGAGTCGATTCGTATAACAGCTTTACTTATCGCTCCTTTCATGCCAACCACCGGAGAAAAAATTCTCCAGATACTCGGTTGCGACAGTAGCAACCTCTCTCTCGATGAGCAGGATCAATGGGGTGGTCTTAAACCGGGCGTCAGTATAGAAAAAGCTGCCCCACTTTTCCCCAGAATAGAAAACTAGGCCTTATTTCACAAACTGATCATTTCTCAGGGCGCACTATGCGCCCTGCTTTTTTTGGAGTCGTAAATTGATAAATAACCAACTCCCCTTACTGGTTGATAGTCACGCCCACCTTGATGGCGGACAATTCACAAATGATCTTAGAGAAACAGTTGAACGGGCAACGAAAAATGGTATCAGCCATATACTGACCATCGGCTGTGATCTTGAGAGTTCTGCAAAGAGTATCGCTATCGCAGAGGAATATGAAAATATTTTTGCCGCAGTTGGTGTGCACCCACATGATGCAACAGAAATAAATGATGAGACACTGGCAAAGTTGAATTCAATGCTTACCCACCCAAAAGTTGTCGCTCTGGGTGAAATTGGCCTTGACTATTATCGTGACCGTTCACCTCGGGAAACTCAACGTACAGCCTTTCGCCAACAGATCCGCCTAGCCAGAAAAGTCGGTAAGCCAATTATTGTCCATGATCGTGATGCCCACGATGAAGTGATACAGATTATGAAAGAAGAGAATGCAGCAGAAGTTGGTGGAGTTCTGCATTGCTTCAGTGGCGACTTGAAGATGGCTAAACAATGCCTTGAACTCGGTTTTTATATTTCATTTACCGGTACAATCACCTATCCAAAAAATGAAACTATCAGAAATATTATTGCAGAGATTCCAATTGACCGAATGCTGATTGAAACCGATTGCCCTTACCTGTCGCCACAAAAGTTCCGTGGCAAACGTAACGAACCAGCCCATGTTCGCTATACTGCGGAGAGATTGGCGGAGATCAAAGGGCTAACAATTGAGGATGTTGCTCGAGTCACCAGCCGCAACTGTCATGATCTGTTCGGTTTTGGTAGTGTTGATCAAAGCAGCAAAATTGCTTACCAAATCCGCGATTCCCTTTACCTGAATATTACTA
>JADGEB010000034.1 GCA_016744595.1 Desulfuromusa sp.
GAATCAAGATGGCCGCGTTTCACGTCGCGGACGCAGGGTTGAAGTTTTTGAGCCTGGTCGTGCAGGTCAAAAGAAGAAGCGTGGTGGAAAACATTCTAAGCAGAGCAAGCAGACTGAGGTTACAGTTAGTAAGGCGATAAAAAGGATTGTCAGAATCAGTGATTCAATCACAGTTGGTGAACTGGCAAAAAGAATGGGTGTCAAAGCTAATGCCCTTATCGCTGAACTCATGCGACAAGGATCAATGGTTACAATCAATCACCCTCTCGATTTTGACTCTGCCGTGCTTATTGCTTCAGAATTTAATCATGAAGTAGAAAATGTTGCTTTTGACGAAGAGACAGTTTTGGCTGTAGAGCCGTCTAAAGTGGCAGAAGATAAGGCTGAGGATCTCGAAGTTCGTCCCCCAGTTGTTACGATCATGGGTCATGTAGATCACGGCAAGACCAGCTTGCTTGATGCAATTCGAGAAGCCAACGTTACAGAGGGTGAAGCTGGTGGAATTACTCAGCACATTGGTGCCTATGATGTTGAGCTTGATGGTAGAAAAGTTACCTTCTTAGACACTCCTGGCCACGAAGCATTTACCGCAATGCGTGCTCGTGGTGCTGGTGTTACAGATATCGTCATCCTCGTAGTTGCTGCGGACGATGGGGTGATGCCTCAAACAAAAGAAGCAATCAGTCACTCAAAAGCTGCTGGGGTTCCGCTTATTATTGCGGTTAATAAAATTGACAAGCCCGATTCAAACCCGGAACGTGTTAAGCAGGAATTGACAGAGTACGAACTTGTCCCGGAAGAGTGGGGTGGCGACACAATTTTTGTTGAAGTTTCAGCTAAGCAACAGACTAATCTTGATACTTTGCTGGAGATGGTTTTGCTGCAGGCAGAAGTTCTTGAGTTGCAGGCTAACCCAAACAAACACGCAAAAGGCTCAATTGTTGAAGCCCGTCTCGATAAAGGGCGTGGTCCTGTTGCTACTGTTCTGGTGCAAGATGGCACCTTGAAAATTGGTGATGCTATCGTTGCAGGATTGCACTATGGACGAGTTCGTTCAATGACCACAGCAACCGGTGCCCAGGTCAAAGAAGCCGGCCCATCATTCCCAGTTGAAGTGACTGGTTTAGGTGGTGTCCCTAATGCAGGTGATACTTTTCATGCTGTTGACAGTGAAAAAGCCGCAAAAGATGTTTCTCAACACCGTCAGGCAAAACAGCGTGAAAATGACCTTTCTAAGAGCAGTAAGATCTCACTTGACCAACTCTTTGAAAAAATGCAGGAAGGTGTTGTCGAGGAACTTTCTGTTATCGTTAAAGCTGATGTTCAGGGCTCCGTGGAGGCAGTACGTGATGCCTTGGAGAAATTATCGACAGATGCTTGTCGCTTAAATGTTCTGCATACTGGCGTTGGTGGAATCTCTGAAAGTGATGTTACCTTGGCAACGGCATCAAGTGCCATTGTTCTTGGCTTTAATGTTCGTCCAGAAACTAAAGCTAAGGCATTGGCAGAAGTAGAAAAAGTTGATATCCGTCTGTATTCAGTTATATACGATGCTGTCAATGATATCCGTGATGCTATGGAAGGCTTGTTAGCTCCGACTCTTCAAGAAAAAGATCTGGGTCGCGTTGAAGTTCGTAACACTTTCCATGTCTCTCGTGTCGGTACTATTGCTGGTTGTTATGTTGTGGATGGTAAAATCGTTCGTAATGCTCAGACGCGATTGGTACGTGACAATGTCGTGGTGTGGCAAGGTAAATTGAGCTCATTGAAGCGATTCAAAGACGATGTGAAAGAAGTTGGCAACGGTTACGAATGTGGTATCGGTCTTGAAAAGTATAATGACGTCAAGGTTGGTGACATCATCGAAGTGTTCGAAATTGAAGAGGTAAAGACCTCGCTCTAATTTTGATAATAGGGACTATTAGTGACCGTTGGCGTGATTCGCATAGATTTGCGTTTATTTGATGTTCATTCCCTGAAGCAAAAACGTTCTCAGATGAGCCGACTGTTAAATCGCTTGAGGACCAAATTCCCACTTTCAATTGCTGAAGTTGGCCATTTGGATCTTTTGCAGCGTTCAATTCTAGGCGCAAGCATGACAGCCGGAACAGAGGTGCTGATCCAGTCAGTATTCAAGAAGCTTGAAGAAGAATTGTATTCTTCTGGAACTGTTGAAATTATTGAATTGGATGTTGAGTTTTTACATTATGGAGAAAATATCCGTTGAGTAGTTATCGTCCTGAGCGAGTTGGTGAACAGATTCACAAAGAGACAACCCGCTTGTTAATGTACAGCATCAAAGATCCGCGTGTTGCTCCTGTGACCATAACTGGTGTTCAAATGTCTCGCGATATAGGTTCTGCCAGAATCTACTTCACTGTTGGCGATGAGTCGACCGAGAGAAAAGATGCTGAGAAGGGGCTGAAAAGTGCTGCCCCCTTTATTCGTCGTGAATTGGGAAAGATAATGCAGCTGCGTTTTGTCCCGAATATTTATTTTAAATTTGACGAATCTATTGGATATGGACGAAAAATTGACGCTTTGCTACACCAGGTACAAGACGATTTAAATGATAGTTCAACAGATAATTGATAAAATTGAGAATGGCCAACGTTTTTTAGTTGTTGCGCATGAAAATCCAGATGGTGATGCTATTGGATCAACCCTCGGTTTGGCTCTTGCTTTGCGTGAAATGGGCAAAGAGGTAATAGCCTACAATGTGGATGTTATCCCTGAGGTTATGCGTTTCCTTCCGCAGTCTGACTTTCTCCTTAATCGTTTACCTGAAGACAGTAGTTTTGATGTCGCTTTTGTTCTTGATGCAGGTGATGTTGAAAGAACTGCCTTACCGGTCAAAGATCTCTGCAAAACGATGATCAATATCGATCATCATCCTTATTCGACTTTTGGTGATTTGCGTTACGTCGATACCACAGCATGTGCTACGGCTGTTATGATCTACCGCGTACTCATGGCTTGCGAGCACCAAATTAGCGTGGATGTAGCCAAAGCACTTTACCTTGGGATATTATCTGACACGGGATCCTTTCGTTATTCCAGTGCCAACCCTGAATGTTTTTCCGTTGCTGGCAAGCTGGTTGCGACTGGGATTGATCCTTGGGAGACTTCAAGTCATCTTTATGAAAGTCTCGCTCCAGAACGGATGCAATTGCTTGGTTTGGTGCTTCCGACCCTGCAAATTTCATCATGTGGTCGCTACGCGTCGATTGCTATGACTATAGATACTCTGAAGGACTCTGGTGCCTCTGAGGAGCATGCTGATGGATTTGTTAACTACCCAAGGGCTATTTCTGGTGTCGAAGTTGCGCTGTTTTTCAATCAAATAGCTGAACACGTCTATAAGATTAGCTTTCGCTCTCGTGGATCCATCGATGTCGGCAGTTTAGCCCGCAAATTAGGTGGTGGTGGCCATCATAACGCAGCGGGAGCTAAAGTCACAGGTACTCTGGATGAAGTAAGAACTTCTGTCTCTCAATTACTTGACCAACTCTTTAGCTGATATTCGTGCACGGACTTCTACTTATCGATAAAGCACCTGGAATGACATCTCATGATGTTGTTCGCAAAGTGAAACGCATCTATCGAACTCGCAAGGTTGGACATGCTGGAACTTTGGATCCTCTTGCGACAGGGGTGTTGCCGGTTGCTATTGGTGATGGAACAAAGATTCTCCAGTTCATGCTTGCAGAAGATAAATCCTATCTGGCAACATTCAAGTTGGGAATAACCACTGATACTCTCGATGCTGATGGTCAGGTTTTGCAGGAACGCACTGTTCCCAAATTTACTGCTGATGACCTAGAAAAAGTATGTACTGAATTTCGTGGTAATATTGAGCAGCTTCCACCTATGTATTCAGCTTTAAAAAAAGATGGGGTTCCACTTTATAAGCTTGCACGACAAGGTATAACTGTTGAACGAAAGCTCCGACAAGTAACTATCAAGCGACTTGAAGCGATCCGGTTTGATTCAAAGACGGTGACGATTGAGGTTGATTGCACTAAGGGAACTTATATTCGTACCCTCATCAGTGATATCGGTGAACAACTGGCATGTGGGGCACACTTAACTGCCCTGCGCCGCTTGCAAAGCGGTGTTTTTTCTATTGATGAGTGTCAAACTTTAGATGATTTACAGCAGCGGGAAGAACCTGTTTCGGCTCTATTATCACTGGATGATGCTTTACGTAGTTATCCAATTGTCGCGTTAAACGAATCTGCTGCGAATGCTCTGACTTTTGGCATTCCGCCACAGTTAAATCAGGTGGAAGCTTTTGCTGAGCTTTGTAGCGGTGATTTATATCGTTTGCAGATTGATCATGGATTGGCAGCGATCGCACGTTATATGCCACTAAGAGACAAAGAAAAACGTGGAGACTTCGAATTAATAAGGGTTTTTGTCAGTCGTTAATCAAGTGGATCATATAGAAGTTATATCGATTGCACCCCGATCAAAAAAGAAGTTTAATCTTTACAGGTGAACTTAAACTGTGGTAGATATCGCAGCCTGTACACATCGCTTAAAACAGCCACGCCACTGGCTTTATTGAACTTAAAAAGGAGAATATCGTGCTTTGCACAGAACGTAAACAAGAAATCATTAATGAGTACAAGCGTCATGAAGGTGACACCGGTTCACCAGAGGTGCAAGTAGCACTTCTAACTGAAAGAATCACCTATTTGACAGACCATTTCAAGACTCACAAGAAAGATCATCACTCACGTCGAGGCCTGCTGCAAATGGTTGGCCAGCGACGTCGATTGCTTGATTATTTGATCAAGCAGGACATCGGGCGCTACAAAACGATAATCAACGCTCTCGGTCTCCGCCGTTAAAAAAAGCAGCATGTCCGGAAGGGCATGCTGCTTTTGTCTTTTTATTACCTGGCTGTGGAGGCTGTCCGGAGAGAACTTCTGACTTTATTGACAGAGCTTGTCTCAGGCCAACCTCCTATAGCTTTTATCCAAGCGAAGGTTCCATATGGATGGAACCAGTATTAAAGGAGTAACACATGGCCTATCATAAGGTTGAAGTAGAGTTCAATGGTCAACCCTTGACTATTGAAACTGGTAAAGTTGCCCGTCAGGCTGACGGTGCTGTTATATTAACTTATGGTGAAACTAAGGTGCTTTGTACTGTAGTTTCTGCTAGAAAAATGCGTCCTGGTCAGGATTTCTTTCCTCTGACCGTCAATTACGCTGAAAAATTCTATTCAGCTGGTAAAATTCCCGGTTCTTTCTTTCGGCGTGAGCGTGGTTCCACTGAACGTGAGACCCTGATCTGTCGGCTGATTGATCGTCCCATGCGTCCACTATTTCCAAAGGGTTACATGTTTGAAACCCAGATCATGCCATCAGTTATTTCTGCTGATTTGGTCAATGATCCTGATACTTTGGCGATGGTTGCTGCTTCAGCATCCGTTGCAGTATCTGGCATCCCATTTGAAGGTCCAATTGCAGCTGTTCGTGTTGGCCGAGTAGAAGGTCAACTGATCGCCAACCCGACTCTTGAGCAGATTGAACAGAGTGATCTCGAAATTATCGTCTCCGGCTCCAAAGATGCAGTGATGATGGTTGAAGGTGAATCTGAATTCTTCAGTGAAGCTGAGATGCTTGAGGCTATTTTCTTTGGCCATGCTGCTTTACAGCCGTTGATTACAGTACAGGAAGAACTGGCTCAGTTAGTTGGCAAAGAGATGCGAGTCTTTGAGGTTGCAGCTGCGGATGAGGTTTTGGTTGCTAAAGTGGCTGAACTGGCTGAATCTAAGGTTGCTATCGCTGCAAAAATCCAAACCAAGCAGGAACGTTATGCTGCTCTGGGTGATATTCGTACCGAAGTCAAAGAGCAACTGGCAGATGAGTACGAAGGGCGTGAGGATGAAGTCTCTGCTGCTCTGAGTGCACTTGAAAAGACAGTTATCCGCCGTATGGTCACTAAAGATCGTATCAGGATTGATGGCCGCGATATGAACACCATTCGTCCAATTAGCTGTGAAATTGGTGTTCTACCACGTTCACACGGTAGTGCCTTGTTCACTCGTGGTGAGACCCAAGCTTTGGTAGCAGCTACGCTGGGCACTGGAACTGACGAGCAACGGATGGATAATATTCAAGGGATGGAATTCAAGAAATTTCTCCTCCATTACAATTTTCCTCCGTTCTGTGTTGGTGAAACCAGTATGCGCCTCTTCCCGGGTCGTCGTGAAATTGGCCACGGAATGCTGGCAGAAAGAAGTGCCGCACAGATTTTGCCAAAGCATGAAGATTTTCCTTATACGATTCGGGTTGTCTCTGACATTCTAGAGTCCAACGGTTCTTCATCTATGGCATCAGTTTGTGGTGCTTCATTGTCGCTGATGGATGCTGGGGTGCCAGTTTCTGAAGCAATTTCAGGAATCGCCATGGGTCTGATTAAAGAAGGCGATGATGTTGCTGTTCTATCAGATATCCTTGGTGATGAAGATCATCTTGGCGATATGGACTTTAAGGTGACTGGTTCAGGCCGTGGTATTACTGCATTGCAGATGGACATCAAAATCAGTGGTGTAACCAAGGAAATTATGCAGCAGGCGCTTGAGCAGGCTCGTGAAGGTCGGATTCATATTCTTGGTGAAATGGCCAAGGCGATTGAGACCCCACGTGCCGAGCTTTCAGAGCATGCACCGCAGATCACCAGCATCAAAGTCAAATCAGACCAAGTCAGAACTGTTATTGGTTCTGGTGGTAAAAACATTCGTGGCATTATTGATGCGACTGGTTGTGCTATCGATATTGAAGATGATGGAACTATCAAGATTGCCTCTTCCGATGGAGTCGCTGCCAAGCAGGCAATTAAGATGATTCGTGACCTGACTCAGGAAGCAGAAGTCGACAAGCTTTATATGGGTAAGGTTAAAAAGATTATGGAATTTGGTGCTTTTGTTGAAATATTCCCAGGCACCGATGGACTGGTTCATGTCTCTGAGTTAGCAAAAGAGCGGGTTCGAAACGTTACAGACGTTCTGAATGAAGGGGATGAAGTTCTGGTTAAATGTATCGGAGTTGATCGCCAGGGTAAAATCAAACTATCTCGTAAGGCGGCTCTCGGCATGGAAATGCCTGAAGAGGGATAATTCTCCACTTCTTAACCTGAGATAGCGTACATATACTGGCCGGTGGAGAACCTTCAAATCTTCACCGGCCCTTTTTCATGGATCTTGTTATGCAAAAGCCACAAATAATGATAAAAAAACTTCATCCTGATGCAAAAATTCCTCAATATATGACTGAACTCGCTGCTGGTATGGATATTTGCGCGCAGCAGGATGTGGCGTTGGTGCTAGAACCGGGAATGCGTTGCCTCGTGCCAACCGGGCTGGCATTTGCTATTTCACCAGGCTATGAAATCCAGGTTCGTCCCCGCTCAGGATTAGCAATAAAGCATGGTATCGCTTTGGTGAATTCTCCAGGGACAATTGATGCTGATTATAGAGGTGAGGTTCGGATTATCCTGATTAATCATGGCCAGGAGAGTTTTACTATCAACCCTGGGGATCGAATTGCCCAGCTTGTTGTTGCACCGGTCTGTCAGGTCAATTTGGTTGAAGTTTATGATCTTGATGTGACAGAACGTGGAACTGGAGGATTTGGGCATACTGGGAAAACTGGAACAACAGCATGAAAAAGACAGATGTTGAGGAGTTGCTTGATTTCCCCTGCCATTATCAATTTAAAGCTATGGGGATTGCTGGAGAAGGATTCATGAGGGATATTGTTGCGGCTGTCAACAAGCATGTTGCAGTGCCTGAGGATGCAGTTCGCTGCCGTCCCAGTGGTAAGGGGACGTATCAGTCTGTTTCGGTGCTTGTGACATTATATAACTATGAACAATTAACTGCTATATATGCAGAATTGCGTCAGGTCGTTGATTTGAAAATGTTGCTTTAATTTTACTCTCAGATTATTATTAAACTGTAATTATAGCCATTTGCGGGGAGCATCACGGTGTTTTTATCAATTAATCCTGAAAACCCTCAGCCACGTTTGATCAAGCAAGTTGTCGCATGTTTACAGCAGGGTGGGGTCATCATCTATCCAACTGATACCACTTACGGGATCGGCTGTGATATTTTCCAGCGTAAGGCAATTAAGAAAATTTTTCAGATTAAGCAAAGAGACCAGCGCAAGCCTTTCTCTTTTATCTGCAATGATCTTGCTGAAATTTCCAATTATGCTCAAGTCAGTAACTTTGCTTTCAAGATGATGAAACGACATCTTCCTGGCGCATATACCTTTGTCCTGGATGCTACCAAGATTGTTCCAGATTCTTTGAGTACCAAACAGAAATCGGTTGGTGTGCGGATGCCTGAAAATGCAATTTGTCAAGCGATTGTTAGGGAACTTGGACACCCTTTGGTGACTACCAGTGCAAATGCTTCCGGTGAGGCAACTCCACAGGATCCACGGGATATTGAAGGCAGATTGGGGCATTTGGTGGATTTTGTTATTGATGGCGGAATTTCAATGAATGAAGCATCAACAGTGATTAGTTTGCTGGATGATCAGATTGAGATTCTTCGACAGGGAAGTGGAGACACTTCCTGGATAGAATAGAAGTGTTCCCGCAGATTTTACCTCTCACTAAATTTATTGATCTGAATCCGGATTTAAAACTTTTGATCGACAGAATTCAGGAAAGCAATGATGATTTCTGGTTGGTCGGAGGCTGCCTCCGTAACTTTCTCCTTCATTTGCCCCAAACTGATATTGACATTGCTTGTGCTGGCGATCCAACCCTCTTGGCTCGTTCTTGGTGCGCCGAAGTTTCTGGCCGCTGGTTTTGGCTTGACTCAAGGCGGAAGCAAAGTCGGGTGCTACTACAAAATGGCCTGACTTTCGATTTTACTCCATTGCGTGCCCCATCAATAATTGAAGACCTGCAATTACGTGACTTTACCATAAATGCATTAGCTCTCTCGCTGGATATCGAATTTCCTACCTCTGAATTTCTCGATCCTTTGTGTGGAGGCAATCATCTGCAATTAAAAGAACTCCACTCCTGTTCTGAGCGCAGTTTTTTTGATGATCCACTGCGAATGTTGAAAGGAATACGTCATACAGTCACTCTTGACTTTAGTCTTTCTGAACAGACACAAAGAGAAATCATCGTATCGGCATATCTCCTAGGGAGTGTCGCTGGTGAGCGTATCCGAGATGAACTTGGTAAAATTCTCGCTTCTGATAATGCTGTTAGTGGGATCGAACTACTTGCTGATACCGGGTTACTTGAAGTTCTTTTTGGCCCAGCTGGTAAAAATTGGGATAGGCGAACTGCGGTTAGTGAAATCGATCGTCTTGATGTGAAAATCCAAGAGGTTTGTTTGGCAGAGGAAAGGATCTTGTCAAGATCTGTAACCTCTGAATTATATTCTATACGCGCTGTTTTCTTAATGGCATGGTTGTTAAAAAAATATTCACCTAATGGTTTATCTCTCTTGCTACATAATCGATTGCGAGTAAGTCGTAATATGCAACGTTTACTTGAAGCGCTACAAATTGAACCAGATTATGGTCTCATCTCACTCGCATCTTTATTGGAAGGGCAAAGGCCGCAGGCGTTGCTTGTTGAACAGATGGAACCATTTGCCTATGAAAAATTGCTTTATTGGGGCGTTTGTTGTGATCGATTAGAGTTGCGGCGTGTTTTGAAATTACAGGAATCATTTATTGCCGAAGAGAAGGTCGGACGCATCCCTGATCTACTCAGTGGCAGTCTAATCGCATCCCTTTTATATAATTCTTCAAACGTACAGATTGGTAAATGGCATTCTGCTCTGAAACAGGCTGAAATTAATGGTGAAATTGGAACGACTTCTGAAGCTGAAGATTGGTTGAGAAATGAATTATCATTTGACAACAAAGAGCTCTAATCACTATACTGCGCATCTTAAATGCGGGAGTAGCTCAGTTGGTAGAGCGTCAGCTTCCCAAGCTGAATGTCGCGAGTTCAAACCTCGTCTTCCGCTCCAATAAAAACCACCCTGGGTCTTTAGATCCGGGGTTTTTTGTCGGTCTATTCGTTTTCCAGCGGTTTCTTTTCAAAGCAACAGCCGCTATAGTGAGATTATGAAGAATCTTGAGATCAATTGTCCCCGCTGTGGCAAAAAATCTTTTTGGAACAACAATCCATCACGACCGTTTTGTTCTGATAAATGTCGACTGATCGACCTTGGTTGCTGGGCCAGTGAAGAGTATTCCTTTGATGGTGGCAAAGCACCGCAATCAGAGCAAGAATTATAACTAATCAGGAGGAAATATGTTTCATCTTACAATATTGACCCATTTTGCAGCTGCGCATAATCTACTCAATTACCAGGGGGACTGTGAGAATCTGCATGGCCATAACTGGAAAGTTGAGGTAACTGTCAATACGGAAAATTTGGATAATGCAGGCCTTGGGATTGATTTTAAAATATTGAAAAAACACACCAAAGAAATTATGAACTACCTCGATCATAAGTACCTCAATGATTTGGATGCATTTAAAGGGATCAGCCCATCCTCTGAACATATTTCCCGATTCATCTATGAGCGCCTGGTTGATAGTTTGGCAGAATATGAAGTTAGTTTAGAAAAGGTGACTGTTTGGGAATCTGATAATGCCTATGCCTCATATACCCAAAGCTGATCTGATTGAAATTTTCTCTTCGATTCAGGGAGAGGGAGTTCTGGTTGGATGCCGACAAATATTCCTACGTTTTCCTGACTGTAATCTGAACTGTCGCTATTGTGATACAAACTTTTTAAAATCAAAAACGTGTCAGATTGAAAAAAGACCTGGGTCGGGGCAACTAATCGAACTAGAGAATCCTGTTGATTTTATAACTGTAAAAAAAATATTAACTATGTGGAACTCTGAACTCCCAGCCGCTCACCATTCCATCAGTATAACCGGCGGTGAGCCATTGCTGCATGAACAACTATTGGCATCTTGGTTGCCAGAGTTAAAAAAAATCCTACCAATATATCTGGAAACGAATGGAACTTTAATCGATCAATTAGCGGCACTGATTAATCATCTGGATTGGGTTTCAATGGATATTAAGCTGCACTCGCAGACAGGGCTTAGAACCGAGTGGGAAACCCACCGCAAATTTCTCAAAATTGCTAATCAAACTGACTGTTACGTCAAGCTGGTTGTCGGTGAAGACACCCCAGATCTGGAGCTGCAATTGGCGGCTGATCTTGTCTCCGGTGTTTCTAAAAACATACCGCTGGTTCTGCAACCGGTGACTCTGGACAATAAAACTGCCGTATCGACAACTCGACTCTTGCAGATGCAAGCTCTCATTGCAGAGATTAATCCAAACTTGAGGGTGATCCCACAAACTCATAGGTTTATGGGGGTTATGTAATCTTTTTTAAAGTATTTCCTTAACTCTTTTCGTTCAGTTTATTCCAAACTTTTTTAATAATTCTTCTTTGACCAAGTGTGGAACAAACTTACTGATATCCCCCCCCAGTCGGCCAACTTCTTTAACAATAGATGAACTTAAATAAGCAAATTTGGGCGAAGTCATCATAAACAAAGTTTCTACTTGTTCACATACAGTATGATTCATCTGCGCCAATTGGAACTCAAATTCAAAGTCCGTTACCGCTCGTAACCCCCGTAAAATCACTCGTGCTTTCTTGGCTACGACATAGTCGACCAGCAGGCCGTCAAATGTTTCAACCCTGAGGCGTGGATTGTCCTCAGTTAAGGTCATCAACATGTCAACCCGTTCAGCAACTGAAAAGAGGCTGTTTTTTTCAGAATTATTGGAGACGGCAATCACCACCGTATCAAAAATTTCCAGTCCCCGGCGGGCGATATCCATATGACCATTGGTAAAAGGATCAAAAGAACCGGGATAAATAGCAATATGACGATTCATACCTAACCTTTGTTTTAGAACTCTATATACCCTAAATTCCAGTGCAATCTTACGCAGGATTAAAAGCGCGTAGAACTTTTCCTATAAAGATGGATTCTGGTAGAGCCGTAGACTCTGCTTTCAAACAACTCCAGTGTCCCAAAATCACCCAGTTCCTCAGATTTGGCTGATTCGGCACAGATTATTCCATTTTCTGCCAGTAGATTCAAGTGATCAATCTTTTCGATGACAGATGATAGTAAATTCTGGTTGTACGGTGGATCAAGAAGAATTAAATCAAATGGAGCCGAAGAAATTAGTTGTGGTAACGCTGTAAAAACATCTTGCTTTATAAAGTGTGCACTCAACTCAAACCGGCATCGTTTTATATTTTCGTTTATTGTTTTACCAGAAATGTTACCTGAATCGACCAGAATGGCCGATTGCGCTCCCCGGCTCAGTGTTTCGAGTGCTTGTGCTCCACTTCCAGCAAATAGTTCCAAAACAGTGAGTCCATTAAAAGATCCGAAGCGGCTGGTTAAAATGCTGAAAATTGCTTCACGAACTCGATCTGGAGTCGGGCGGATATCCTTGCCAGAAAAAGTTGCTAATTGGCGTCCGCGAGCTGTTCCGCAGATAATGCGCATATTAGATCACACTTTCGATACGATCTTTAAACTTGTTGATCGTGGTTAATAGTTGAGATGGAAGCGGGTGGTCAACTTTATATGCTAACCCGACAATTCGTTCAAGTTGTACATCACTTATGACTCGGGTGATAATGTTTGTGTGAAGGGTCGTAGAGTGACTCGGCACAAGAGAAATGCCGAGTCCTGCTGCAACTAAATCCAGAGCGTATTCTTCAGTGTTGAAGGTTGCTTTAGTGTTTATCTGTATCCTTTGCTTCTGGATGGCATGATTCCATGAATCGAGAGCATCACAGAAGGTTCGGCTGATAAATGGAACTCCATCCAATTGCTTTAACTGTATAGACTTCTGTCGGGATAGTGGGTGTCCTTCTGGCATGGCCAGAACGTATTGATCACACCAGAGTTTCTTGAAATTTTCATTTTGTCGAACCATTGTGCTCGAAACTATCCTTGCGTCTGCATCTGCGTTCCAATCAACAATGGTTAAATCCAGTCCCTGGAGATTGTCCAGTAGATCCTTGATAATTTGGCTTATGCGTTCACCAGATAAAAATGGCATGAGACCTATTTTAAAAGGCAGTAAAAGATCTTTTTTTTGAAATAATTGCTGCATTACCTGGATATCACTCACGACTTTGATAGCATGCGGGTAAAATATTTTTGCATCCTGTGTCGGACTTACCCCTTTGGAGTGTCGAATAAAGAGCTGACAATCGAGTTCAGATTCGAGTTGCTGGATCGCTGCTGAAACTGAGGGTTGTGCGACAAAGCAGCATTTTGCTGCACGACTAAAACTCAGTTCTTTGTAGACGGAAACGAAGTATCGAAGAGTCTGGAGTTCCAACGCAAAATCTCTTTCATCGGTATAATTTTAATATCATGGTAAGGGTAATAGGTATAGTTTATACCTTTACCCCTCAAAGAAAAACAATATTTTACCTTTGGGTGGGCTTTTAATATTATTAAAAAACAACTCAACGTTACCGTTTCTTTATCTCGGGAGATTATTATGGATTTTTTGAAACAACTTGGTATTAAAGAAAAAAATTTTGGTGCTTCGACCGGTATAGAATGGAATGGCACCATCGATCAGGGTGAATTAAAGATCTTTTCTCCTGTTGATGGAAAGTACATCGCTAGTGTTTACCTCGCTTCAGAGGATGATTATGACAAAATAATTTCCAGGGGAGTCGAAGCGTTTAAACATTGGAAAGTTGTTCCAGCCCCAAAGCGTGGAGAGGTTGTTCGTCAGATTGGTCTACAACTGCGCAAATATAAAAATGCTCTGGGTACGCTTGTCTCGTACGAAATGGGAAAATCGCTGCAGGAAGGGAAAGGTGAAGTTCAGGAGATGATCGATATTTGTGACTTTGCTGTTGGTCAGTCACGACAGCTTTATGGTTCTACGATGGTTTCTGAACGTGAACAACACCGGATGTATGATCAATACCATCCACTAGGGATTGTTGGCACCATCAGCGCTTTCAATTTTCCTGTTGCTGTGTGGTCATGGAATACCATGATTGCAACGGTTTGCGGAGATACTAACTTGTGGAAGCCTTCATCGAAGGTTCCTTTGACAGCCATTGCTGTACAGAATATTCTGGGAGAGGTTATTAAAGCTAATAATCTTCCCGAAGGATTATTCAATCTTATTGTCGGCCGTGGATCTTCTATAGGAGAAAAGCTCCTTAACGACAAACGAATCCCGTTGGTTTCGATCACAGGTTCAACTGAAGTTGGTCGCCATGGAGCACAGGTTATTGCTAAGAGGTTTGGTAAGGCTATACTTGAGCTTGGTGGCAACAATGCAATTATACTGACCCCTAATACTGACCTTAAAGTAGCACTGCCCGCCATAGTTTTCGGGGCGGTTGGAACAGCAGGACAGCGGTGCACATCGACCCGCCGTGTTATTATTCATGATTCAATTTATGACAAAGTCAAAGAGACTATTGTGAAAGCTTACAGCGGATTGAGGGTTGGTGATCCATTGGATGAAGCCAACCATGTTGGCCCGCTGATTGATACAAGTGCTGTAGGAGAATTTAAAAAGGCTCTTGAGCGCGTAGAAGAAGAGGGAGGCTCAGTCATTTATGGTGGTGAAGTTCTTGTCGGGGCAGGTTACGAATCGGGCTGTTACGTTAATCCGGCGGTTGTAGAGGCTGAAAATAGTTTTCAAATCGTCCAAGAAGAAACCTTTGCTCCTATTCTTTATCTCGTCCAATATCAGGGTGATGTTAACAATGCGATTGAATTACAGAATGATGTTGTTCAGGGGCTATCTTCTGCAATATTCACCCAAAACCTTTTAGAGGCAGAAGAATTTCTCTCTGCCGCTGGTTCGGATTGTGGCATTGCCAACGTCAATATTGGAACTTCTGGTGCCGAGATCGGCGGAGCTTTTGGTGGTGAAAAAGAAACTGGTGGGGGGCGTGAATCAGGATCTGACGCTTGGAAGGCTTATATGCGCCGGCAAACAAATACAATTAATTACGGTAAATCACTGCCATTAGCCCAAGGGATAAAGTTTGATATTTAAGTAATGGGATGTGCCCGGCAGATTATCGAGTTGTAAGTACGATAGGAATGAGTTAGTTTCGAGATTAATATTCTGTGAGCTAACTATCTCGTACTCTCTATCGCTGGAAATCGTAATTAATGAACGATCCAATAATCCGTATTGAAAATATCACAAAACAGTTTGGCTCGCTCAAAGCACTCAATGGTGTAACCAATTATATAAATCGTGGTGAAGTTGTTGTCATTATCGGCCCAAGTGGTTCTGGTAAGAGTACGCTGCTCAGAACACTCAATGGGCTTGAAACTGTCAGTGATGGGAAAATTTTTATTGATGGTGTAGATATTGTTGATGAAAAAACCAATATAAATAAATTGCGTTCTGAGGTTGGAATGGTTTTCCAGCATTTCAACCTCTTCAACCACAAAACAGCGCTGGAAAATATTGTCATGCCACAGACTGTCGTTTTGAAAAGAGGTCGAAAAGAAGCTGAAGATGTTGCCCACAGGCTTCTCGATAAGGTTGGCATTCCCGAAAAAGCAAAAAGTTACCCAAATCAACTCTCTGGTGGTCAGCAGCAACGTGTGGCTATCGCCCGATCTTTAGCAATGCATCCAAAAATCATGCTGTTTGATGAAGCAACCTCGGCACTTGACCCTGAAACGGTTGGCGGTGTTTTACAGCTGATGAAGGATCTTGCGATGGATGGGATGACAATGGCTGTTGTTACTCATGAGATGGGTTTTGCCCGTGAGGTTGCAGATCGTGTTATTTTCATGGATGAAGGTCAGATACTTGAAGAATCTAAACCGGAAGATTTCTTTGATAACCCTAAAAATAGCAGAACAATCACCTTTTTAAGTCAAATTCTGTAATTTAATCAACTTAAAGGAGAACAAAATGGCTTCAATAAAGCGTATGACATTGTTAACCGCAGTAGTCTTATCTATGTTTTTTATGGCATCAGTAGCTCTTGCAGAATCGACGATGCAAAAGATTGTTAAGTCTGGAGAACTTATTGTTGCTGTTCAAACACAAGGTCCTCCGGTCAGCTTTGTTAATAAAGATGGGAAAAGAACCGGCCTTGTTATTGATATCATGGAAATGATGGCTGCTGATATGGGAGTCAAGCTTGTTCTGCAAGATTATGACTGGAAAGGATTGATTCCTTCTTTGTCGTCAGGCAAAGCTGATATTATAGCTGCTGATATGACACCAAGTGCTAAACGGCATATGCAGGTTATTTTTACTGAACCCGTTTTCTTTGCTGAAAATATAGTTTATGCCCTCAAAACTAAAGGTTTTAAATCTTGGAAAGATGTTAATAAAGCCGGAGTCACTGTGGGTGCAACCCAAGCTTCATCATATGCTTCAGTCGCTAAAAAGTTTTTAACTGAAGCCAAGTTGAAAGAATATGCCGGTGGCAACCCACAGACATTTCAAGCTATTGTTGCAGGTCGTGTTGATGCGGGCGTTTCAGATAGGGCGAGTGTTGCCGGATTAATTAGTCAAAATTCAGACGTAAAAGTTTTGGAAGGTACAGTTAATAAAGAGCCACTTGGCTTTGCTGTACGCCCTGATTCACTCCACCTTTTGCATGCCCTCAATAACTATATGCGTTTAATCCGTCATGATGGACGTTTGGGGAAATTGGTTGATTACTGGTGGAATTCTACCGAGTGGGAAGCCGACCACAAATAGTTATAAATTAAGATTGTGTTGTTATGATAATGGAAGAGCCTGCAATAATCGCAGGCTTTTCTTGTTATAAAACATTTATTACTTGGGATACCTGAGCATGTCTTGGCTAAATGATTTATATAATTTCCGTATTGTTGGGCAATATCTCAATGTTTTTATTGATGGGATGATCACCACGATATGGCTTTCATTTGCTTGTCTCATTTTATCCTTCTTTTTTGGTATTTTTATTGCTTTGATGCGAATGTCGCCAATTGGGTTTGTCTGGAGGATAGCAGCAGGTTATATCCAAGTTATTCGCTCTACGCCGCTTCTGATTCAAATATACTTGATCTATTACGGGCTTCCGGCCTTGTTGCCATTTGGGAATCTTTTTGATGAAACACAAACGGCAATCATAGCTTTGACGCTTCATACAACACCCTATATGGGTGAAATTATACGTACCGGAATACTGTCTATCGGGAAGGGTCAAAAAGAGGGGGCAATGTCTGTTGGCTTCAGCCCCTTCCAGAACATGTATCATATTATTTTACCCCAAGCCATTGCCAATATTACACCGCCTTTGATTGGGCAAACCGCAATTCTGATTAAAGACACGGCTCTCTTTAGTATTATCGCTGTCCCTGAACTTATGGGAGCTGGTCTGACGATGTTTTCAGAAACCGTCATTGCGACCGAAAGTTATGTGACTACCGGTATTTGTTATCTCTTGATTTACGTTCTCACTTTGATTTTGTCTGGTTTTGCTCAGAACCGACTTGGTGGCGCCGCATGGCGATCAAATTAATGATGGGACTTTGAGATGATGGACGTTATTTTTGCAAAGTGGCACGTAACAATTAGTTTGATGCCTTTCTTGTTACAGGGTCTGTTGATGACATTTAAAGTCTCTATTTTTGCCATCACATTAGGCTCTACGTTAGGCTTTGTTTTGGGGTTGCTCAGAACATTGGGGTATAGATCTTTGACGGGGATCATCGGTTTATATTTACATATATTTCGTGGCTCGCCCTATTTGGTACAACTTTATATTATATATTTTGTTTTACCGTCGTTGGGAATTGAATTTCTAAATTTTGACAGCTTTACTGCTGCTATTATTTCTTTGTCGTTGTACACATCCAGCTATGTGACAGAAATCACAACAGCCGCTATTTATGCTGTACCAAAGGGGCAGGAAGAAGGGGCTCGCTCATGTGGCATGTCAAAGGCTGAAGCTCTTTTCTACGTTGTTCTTCCGCAATCATTAAAAATGATGATCCCACCCATGGCAAGTATTTATGTGGTCATCATTAAAAGTACCGCTATCCTTTCGGTTATTGGTATTTCTGAGTTGACCCGGCAGGGAGAAGTTGCCATTTTACGGATGCCAGGCGACATCATGTTTGTTTACTGTCTGATTGCTGTTATGTACTTTATCTATTGTTACCCAGTTTTGCGGTTTGCTAAATGGGCAGAAGGGACTTTTGGATCGATTGGATCCGTTCAGGATCAAGAATCATAATTTCTAATTTCCTAAAAGGTTGCCGCTAAAGCAAAAAGCTACGGAGCCTGTCATAACAACAGAGTCATCAGGTAGAATTTCTACTGCAATCGGGCCTGCTGGTAATTCAACTGTCATTTTTTTTGCATTGGTTAGACCCCGTATTCGGGCTGCATAAAAGGCAACACAGGCGCCACTTCCACAAGCTTCTGTGAGCATTCCTGTGCGCTCGTAAACTGACAAACGCATGTTCTGCTTATCAACCATCTCTGCAACGCCAACATTTGCCTGATTCGGAAACAAAGGGTCATTCTGAATCGCCGGACATAGATATTCCAACTCAATAGTGTCAAGATCATCAACAAAAAATACAACGTGCGGATTGCCAATATTTAAAGCAATGGGGTCTTTCAGGGGGCCGTTGCTAATATTGAGGTGGCAAGTGTCCTGTTCTTCAGCAAGGGGAATTTCCTTCCAGTTAATACTGACATGACCCATATTTACACTCACCATCATATCTCCAGCACGCCAGCAATCAAGTGTTCCGACGATGGTTTCAAGTGAAATTTGGTCTGATTTATTCTCCTCCATGAGAAGATATGCCATACAGCGCGTCGCATTACCACAGGCCTCTGCTTCACTACCATCAGTGTTGAAGATCCGCATCAAAGCGTGAGCACCTTTCTTTTGTCCTGATTCTGTTGCTTCTTCGATTATGAGTAACTGCTCCGCACCAATCCCCTCATGTGGGTCACAGATATGCAAAATTTCATCAATAGTTGGCCTGAATGGTTCTTTACGCCCATCGATAATGATAAAATGATTACGCAATCCGTGCATTTTAAGAAAAGAACGTCCTACTGTATTTGCACCAGACCAGTTATTCTCAACATGACTTTTATTAAGCATAGATTGTTTTGACCTCTTCATAGTGGACGGTTTTTTCTTTTGCAGTAAGCATTTATTGTTGAAAGCTCCCAACTTCTTCCAGTAGCCAATTACGGAAACAAGTCAGGGCACAATTGGTTGAATTTTCTTCTGGATAAATCAAATAATAAGCGTCATCACTCTGTTGAGGTTGTTCAAGGACAATGACCAGTTCGTTTCGTTTCAGTTCTTTCTCAATCAAAAAACGGGGTATGAGGGCAATTCCCAACCCAGCACATGCGGCACTGATTAAGATGGAAAAATGTTCATAGCGTGCTCCGAGCATAGTGCTTATCCCCGAAACTTCTGCAGCCTGAAACCAGTGTCGCCACGCATCAGACCGTGAACTTAGATGCAGTAGAGGATAGGGGAGGATGTCTTCTATGTTAGGCAGATTTCCATTATTTATAAGATCCGGTTTGCAGACCGCAACAACATCCTCCTTAAACAGGTACTCTGCAACCGTACCTGGCCACGTTGGTTGTCCAAAATGGATTGCTGCGTCAAAAGTGGTATCCCGAAATAAAAACATAACTGACCTGGCAGACATATTGATGATGATATCGGGATATTGTTGATAAAAACAACCGATACGAGGGATTAACCATTGTGAGCAAAAGGTTGGCAATACCGCTAATTCCAGAACTTCTCTGGTTCCACCATGGGACATGATATTGGTCATGTCCTGTTCCATTTGTGCCAATGATTTTCTGATTTGTTTGCTGTAGAGGAGTCCAGCTTTGGTCAATATGACTCGCTTTTTGACCCGGTTGAAAAGTTTGAGACCAAGTTGATTTTCCAAAACTGAGATTTGCCTCGATATGGCACTTTCCGTTAATGTTAGTTCGGTTGCGGCACTGGTGAAACTTTGATGTCTGGCGGCAGCTTCAAAGGCTATGAGTGAGCTACGGCTGGGTAGAGTTCGGGGCATGAAAATTTCTCCAATGATTGTTAGGTCAATTCTATCTAGTTGATTCCAAAAAGTCATTAACTGATGTTTTTATATCGTTTTACTCTAACTAAACAGCATAATAAACTGACTCTGCAGCCTGTTGTGAAATCAGGATTCACGACATAATTAAACAGGAGCTAAACAATGACCAATTTAAAGAAACCTCATCTCATTGTCGGTGATGACAATATTCAGGCAATGATTGATCGCTACCAGTTTAGTAAAGGTGCCAGAGAGATCATAAAGAAGGAAGGATTGCTACCAGTCGGCATCTTGAGTCGACTGCAGGCCAATTATCCTCAGCATTCTGGACTTATGGAAAATAAGCCCTTTTTATTTAAAGTTGGAACAAATTATACCGGGCTCAGTGGGTTTCGTACTGTTTGTGAAATCTTAAAAAGTAACGGTATCGAACTGAGTAAAATCAAAGAACGGGAGTTTTATATTGAGGTTTATCGTTTTTTGGCAACCAGTCACTCTCTCAACAGTATCAATTGGGATAACTACGAAACTGATCCGCTCTATCAACTGGTGCTACCGCAACCGGGAATGATTGCAGCAGAGGCTACGCAATTCTATGTTGCCGCAAAAACTGATGTGGAGAGAACCGAGATTGTTGCCGAGTACACCGAAAAAACCAATCCCCACGATGGTAATCAGCAATTGAATAAACCATGGTTCGACAATGAACGGGGTGAGATAGAGTTTCTTGATGGTAGCCAGCATAAGTATCCGCAGTGCCAGTTGGTATTTGATACAACTACGCAGAATTGTTTTTCATTCTGTACTTATTGCTTCCGTCACGCTCAAGTCCGGGGTGATGAAGATATGTTTTTGCAGAAAGACGTTGCTCAGCTGCACAACTATCTGAAGATCCATAAAGAGGTTACCGATATTTTGATTACCGGTGGCGATGCTGGTTTTATGCCTGCCAAACGATTCTCTCAGTATATCACCCCAATTATTGAAAATCCTGAGCTGTCTCATATTCGTACTATCAGACTCGGGTCTCGTGCGTTAACGTTTCAACCAGAGATGATCCTGACTGAAAAATTTGAGGAAATGCTCGAACTTTATGATCTGCTTTCAGAGAGTGGCATCCAGATGGCTTGGATGGCTCATTTTTCTACCCCACGAGAATTACTCAACCCACGCACAATTGCAGCTATTCGGCGGCTTAAGGCACATGGTGTCATGGTTCGCAGTCAAAGCCCCATTATGAATCATATCAGTTTGTTTGCTGATAAAAATGGCAAGGTTGATGTTGATAAATCGGCGCAGAACTGGATTGATCTTGGTAACATTCTAGCGATGTTGGGGATCGGCTTTCACTCTATGTATGCTGCTCGTCCAACTGGGGAGCATCACTACTTTGCTGCACCGCTGGCCGATATAGAGAGAGTATTTAGTAAAATCTATAACTCGCTTGCCTCAATTAATCGACCATCGAGACATATCTCCATGACAATCTCCGCAGGCAAGCTGGCGATTCTGGGAACTTCGGTTATCGGTGGTGAAAAATGTTTTGCTCTTCAATTTACTGAAGCACGCAATATGGAATGGATGAATCGCGTATTTCATGCCAAATATGATGAGGAAAAAAACAAGATTGATCTGTTGCTTCCATTTGATACAGAAAACTATTTTTTCAAGAATGAACTAAAAGAAATTGAAGCCAATCTTGCTGAAGCATTGCGCAAACGTTTAGCATGAGTTGAAATTAAAGGATCTCCAGGATGATAGATAAGCAAGTTGATTCACTGATTACAGCTGTTTCCGATATTTTTGATGGTGCTACTGTTATGATTGGCGGGTTTGGTGAAGCAGGAAGTCCGATCGAACTGATTCATGCGCTGATTGATCTGGGAGCTAAAAACCTGACCGTGGTGAATAATAACACCGGCAGTGGTCATGTTGGTCTGGCTGCACTGATTGAAAATGGGCAAGTGGCCAAAATGATTTGCTCCTATCCTCGCACCGTTGGTTCCATGGTTTTTCCTGAATTGTACCAGAGTGGCAAAATTGAGTTAGAGCTTGTTCCTCAGGGAACGCTGGCAGAGCGAATTCGTTCTGGTGGGGCAGGCATTCCGGCATTCTACACCGCAACATCAGTTGGGACTCCCTTGGCAGAAGGAAAAGAACAACGCCACTTTGACGGCCATGACTACGTTATGGAATATGGCTTGAAAGCCGACTTTGCGTTGATCAAGTGCAAACAGGCTGATCGCTATGGCAATCTGATTTACAACAAGACGGCACGTAACTTTGCTCCAATTATGGCGATGGCAGCAAATACCACGATTGTTCAGGCTGAGAGTCTGGTCAAGGCTGGAGAGATTGATGCGGAAAATGTTGTGACACCTGGAATATTTGTTGATCGTATTGTCACCATTACTAATCCGGCACAAGAATCCAAACTGATCGCAGAGGGGAGAGTTTACCCGTGACAGCAAAGAATATCGGTTGGAGTCGAGACGAAATGGCCAAGCGGGCTGCCTTGGATATCCCCAATGGTTCATATGTCAATCTGGGTATCGGTATCCCCGAAAAGGTTGCTCAATATGTTCCAGAGGGCCGTGAGGTCATCTATCATACCGAAAATGGACTACTGGGGATGGGTTCTGTTCCCGCCTCAGGAGATGAAGATCCTGAGCTGATCAACGCGGGCAAGAAAGCAGTGACTGCAATCCCTGGTGCTGCATTTTTTCACCATGCCGACAGTTTTTCCATGATTCGCGGACAACATCTTGATATCTGTGTATTGGGAGCGATGCAGGTTTCCGAACAAGGCGATCTGGCTAATTGGTCTACCGGTGAACCCGATGCGATTCCGGCAGTTGGTGGTGCTATGGATCTGGTTGCTGGAGTTAAAACTATTTACGTCATTACCCAACACTGCACCAAAGGTGGAGTCTCAAAACTGGTCGAATCCTGCACCTATCCGCTGACCGGGAAAAAAGTTGTCAATAGAATCTATACCGATTTGGCGGTTATCGATGTAACTCCGGCGGGTTTTCAGATTGTAGAATTAGCACCATCTGTCTATTTTGAATACGTTCAACAGAGAACAGCTGGTCAATTGTTACCTGAAAAATAAGGTCGTGATGAAGATGATAAATAGTTTAACAGGAGAACTAAATCAAAGTGCAAAACTCTATCAACGGGGCTGTCAGTTTATGCCTGGTGGAGTCAGTCGTAATACGGTGTTACGCAGCCCGCATCCCCTCTATGCTGAGAGGGGCGAGGGGTGTTATGTCACCGATATTGAGGGCGTCAAGCGGATCGATTTTGCCAATAATATGGCTTCATTGATTCACGGCCATGCTCATCCTCAGGTGGTTGCTGCCGTTACCGAACAGTTACAAAAGGGAACAGCATTCACTCTGGCAACTGAAGCGGAAGTTCTCTACGCTGAGCACCTCTGTAGCCGTAATCCTGGTTTTGATAAAATTCGGTTTGTAAATTCAGGCACCGAAGCCGTGATGAGTTGCATTAAAGCTGCCAGAGCCTACACCGGTCGGTCTAAAATTGCCAAAGTGGAAGGGGCCTATCACGGTTTGTATGATTATGCAGAAGTCAGTCAGACAGCCACCCCGTCGAACTGGGGCGATGCTAAGACCCCTGCAAGTGTTCCTGTTGCCCAAGGGACACCTGCTTCGGCACTGAATGATGTTATCATCATCCCTTTCAATAATCCCGTAAGAGCTATTGAAATCCTCGACCAGCATGCGGAAGAAGTTTCTTGTGTGCTGATTGACTTGCTTCCTCATCGGGTCGGACTTGTCCCTGCTGCGGTTGATTTTGTCCAAGCACTTTATGATTGGACTCGCGCCAACAAAGCTCTTCTGGTTTGTGATGAAGTGATCACTTTTCGCTCCAATTATGGCGGTGCACAGGAGTGGTATGATGTCCGTCCTGATTTGATTGCCATGGGCAAGATGATTGGTGGTGGTTTTCCGGTAGGTGCTATCGCAGGCCGGGAAGAGGTTATGGAGGTGATGAACCCTTTGGTGGATAAGATTGTTTTTCCCCTTTCGGGAACCTTCTCCGCCAATCCGATAACCATGATTGCGGGTCGAATCACGATGGAGTTATTTGATCAGGTTGCGGTAGAACGTCTGAACCGCCTGGCAGAGCATGCTCGCAAACAGATCACCGCAGCGATCGATATTGCTGATGTCCCAGCTTGTGTTACGGGTGGTGGTTCAATCTTTCGGGTTCATATGAAATCTCAGGCACCGAATAATTATCGTGAAGCCTTTATGGACGAGAAAGAAAATCAGCAGCTCAAAGTGATGCTTGATCATCTGTTTGCTAACGGATTGATGATGATCAATACCTGTTCTGGGGTTCTCTCTACTGCCATGGAAGAAAGAGAGATCGATATGCTCGCTGAAGCGATGTTAGGTGGTTTTCGTAAGGTAAAAGAACTATTGTAGTATTCGGTCTGCCGGAATGGTACTAACTCGTATCCTGGGGATACGTAACGACCGGAATATTTCTGGAGGTGAAGGACGTGAGAGATGTTTATATCTGTGATGCAATCCGTACACCCATCGGGCGCTATGGAGGTTCTCTTTCTTCGCTTCGCCCTGATGATCTGGCGGTTATTCCATTTAAATCATTGATGGAACGCAATTCTGAGGTTGATTGGGCAGCTGTCGACGATGTGATTCTTGGTTGTGCAAATCAGGCAGGTGAAGATAATCGCAATGTGGCACGGATGACTTCATTGCTGGCAGAATTACCGGTCAGTGTGCCAGCTTGTACACTGAACCGTCTCTGCGCCTCTGGACTTAATGCCGTTGGTAGTGCCGCTCAGGCAATCAAAGCTGGCGATGCGGAATTGGTCATTGCTGGTGGCGTTGAGAGTATGTCCCGGGCTCCTTTTGTTATGGGCAAGGCTGCAACTGCTTTTTCCCGCAATGCTGAAGTTTATGACACAACTATCGGCTGGCGTTTTATTAATCCTCAATTTAAAGCTCTTTATGGAGCTGATTCTATGCCGGAAACAGCCGAGAACTTGGCACGTGAGTTCAATATCAGTCGTGAAGATCAGGATCAATTCTCTCACTGGAGCCAAAGTAAGACAGCTGCTGCCCAGGCTGATGGTCATTTGGTACATGAAATTGTCCCGGTCCCTGTTCCCCAGCGCAAAGGGGATGCTGTCATGGTTGATAGGGATGAACATCCACGATTGACCTCACTGGAAAAGTTGAGTCAACTGAAGGTTTTGTTTCCTGAAGGGACTATTACTGCCGGGAATGCCTCAGGAGTTAATGACGGTGCTGCAGCATTACTGATCGCCTCAGAACAGGCGGTATTGCGTTACAATCTCGAACCTAAAGTCAGAGTGTGTGGTATGGCTGCTGCTGGTGTACCACCACGCATTATGGGGCTTGGTCCGGTTCCGGCAACACAAAAACTATTGACGCGGCTTAGTTTGAGTCTGGATGATTTCGATATTCTAGAATTGAATGAGGCTTTTGCGGCACAATCTCTTGCTTGTACCCGTCAGCTTGGACTTGCCGATGATGACTCACGGATCAATCCGTTGGGTGGAGCCATCGCTCTGGGCCATCCACTCGGAATGAGTGGTGCTCGTCTGGTGACCACGGCTGTTCATCAACTTCTGCACAATAGGGGGAAGCGCGCGCTGTGTACGATGTGTGTTGGGGTGGGGCAGGGAGTTTCTCTGGTTCTTGAACGGGTGTAGTTATTTGGGAACATGTACTCGTTACGTGTCCCCAAATAACGGATTGCCAAATTCAAAGTCACAAATATTTCAGCTCTGTTTTTTCCTTTTACCTGTGCCGCACGGTGAGATCAACGCCATCATTCATCAGCTTTGATGAATTCATAGATATTCTTTTCATCGATTGAAAGATTTTCGTTACAGTCGTAAATCTTATGCAGAAAATAGTGGTAAAAATCGTGTCTTAAACTGTCACGATTGCCGATAACAAACCATTTATTCCTGGTCCAGATAAACGGGGAAAGATCTTCTTTTCCCAGCTCAAACATTCCCACCAGCGCTTCGGTTTTATCAGCAATAATATCGACCGATTCACCACCGATTTTTTGGATTAATTTCTGTGACTCAGGATGTTCTATTTGAATGTCAAAATTATGCGGCATAGCACCCATACAAACATAACGGATACCAACTCCCCGTGCTGCGGCTTTGTTTATAGAAGGGGCCAGTATTTTTCCACATGGGGGGAATAGCCTGATATAGAGTTCTTGCTCGGCATGACCAATAATTTCGACTGCCTTTTGCATGACTTCATTATGTCCCCTCAGGGTCAGGATATATTCGTACTCTGTCACTGTTGTTACCGCTTCCAGTTCTTCTTCAAAACTGTGCAGGTTTGATTCAAATTGACTTTTTAGTCGCTTCTTCAATTCCTCAGGGGGCAATGGAACATATTGTCCCTGTTCTATCTCAAAAACCATCCCTTTCCGGCTCAGGGTATTCAATACATCATAAATTCTGGAACGGGCAATCCCTGATAGTTTGCTGAGTTGTGATCCATTCGATGGATGATGAGTCACCAGCGCCATATAGCAGGAGGTTTCATATTGTGAAAACCCGAACTCAGTCATTTTGTAAGATTCCAGCATTTGACCTCCCCGTTGCAACAACTCTATGTCAATCAGCAAGCCACGCAACCATAGCATATTTAGCTGAAATCTTGACAAATACTCACCCAAAAGTATATGTTGTTACTTAGATAGCAACATAAAACAACGAAGGATGTAATCTGAAAGGAGCTGCTATGTATCATCCCAATATCAGTTTGACGTCTGCGTACTCAACTGTCGCTGACGATAAAATTGTTAATTTTGAGGATACCTGTGGTGCCCACCATTATGACCGCCTGAATCTGGTTGTACGACAGGCTAAAGGGTGTTGGCTGACTGATGCCAGCGGACGTAAATATCTCGACTGTCTGGCCGCATATTCGGCGGCTAATCCGGGTCATCATCACCACAAAATAGTCCATGCAATGACTGAAGCTTTGCTTGGTAACTATGCTTCCGTTATCTCAAATGTTGTTTATACTGATCCTCTGGGTGTTTTCCTTAAAAAGGCAGCTAACTTTGCTCCGCAGCTGGCTCCCCGTTTTGGCAGCAACGGTAACAAAGTGTTGCCTAAAAATGGTGGGGTTGAATCTGTTGAAACTGCCATCAAGATGATGCGCTATTACGGCTGGAAGAAAAAAAGGATTAAGGATGGTCAGCAGGAAATTATCATTTTTGACAATAACTTTCATGGCCGGATGATTACGGTTGTTTCCTTCTCTTCAACAAGGAAATACCGTGAAGGGTTTGCTCCACTGACCCCGGGATTTGTTTCGGCAAAATTTGGTGATCTTGAAGACGTTAAACAACTGTTAAATGACAACACCTGCGGAATTCTGGTTGAGCCGATGCAAGGGGAGGGCGGTATGCGGATTCCTCCTCAAGGGTTCTTACAGGGCTTAAGGGATATAACAGATCAGGAAGATCTGCTGTTGGTCTTTGATGAGATTCAAGTTGGCTTAGGGCGTACCGGAAAGCGGTTCTGTTTTGAGCATGATAATGTCGTCCCGGATGGCCTGATTTTGGGAAAAGCCTTATCAGGTGGTTTGATGCCGCTGTCGATTTTTATGACCAACAGCAAGCTGATGGATATGGCGTTCACAATTGGCTCTGATGGTTCGACCTTCGGGGGGTATCCATTGGCTTGTGTCGCTGGGATTGCTGCCCTGACAGTTATCGAAGAGGAACAGCTGGTTGAAAGTTCGGCCAGGCAAGGGAAAAAACTAAAAGCGGCAATCGAAAAAATTGCCAAAAAGTCTCCGCATGTGAAGGAAGTTCGCGGAAAAGGTCTGTTTATCGGTATTGAAGTTGTTCATGGCAACGCCATGGAGTTCTGCCGGCAACTGCTTGACCTGGGTTTGATTGTCAATGACAGTCACGGGCATACAATCCGCATTTCTCCACCGTTGAACATCAATGATGAGGAAATCGATTTTCTGGTTAAAAGTCTGGAAAAAGTTTTAGTGTAGACCTTCTTAAGTTTGGGTGTTGATGACGTATTTCAGAATTTCTACGACTTGCTCCGGAGTTTTTGCCCAAGCAATTGCAGCGGCATCAATCTCTTTAAGTGGGTGAATGATTTCATCGCTATGCAAGGTAATATAGGGCTTTCCGAGAGCCGCGCAATACCCGGCATCAAAAGCTGCGTTCCACTGCTTATATTTTTCACCGAAACGGACGACGGCAATATCGCATCTTTCGATCAGTGTTTTTGTCCGGAGTCCGTTGACTTTTGCTGACTTGTGATCACGCCAGAAGTTGTCAGATTCTGCACCCAGGATATCTCCTGCTGCGTCGCTCGCTTCATGATTTGTTACGGCAGAGGTGAATTCGACTGATAACCCTTGGGTCATGACACCATCAATTAGTTTTTGACGCCAGTCAGTGTGGATTTCACCAGAAAGGTACACATTCCAATTCATCGATAGCTCCTATGTGGTTCTTTCTTCAAGTAACTCCCTCAGGGGTAAGGGCAGATAGCTTCTTACTTTTCGGGTTATGTGTTCTTCATTTTTTTGCCAAAGTAAACCTAAATAGATGATTGCGAGACCTATTGCCGTTAACGCAATGGGAAATAACCAGCTGTTCTTGAAGACCTCACCTGCCAGATGACCCAAGTAAATTGAACAACCAATAGCACCAAAAATGACGAATACCCGACGAACAATGATAACGCCAACCCCGATAAGGAGTAAATTGACACAGCAATAAATAAACTTTGAAAGCTCACTATCGGAATGTTGGGATGTCATTCCTCCCCAGAATGCCATAACACCAAACAAGTAGAGCCAAAATGCAAAATCACCCGATTTTGCTGAACGAATATCGACCCAGAACGCAAAAAGAGTCATTGTCAGACCAAAATACATTGAAACCAGAGCCCGTAGCTCAAAGTCTGGTCTGCCTCCCACTAACATGGCAGCAATATCCATCGACATGTACCAAAGCGTTACTGCAATAGGCATCAGCATGAATGGATAGCGATAAAACCACGCTAAAATAGCACCGATGGCCAGAGTTCCCAGTTCCAGATAGATCCAATGCCATTTTATATAGTGATGATATTCACGATAGGTCGTGTCATCTGGCCACCACCCCATAGCTTGTTGCAGGCCGTATATTGCTAATGGGGCGAGCGCCACTACGAAAGTTGCACAAATTCCGGATGGGATAAAATGGCCATTTTTTTTGAAACTTTCCGTAAGTTTTAAGCCAACTCCTGCGTAAGCCATAGATATAAAGAAGATTCCCCAACCACCAAAACTTTCCCAACCTAAATTCATGAACAGGGTCATCGCTCCGATAGCAATCAACCCACCCATGTAATAGAGAACATGCGTGAAATCAAAACTTGGGCCGGTCGATGGTAAAGCTTTAAAGAAATCAAAAAGATTGTCAGCCTGTTCTTCCGAAATTATTTCTTCAGCAACAGCGAGTTCAAGTTTTTTCTTGGTGACTTTCATCGATCAACTCCTGACCGTACTTTTGGACATAAAGCTATCTAATAACTGACAGCGATGTGAACTTGCACGACTTGCCGTAAGTTTTATTAGATTCAATGTCCTGCAGTTTTGGAAAAACGTTTATCACGATCACGCCCAATACGATTAACCCCATTCCTAAAATTGCCGGCAGGTCAGGTATTTCTTTGTATAAAATGGTTCCTGCAATTATGACCAGAACGATACCGAGGCCAGACCAGATGGCATACGTAATCCCCACAGGGATAGTTTTTAGTACATGAGTAAAAAAGTAAAAAGCTATTCCGTACCCTATAATGACAATAAGACTTGGAACAACCTTTGTGAATTCTGCTGATGCTTTTAATGCACTTGTTGCAATGACTTCAGCGATGATTGCGATGGAGAGGTACAAGTAGGCCATTTTATTCTTTCTGATAGTGGGCCGTTGAGATAACCGGCGCTGGACGGCTTGAGACGACCGATCGATTAAAATTACAGCAGAAGTTTCCTGTCTTGCCTGGAGCGAAGTCGGGCAGGTTTTACGTGTACCGCTTCAGGGTATACAGGGTGTCCACGGCGCTCGGTTCATGCCTGCTGAGTTGGGACGTTTGAATACTGCTACGACTTCACGTTTGAGAAAGAACTCAGTTTTTCAGTGCAATCTACTGGCTTGACACCCGCTGTAAAAAAGCCATCAAGTGGCTATTGAAAATTTGTGGATTTTCCATGTTACTCATGTGTCCGGCATCAGGAATCAGTTGTAGTTCGGCACCAGCTATGTTGTCGTACATATAACGCGCGGCTTGCGGCGGAGTGACGGTATCAACTTCACCGACCATGATAAGTGTGGGCACGGTGATTTTGCTGAGTGTCGCACTGGTGTCAGTTCGTGCCGCCATGGCAATAAGATTGCCGGCAATAGCGACAGGTGCAGTCGCATTTATTATGGTGCTGATCTCAGCAACCGCTGCCGTGTTGTTTTTTACCGAGTCAGGGCTGAAAACGGCAGGGATAAATGTTTTGGCAAATTCTGCTGCCCCCTCTTTTTTGACCATCGTAGCTGCGTTGGCACGTTTAATTTTACCGGCATTGTCATCAGCCTCACAACGGGTATCACACAGAGCGACGGCAAGAAAACGGTCAGGATGGCGTTCCAGAGCTCTTAGGGTGATGTAGCCTCCCATGGAAAAACCAACGATGATCGCTTGGTGAATCTCCAAGTGGTCAAGCAATGCCAGCAAATCATCGACATGGTTTTCGATGGTGTATTGTCCATCTCCAATGGCGCTCTTGCCCAGGCCACGCAGGTCATAAGCTATTGTGCGAAAATTGCGGCCGACAAGTTTCAGTTGTTCTGACCACATGACACTGCTGAATGGAAAACCATGAACAAACACGACCGGGGTTTCTGCTGAGTCGCCGCTGTCTTCATAATAGAGGGTTGTAGCGTTAATGAGTGCATGCATACTGTTTCTCCTTAATGTCTCCAGGGTCGTCCTGAAGATGTTTCATCAAGCCTTTTTCGTTTCGTAGAACCGCAACCTGACTGCAATCTTTCAAGTTCGAAGTTTCTCAGAGAGCAGGGCGATATGGTCGGGGCCAATCCCACAGCAACCACCAATCAAGGTCGCACCTTCTTGCCGCCATTGCTGCGCCCAGGTCAGGTAAGCAGAAGGTGACATGTCTTCACGCACAACATCAAGCCCCTCGTTTGCCATCACGTTTTTTGGTTGTGGTGGAAAGGCGTTGGCGTAGGCACCAATCTCAATCTTTTCAGCATTTAATGCTATCAATTTAGCTCTTGTTATCTGGATCGCTTTAGCGATGACCTCAGGCTGGCAACAGTTGAACAAGATCGCATCTACACCAATCTTGGACATGGCAGCTACTGCATCAACCACGGGTTCTCCGGATCGTAACAATGGTTCACTGGTTGGTATTGAATCTTCTAAGGTGAATGAAATCCAAACCGGTTTTTTCTTCTCATCCAGTTTGTCGATGAGTGACTTTACCTGTATTGGTTCATCAATCAAACTCTGTGTTTCACAGAGCCATAAATCGCAGTATGGGCTGAGCCCTTCAATCAGTGGTGTTGCAATTTCATCAACGCGTTCAGGCTGATACAGCTCAGCACGGTAAGAACCAAATAACGGTGGGATAGACCCTGCGATACGAGTGTGCGCCTGGGTTTCCTCGACCGCAGCCCGCGCGACTTGACCAGCGGAAGTCGCTAGAGATTTGCCTTGAGTTTGGAAGCGTTTCTCGCCGATATGAAAGGGAACCAGAGCATAACTATTGGTCATAATCACCCGGGCGCCACTCTTGATAAAATCCTTGTGAACCTTTTTTACAATCTCAGGTGCTTTCATCATCGCCAACGCAGACCACTCCGGTTGCTTGAAGGGCGCCCCCCGACGTTCAAGCTCTCTTCCCATGCCGCCGTCTAGAATTGTGATCGTACTCTTCTTCATTGTGTATCCATTATGGCAATTTTCTTATCAGTCGCTTTTTGCTTCCACTCCTGAAACAGGCTGATTCGTCCCTCTCTCTACAATCGCCAAGATCTCTTCGATTGTTTTTGTTTCTAGTGTAGATTCGTGACTGTGCCATTTCATGTCAGCACGTTGCCAGTAGAGCTTCCAAGAGTTTTTTTACATATGTTGCTTTAGCAATGGGTTATTCTACCTTTTTGTCTCGTTGGTGCCATATTTCTCTGATTTCAAAATTGTCGATCTGGCCAATTTTGATATGAACCTGTCATGTATGGGAAGTGTCCCTATTTATTATGCGTTTTAGATTTGTTAGTTTTCAATAAAAAACTGAGTTGTCTTTTCTAGTAATGGTCTGTATTTCATTGCCTTAGATGCAATAGAGTCGAATAGTTTAATGTGCTTTACCGTATTCTCCCAAGCTGTGCTATCCCTTATGGCTGATACATCCTCTTGCTCCTGCAAATAAATTTCTGCAACTTCTGCAAGCATGTCCTTGAACGCTCTTTTGAGACCCTTTGAACCATAGATATTAAATCTATTGATTGAGTCTTCACTAAGTCGAGTAAGCTCAAGAAGCACAGTCCTTAGCGTGGCGTCAGATGGCAATTTGTCAATTTCATCTTTCAATACTTGGACACTTTCGAGGATTTTTTTTATATCTTCTTTTTCAATTACATTTTCCTTTTGAAGCCTAGTTGCACAAACTTCCAATAATGCTTTTTCGGCTTCAGATATTGGGCGGATACTTTCGCCGACAGATTGTGGATACATCATATTTTCTAGAGATGTTAGACCCTTTACCAGAACGGATTTTTCTTCATCACCGATGCTTGCAGTAGCCAAATCTTGAAGGAACTCAGCATACATAATATGCAACTTTGTGATTGCTTTAACACCTGCCAGCGACAGTTGTCTCTTGTTCTGTGGCACCTTCTCGCCTAAAAAAATTGGTATTAGCTGGCTTCCCGCTGCTTGATTAGGCTTGAGGATCTCGAGTAATGCCAATAATCTACCAGCCGAATTTGGGTATTTAGGGTCAGGTATATTCATAGTTAATCCTTACTGCATAACGGTTCATGATAACCGGCGGCAACGCGAAGTTTCAGCCACCACCGCAATTTTGTTTTGCTTTTCAATTTATTGCAGACACATTTTCCGTCCGGTTGATCTACTATAATGCTAATCAATCCAACAAGGAGGGCTCCCCCCTGTCATAATCACTGTAATTCGGACAGTGAACCTACGAGCGTGATCCAGATAGATCCGCTAATTTTTGCATGATCAAGGAGGAGCCCAAATGAAGATTACCACATCAGAATTTCAATCCAATCAATCCGTTGCTATTTTGGCTTTTGATGTCAGCAAAAATATCCTCAACATGACCACAGCCATTGGTGGTCAACGTTCAGATCATGAGTTTCCTAACCGGACTCCGCAGATCGAAACGCAGCTGAGGATCTGGAAACAACGTGCTTTAATGGCTGGCTATTCCCAAGTTCTCGTCGTCTGCGAACCAACGGGTTGCTATCACATGACTCTCTTGGCTACGGCCCATCGACTCGGCCTTAAAACTGCCTGGGTCTCTGGTGAAGCGGTCTTTAAAATGCGCGCCATTGAAACGAATGATTCTGGTAAAACAGATCTCAAAGATCCGCATGTCATCTATACTCTGGCCAGTATGGGAAAGACCCTTATCTGCCGTCACTATGATGAATCCTATGCCCTATTACGGCAATGGCACGCTTTGTACGAACAGGCGGATGTCGAAGCAGTACGGACAAAATGCCTACTGGCCAGTCAGTTGAAGGTGCTATTTCCCGACTACGATTTTCAAAAGGACTTTCTCTATACACGCTCTGGAGACGCCTTGATCGAACATTACGGAGCCAATCCACAACGGATCGTCAAAGAGAGCAAAGAACGCTTTTGCTTGCAGATGAAGCAGGCTGTTCCTCGCATGCGACGCACAACGCTCGACAGGCTCTATTCTCAGGCTCAGAGTTCTGTCCGTAACCAGAGTAGCACCAGACTAGTGGAAATCCAGCAATGGCGTTTCCTCCAATTATGGGAGGATTGCCAGCGTCATCAGGCTCGGAAAACAGAGGCCAAACAACAGATGGAGGCTCTCTATCATGACCTGTGTTTGTTTGATCCCTCTTTGCCATGCCAGCAGCAGGGAGTTATCTCCACCTTTTGTCTGGCCAGAATCGTTGCTGACACAGGCCCGATCAGTGATTTTGAAACGCTGCGTAAAGTTATGCGTTATGCCGGACTGAATCTGCGTGAAAAACAGAGTGGAGC
>JADGEB010000035.1 GCA_016744595.1 Desulfuromusa sp.
CAGTTGGTGGTGTTTATACTGCAACCTTTGATTACCCAGGATTCTATCCTGTCATTCTGCGTGTCATCAATAGCCAGGGCATGATTGCACAGACCCAGAGAAACATTGAAGTGACTTTGCCAGCTCCAACTGGTGATCTCAGCTTCGATGCTCTTATTGATGTTGCCGGTCAATTAACCATCAGCAATATCGATGATGGTGAGTTGGTACCTACGGTCTTGGATTATGACAGAGTATCTGTCAGCTGGGGCGATGGTTCAGATGATATCTTTGTTGAAGGTGTTAATCTGCCTCTTGGTGGTGACGTGTTAACACAGGTATTTGACCATACCTACAATTCTGCAGATCTACTTTATGCAGATAAGGGTACCTACTATCTGGTTCATGTTAATGTCACTTTCTACGACTCATGGAATGTCACTGGTGAAAAAGCTGAATATATCAGAATAAATAAGTAATAATCTTCAGCTGTTATTCAAGTGTAATATCGGGCCCGGAAAGTTAATCTCCGGGCCCATTTTTCGTTATTAATCTGCCACCAAATATGACTATAGATTGTTTGGTATGGCTTTTGCTGCTAAGATTCGCAGTGCTGATGTGGTCGGTCATTACCCCTGTTTAAACTTAATAATCTGTCTGTCGTGAGGTGTTATGAAAAGATTCTCTCTATTTCTGCTAGTTGTGTTTTTTACAACGCTACTGGTAAGTTCAGTTGATGCAGCGGATAGGCGAGGATGGCCAACTTTGGCATTGACCGCAGGGGGATATGACATTGAAGGTTTTGATTTAAGAAGTGAGCCATTGGTTGGCATCCATTTGGGGTATGAGTTTAATCCTGGAAAACACCGTGAACACTTTGCTCTGGAGTTGGTTGGACAACAGATTTCAGGAGAAGATCAAAGTTCGGGAGTAGAACTGGATGTGTCACTGCTCAGGGTGGATGCACTCTATTTTTTTCCCCCGATCAAGACATTTTTGAATATGACGCCATTTTTAACGGTTGGTGGTGGAGGGCGTTTTACGGAGAGTGGCGACCAGTCGGATAGCGAGGTTGTGGTTTGTTACGGTGCTGGTTTTAAGCTGCCTGTGACAACGGCTTTGGCGCTTCGGGTAGAGGGTCGTCAGCTGCTGGTTTTTAGTGACCCAAAACAAGAAGATTACAGCTATACTGTGGGGCTGCAATGGACGTTTGGAAAGGCTGAAGCGATCAAAAAAAATGCCATTTTTACAACTGATACGGATAAGGATGGTATTTTTGATAATGTAGATCAATGTCCGAATACACCAGCGGGGCTGAAGGTCAATGCCCGTGGTTGTCCTGTCGATCCTCCCGATAGTGATGGTGATAGTGTCCCTGACTATTTGGATCTGTGCCCCGATACTGTTACCGGTGAAGATGTCACTAAAGATGGCTGTTTGCCCGATAGTGACCAGGATGGAGTCCCTGATATTTATGACAAATGTCCTAATAATCCTCCAGGGTTCGAAGTCAATAGTGATGGTTGTATGAAGATCAACCATTAGGGAGAGTGCTAGTGAACAGGCAAAAATCGATCCAGGCTGGATTCAGCTTGAAGTTCCAACTTAAATTCTGCTGTATCGTTGCTGTATTGTTTGCTGTAGCGAGTTTTTTGCTATATCTGCTGATGAATAAGTCTTTATCGGGGACTTATCGGGAGAGTTTGCGGGTTCTCTACTTACTGGATCAGAATTTACCTGTTTATCTAGGGATCATGGGGCTGCTGCTGCTTTTATTTCTTTTGATTCTGACTCTGGTGATTACCCTTTTAGTTTCACACCAGATAGCCGGCCCGGTTTATCGCTATGAAATTGTGTTGAAACAGATTCTGTCTGGAAAATTTCCATGCTCTGTTGCCACCCGGCAAGATGACCAATTAAAGCCGATGGTTGAATCTCTCAATAAACTAGTTGAACGATTGGGGGCAACTTTTACTTCAGGGACAAAAATCTCGCAAAGTCTTGATGCTGCATTACAGAAAGAAACTTTGCAGAAAGAAGATTTAAAAATAATCTCAGATTCGATCAGTGCTTTACGGGGACAACTCAAGAGGCCGAGTGCTGAAGGTATAAACGAGTGAAAAGACGCTTACTGATTCTAACGTTAGCCTTTGTGTTTGTTGGTTTTGTGTGGGGAGTCCAGATCTGGGGAAAGCGCCATGATCAAGGACATGATTTTAAGGGTCGCTGTGACTTTTGTCATATTACAAAAGCAAAAAAAGGGGAACCTGTCACTCGTTTTACTCGGTCAATGAGTTACCTGTGTCTCGAATGTCATTCTGTTCCACAGGATAATTCACATCCTGTCGGGCTTGTTCCGAGTATGGAGGTTCCCGAAGGTTTTTTACTTGATTGGCGGGGAAAGATGACCTGTGCAACTTGTCATGATCCACATGGGAAGGCGAGGAATCAGTACTTAAGAACAACGCTGCGTGGACGTGATTTTTGTATCCTTTGTCACGGGACGATGCTGCCAATGCAGGATCCGCATGTCGGTTCGGTAGGACTTGCTCACGCCAAGCGGGGTGTTTATTACGATGATGGTGCTTTGGCGCAAATTCTTGACCCCATTTCTCTAGAATGCTTGGGTTGTCATGATGGTGTGATTGCATCAGATGCCAGTTATAGTATTGTCGGAAGTGATGCTGTCACATATCAACGCATTGGTTTGTCCCACCCTATCGGTATGGATTACAACCGTGTTGCCAATGAAAATAGAGGGTTGCGGATGGTTGACGAGCTTTCTCCCTATATAGCTTTGTATAATGGCAAAGTTGGTTGTGCTTCATGTCATAACCCTTATTCTTCGGAACAACGGATGTTGACTTTAAATAATAGCGGTAGTGCATTGTGTTTGGAGTGTCATGTCAAATGAAAAATAAAATCCCGACTTTTAATCGCCCAAGTATTTTCCAAAGACAGTTTCTGATCCAAAAGGATTTTCAGAAGAAATTTATGATCAGTTATGCTGCGGCTGTGGTGATTCTTATTGTGGTGACTATGGCCATTCTTCATCAGAATATCAAAAGTGCAGTAGAGGATCACTTGTACCGAACTCATATTCATATTGAGAAAGTTGGAGATTTCCTTTTCGAACTGCTGTTTCAGATCAATTTTTATACAATTTTTTCCGTTGTAGCTGTTGTTATTTTATTGTCCTTGGTGCTCTTTCAGAAAATCAATAAAAAGTTTGCGCAGCTTGGCGTATCAGTTGAAACAATGGGCAAGGGAGATTTTTCCTCTAGTTATGCCGTTGACAGTTCATGGTCTGAAGTAGGGAACTTAACTGTCTTGCTGGAGAAAGTAAGGAAGGTTAATCGCGAACGACTGTTAAAACTTGAATCAGCTTTGGAACTTCTAGAAAAAGGTTGTTCTGGATCTGGTGATACAGAGTTGATTATTAAGGGTAAGAAAGACCTGGATTCTATTGTTAAGTCAATCTCATTTATTTGATGTCGGAAGGGAAGTCAGTCCATGGTGTTTGTCGTTAAAAAGTTAATACCTGTTTTACTGTTATGGGGAGTTTTGGGGATTGGGCCAGCTCTTGCCACAGATCCGGTAGAAATGGTTGTTATTGCAAAGGTTGGTGATATACCGATTACTGTTTTTGAGTTACAGCGAGAGATGTATCGAATTTTGCCTATGTTCTCAAGTTTTCACAGCGGTATTTCTGAGGAAAAAGAGCAAGAAGTTCAGAAGCAGGCTCTTCAAACTTTAATTGATCAAGCCCATAAAGTGCGTTTTTCTTTTGAAAATGAGGTTGCAGTGTCGAAAGCTGACCTGGATCAACGTATGAAGCAGGTTAAGGGTAAATTTGCAGATCAAAGTAAAATGAAAAAGGCCATGGGTAAAGAAACAGTCGAGGATTTGCGCTCATCTATTTATCGTATGATGCTGGCGCAAAAAGCGGAGGATGTTGCAGTTAACAATAAAGTAAATTATACCGATGTAGAAATTGAAGGGTTTTACAAGAAAAATCCGTCGATGTATCAATTGCCTCGGCAGTATAGGGCAAGTCATATTCTGATTAAAATTGATCCCTCACTTGTGGGTGAAGAGCGTGAACGTTTAATTGCAAAGGCCAATGACATTGCGGAGAAGGCAAAATCAGGTGAGGAGTTTTTTGACCTTGCTTATTTTAATTCTGATGACGATTCGAAGTTTGTTGGGGGGGATATCGGATATTTTTATAGTGGGAAAATTGTCAAAGAATTTGAAGATGCCATCAGGGATTTGTCCCCGGGTGAGATTGTTGGTCCTGTAGAGACAATATCGGGTCTTGATATTATCAAGCTGACTGATGTTAAAGCGGCTCGCGCGATGACACTAGATGAAGTCAGGGATAATATTCAAAAGACGATAGTGGATAAGAACCGTAATAATCTGTATCAAGAGTGGATCAAAGGTTTGAGAGAGCAGGTTATCCCTGAAGTATATCATCCTGAATTACAAGGACTTATTTAAGGAGAAATGTTTTGAAATCTTTTGTTATGGTGGTTTGTTTATGTCTGATGTTTGTCATTGTCCCTCAGGGGGGTGATGCTTTTGATAAAAATAATCTTAAAGAAACCCAGGAGCTTGCAGAAAAAGGTGATCCTGCTGCACAGACAAAGCTGGGAGTTTCGTATTCCACAGGAACAAATGTAGATAAAAATAAGAAAAAGGCCGCAGAGTGGTACGCAAAGGCAGCTGCACAAGGTTATGCCTATGGTCAATGGAATCTGGCTTTTCTCTATGTCCGTGGTGAAGGGGTTGCGACAGATTACAGTAAGGCGCGTGAACTTTTTCAGAGTGCTGCTGATCAAAAATTTGCACCTGCGGAATACGATCTGGGGATGATGCATCTTTATGGGATGGGTACAAAACGCGACCGAATTGAAGCGACGAAATGGATACGTAAATCAGCAGAGCAGGGTTATCCTGATGCACTGAGTTTCATGCGTTCACAAGGTGAAATGAAAGAGGATAAAAAGGAAAATAAAAAATCCTCAGGCAGTCAGATGTAACAGACGTTAAAATTAGATATTCTTCTAGAGGCTCCGTGGGTATCCCGGAGCCTCTTTTTATTGCAGATCGTGGGCGATTCCATGGCATTCACCACAAATAGGGAATTTTGTATGCATTGCAGCAGCATGGGGTTCATCGTGGCAGCTGCGACAATCAGGAATAGCAGCATGCTGTTCGTGGCATTCAGAGCAGCTTAGTTCTCGGTGTTTTTTACTGTTTGCAGCCAGCAATAAGTCTGCCTGTTCGTGGCAGGGGGAGCAGAACCCGGTTGGTATATCACTTGAAGCAAAGATCATTTCTAGTGGTTTGTGTGGTTCGTGACATGTCTGGCAGTCACCTTCTACCATCTGGGTTCCATGCGAATTGTGGCAGGACATACATTCTGGAATGAAACTGTGTTCGTAGTGACAATCGGTACAGACTAACTGACTGTGATAGCTTTGGTGCTGTTCCAGATCAATCCCCTGTGAGTCATGACAGGTTAAACATTCAGCATAGGCTTTTTTGGGTAGTTTGATCTGCATTGGGCTGTGTGGATTGCGATGACAGTTAAGGCATTGTTGCTGGTCATAATGAGCCGTTCCCTCATGACACAGGTTACAGGCAGGAATATTTTCGAAGCTTTTAGGTTTATGTCCTTGATGACAGTCTGTGCAGCTGACCTCTGTTTTATGCGCTGAACCGTCTGTGTTGATAGCCGCTGTCTCTTTTTCGTGACACCCTCCACAAAAGTTATCCTGATCTGAAGAGTTCTCTGTCATATCATCCGCCCCGTAAAGGGGGGATGATATGCAGCAGAGAAGTGTTATCAGGGTCAGAAATCTGTAAATCTTTGTTGTCACGTTTATACCGTCCCGGGTCAGTTCTTGGTCGGGAGATCGTGAACGTCCAGATGACAGTCAAGACAATTTGGGAATTTCTTTAGCATTGTTTTGCTGTGTGCTGGTGGTGTCCCGTGGCACGTTCTGCAGTCGGGGATCTCTTTGTGGGCAGTGTGGCATTCGGCACAGCTGACCTGACCGTGTAGACTTACGGTACTCTGCCATTTGGCGAATATATCGTCGTGGCAACCACTGCAAGTTTGTAGTTCAATATCAGGGTTAAAAGGGATCTCGAGTGGTTGGTGAGCTGGGTGGCAAGCGATGCAGCCTGCAAAGTCTTGAGAACTGAAATGCGGTTGATGGCACTCAGCACAGGATGGAATCAGGCCATGCTCAGAATGGTGACATTCATCACAAGACAATTCGGTGTGCAGGCTTGGTTTTTCCGCCAATTGTGCCCCCTGATCGGTATGGCAGTCGGCACAGAAACTGATAACGACAGCCAATGATGGTGCTTTGGTTGCAGCGTGTGGATTGCTGTGGCATCCAAGGCATTGACTGTGTTTGTCACCGTGAATCAAAGTGTGGCATTCAGTACAATCAGGCATAATAGCCGAAAAATTGTTTTTCCGCGGGTTATAAGCGTGGAATGTCGTATGGCACTCTCGGCAATCAAACTGGTGCTTGCCACCCTGTTGTCTAATGTCAGTAAAGTGTACGGGGTGGCACTGTCCACATTGATCCAAGGTTAAAGGTTGAGGATCGACAGCGTAGAGCGCTGGATTATGCTGTGGTAAAGGCTGCTGCTGCGCCGGGATGGTCGTAACCATTCCGACAACGGAGAGAGATGCAGCAGCAAGCAGTATAGCTATGAATCTGGTCATTTTATTTGCTCAGGTTGTTGAGGTCGTGACCAGTGTTGTGACAATCACCACAGTTCGGGAACTTAGCATGAATGCCAGCCGCGTGCGGTGTGCCGTGACAGTCGGAGCATTGTGGTACGGTCATGTGTTTATTTGCATGACACTCAACACAGCCAACATTGCGGTGTTTAGTTGTCGTTGCAAGTAATTCTTCATAGGCCGTATCGTGGCAAGCGGCACAAAGGATGTTTTTGGTTGTTTCTGGATATTCTAGAACCATTGGCTGGTGAACTTCGTGGCAGGTTGCACAATCGGTTTGAACCATCTCAGCAGAGTGAGAATCGTGACACTCGGCGCAATCCGGGATATTTCCATGTGTATCGGCATGGCAGAAGTTACAGGACACTTCTGTGTGTGCACTGGGGTTGGCAACCAGCTGTGCATTTTGTTCTGTGTGACAGGTCAGACATTCAGCTTTCAATTCACCATCAAGAACAACATTTAATGGTTGGTGAGGGTTGTGGCAGCCCATACAGTTGTCGAGAGCATAGTGATCAGTTCCTTCGTGGCATTGAGCGCAAGCAGGAATGTTGCTTGGACTGACTGGCTTATGGCCTGTATGGCAGTCGAGGCAGTTAATTTGACTCTCATGTGCTGCACCGGCAGATGCAATCTCTTTTGGTTGCAGTTCATGACATTTACTACAGTCTTTAACTCCCAACTCTGTAGCTGCACAAAGTGTTGATGCTGAAAAAAGAACAAAACAGAATAAAAAAGCAGATAAAACTTGGTGCCGTTTCATGGTTCCTCCCAAAATAATCAGTGTGAAATAAACAAATATAATATAGACATAAAGCATTGCTGAAATGCAAAAATCGCACCATTGTTTTAATGAAAAAAATAGTTATATAATTGAGCTATTAGCAATTAGGGAGGCGATTTAAAGAGGGGAATCCCCATATTTTATGTTGAAATGCCCAGTTGAGTCGTTATATGCCCATAGTGGGGGGGAAGAAAACAAGTTGCAGGGTTAAGAATAGAGTCCTTCGAGAGCTCCAACGGCAAGATCGCTGGAACTCTCGAAAGAATATTTTACATTCCCGGAAGACCGTCGAGAAGCATGTTATCGTCAGAGCCATTGAGCTGGAAACCGACCACATCCTGATCTGAGGAAAACTTAATATAGGTTGCGTCGTCTATGTTTGCAGCGGTAAATAAACTGGCTGCGATATCGACTTCTTTGGCATGGCTATTGACCGCAAGTGTGTCTGTGGCGACACTGTTACCAAGATCATCATATGCGGTTAAGGTGACAGTAGCATTCTGGCTAGAAATGTTCACAAAAGCAATTCCGGTCCACCCAGATTGTTCCAATTTAGGAAAGACTCCTTCGGTTCTATTGATATTGACCCCGGTATATCCAGCCAATTGTTGAAATGTCCAGGTGCCAAAAAGTTCAAGGCCGGTAACGGGGTTAGCTGCCTCGATAATTTCCTCCTCGATAGGGTCGTATTTTTGAGCTTCTACTTGAAACCAAGCAGTCTCTGCTGGGAAATTGAGATCACTGGCCAATCCAACATATTTCTCTTTTCCGGTCAGTACTTTCAGTTGTGATTGCAGAGCCACTCCGGCTTCAGAGTAGGGAGTTATGGTTAGTGCTGTCTCCGATATGTTTGGATTGTAGGCAACGATGCCTGTCCACCATGTCGCATTGCTGGCTATGTGAGGGTAATAAAGAGATGAGGCTGTTTCATCGTTGAGGAGGATGCCACTGAGCATAGATCCACCACCCCAACTGCCAAAGAGTTCAAGTCCGATAATCCCTGCAGCATTACTGATGACTGCCGAGTTAATCCCTGCTTGGGCGACATTTTCAAAAAACTGTTTGACCAACATTGATTGATGGCCATGTGCTGGGATTGTGACAAACTTCGTTGCCCCATTGTCAAAATTAATCGTCAATATTTTTTCTGCATTGGTTGTATTAACCAAGCTAAGGCCGGTCCACCAGTCATCATTAGAAGCGACGTGTGAAATGTAAATCTGATCATCGTTGGTTTCAGCAACAGCTGGCACCGCAACACGATAGGTTCCGCTGATGTAAAATTTAGTGTAACCGGTAACATGGCTGTCATCCGACTCAAAAATAATGTAGCCAATATTATCTGAATCAGAGAACTCTGCACTGACGGAAATTTCTCGCCTGGCATGGGGAGAAAGAGAAATTGGAATCGTTGAAGAGATTAAAGTTCCGCTATCGTTGTAGGCTCTTAAGTTGCCACTGAGAGTTTCTGTTGAGTCGGTATTTATCAGGCAAATCTCCGTTTCCCACCCCTCAATGGTTGCAACATGGGGATAATAGAGAGCGATATTGCCAATTGCTTCAGTTGCAAATGTTTCCTGACCGTAGACTCCTTCAATGGAACACGATTGCTCATCAAAATGAACCAGGCTGTTGTTTGATAACACAACTCGTGCTGATTCAGCAGACCCAGTGACCTGGCAGGAATTTGTTCTGAGCCGGAGGGTTGGGCTATTGTCATAACGATACCAGTTGTCGGTGTCATAGCTGAGAGTCGTTAGATATTCTCTATCGCTGTGATAAAGATTGGTATATGCCCCTGCCACGCTACAGGTTGTCCCTGAATCAAATAGAATGGTTCCAGTTGTACCATCCATTGTTAAGGTTGCTGTGTCGTTGTTAGCATCTTCAGAGCAGGAAGTGGTTTTGATGTAGCGATCTGCTCCACCTATCTGTTGGTAAAGGTTCGCTGAAACTTTGCTGACGAAGATATTTTGTGTTTCCGCCATTAAAGTTGATGGTAGTAATAGTAAAAAGCAAAAGAGAAAAATTTTTTTCATTCTATGAATCCTCCAATTTGAAGTAACTGGTCAATTTTGTGAGCTCATATATGCAAAGGCGATTGCTGCAAAAAACAATCCAGAATACTAATGAGAGTTATTCTGTAATGCTTTTCATATGTTGCATCAGGGGGAAAAGTTGCTAAACATATTTTTTCGGATAAATATGTTAAATGACCAACAGTAACCAATGGCTTTCACGTGATTTGACCATTAGCAGATTGTTGAAAAAATTATCTGTGTTGCGATTGCTGCGTTAAAAATTGTCTCAAAATGCTAATTTACTAGGTGTAAACTACGTTTTTTTAACACCCTGCAAGAACTGATTGATGTTTTTGTTAGAGTTTGAGTAGGTTACAACTCAATAGGCCGACTCCGTAGTGGAGCCGGCTTGATTTGGCGGAGGTAGATGAGAATCGAACTCACCCGGGATGGGATACACCCCACATCGGTTTTGAAGACCGTGAGCGTCACCAGACAACTAGCTACCTCCGTAATAATTTCGGGGGATTTTACGTTCATTGAACTTTTTCTTCAATAGAAAAGATCTTACCATCAGACTTTTGTTGGTTACAGTCTAATGTGGAGGATCCCTCCAATAGATGAAAGTCAATCTTTTCTCCGGCGGCAAAAAAATCACGCTCGGCGGGCAGCAAGGCAATTCCCTGAGCGTTGATTAAGGTTCGCAATATCCCGGTATTTTGGTTTCCTGCGCTTCTGAGCAGCATTTCTCCATCCTGATTAAAACTGACAGAAACCCGTAATATCTGCAGACGACCTGGCTTTTTCTTGATCGGCTCTGCCCAGATTCCCCGATACATGGTTTTCAATACGCTACGATGTCCCATCATTTTTAATAATGCCGGCCGGACAAATTCTTCGAAGGTCAATAATGTAGCAACTGGGTTGCCGGGAAGAGAAAAGACAGGGGTCGTGTCATACATGGAAAAGGCTGTTGGATGACCCGGTTTAATCTTGAGTTTCCAGAAAACTTCTTGAACGTTCAATTCTGCAAGAACTTCACGAACCAGGTCGCGATCTCCGGAAGAGACTCCAGCAGAGGTGATGAAAACATCGGCCTGTAGCCCTTTTCTGATTTTTTCTCGCAGGTCGGTCAGATTATCTCGGGCAATTCCAAGCATCACTGGGACCGCTCCCACTTCTTGACAAGCGGCTGCGATGGCCCATGAGTTACTGTTGGCAACCCCTCCTTCAAAATGGGGTTCATCAATTACCTGTAATTCATCACCGGTGGAGAGAATGGCCACCCGAACGTATCGGTGTACAACAACGGTGGAAATCCTCAATGCCGCTAGCAGGCTGATTTCTGCTGGCCGGAGCAGGGTTCCTGTAGGGATAATCTGATCGCCAGGACGAATATCTTCCCCGGTCCAGCGGACATGATCCCCTTTTTTTACTGAATACAGAATGGATATTTTATCTTGTTCTTTCTTACAGTTCTCAAAAGGAATCACTGCGTCAGCTCCTTGTGGTATTGGAGCTCCAGTCATAATTTTTACTGCGGTTCCAGGCTGAAGAGGCTTGTTGAGGTTTTCTCCGGCAGGAAGGTATCCATCTATCGGAAGAGATTTTCCGACGCTGCATTCCTCTGCCCGAACTGCATAGCCATCCATCGCCGAGTTATCAAAGGCTGGTAATGGTTGTCTGGAAGTGATGTCTTCAGCGATGGCTCGTCCTGCTGCATCAAGCAATGAAACTTTTTCAGTTGCTAGGGCAGGAACAGTGTCGAGTATCTGCTGGCGAGCTTCATAAAATGAGATTGGCATAGTGTTCCTTAACGCAAGGCTAATTCTTGCTTCTCCATAAACAACATTTGATCACGTAATTCAGCTGCTTTTTCAAAATCAAGATCAGCCGCTGCCGCTAACATCTCTTTTTTGAGTTCGGTAATCTTCTTTTTTATCTCTTTTGGATTTGCGTATTCAGCACCCGCTTCAGCCACCAGAGGCAGTTCGAGATAATCTTTGCTTGAAAGATCTCCAAGGATTGATCGAAGCGGTTTTTTAACCGACTGTGGAATGATTCCATGCTGCTTATTGTGAGCCAATTGTTTGGTACGCCGTCGTTCAGTTTCATCGAGACAGGCCTGCATTGATCGGGTGATCTTGTCTCCGTACATGATCACCCGTCCATTAACATTACGCGAAGCCCGGCCACAGGTTTGAATCAGTGAGCGGCTTGAGCGGAGAAAACCCTCTTTGTCGGCATCGAGAATAGCGACTAATGCAACCTCTGGAATATCAAGACCTTCACGCAACAGATTAATCCCAATCAGGATATCAAATTCTCCTTCACGTAGAGCCTGAATAATTTGCACCCGTTCGAGGGTGTCGATATCAGAATGGAGATAGTTGACGCGGAAGTTTAATTCTTGCAGATAACTAGTTAAATCTTCAGCCATCCGCTTGGTCAGAGTGGTGACCAAAACCCGTGCCCCGGTATCAGTGGTCACACGAATTTCATCAATGAGGTCATCAACCTGTTCGCTGGCGGGGCGAATATCAATTTGTGGATCCACCAGTCCGGTTGGGCGAATGACCTGCTCGACGAAAACACCCTGAGCTTTTTCCATCTCGTAGTCGGCGGGGGTAGCAGAGACATAAACTGTCTGTGGCTGTCGTTGCTGGAATTCTTCAAACATCAGCGGGCGGTTGTCCAACGCACTTGGTAAGCGGAAACCATAGTTGGTCAAGGTCTCTTTACGTGAACGATCACCCCGATACATCGCTCCAACCTGGCTGACACTGACGTGGCTTTCATCGATAAACATCAGGGCATCGTCAGGTAAGTAGGAAAGCAGTGTTGCTGGTGGTTCACCAACTTCGCGGCCATCCAAAAAGCGGGAATAATTTTCAATGCCCTGGCAATAACCCATTTCTTCGATCATCTCAATATCGAATAGGGTTCGCTGTTCGATGCGCTGTGCTTCCAGCAGCATGTTGCGCTCTTTGAAATACTGGATACGCAGTTGCAATTCATCTTGAATATCGCCAATTGCCCGTTTCAGGGTTGGTTTGGTGGCGACATAGTGACTGGCGGGAAAAATTGTGGTGCGATCAAGTCGGTCAATCACCTGCCCACGGAGTGGATCAATTTCGCTGATAGCATCAATTTCATCACCAAAAAACTCAACCCGCAACGCTCGTTTTTCTTCATAGGCGGGGAATATTTCAACACTGTCACCACGAACCCGAAAGGTGCCGCGGTGAAAGTCGATATCATTTCGTTCATATTGAATTTCAATCAAGTTATGAAGAAACTTGTTGCGATCAAGCTCCATGCCGGTTTGCAGGTTGAGCAGCATTCCGTAGTAAGCTTCAGGAGAACCGAGCCCGTAGATACAGCTGACCGAGGCAACAATCAGCACATCACGGCGTGATAACAGGGAGCGAGTGGCACTGTGACGTAATTTATCAATTTCTTCATTGATGGAACTATCTTTGTCGATAAAGGTATCGGTGGATGGAACGTAAGCTTCAGGCTGGTAATAATCGTAGTAGCTGACAAAATATTCGACGGCATTATCGGGAAACAGCTCTTTGAACTCACTATAAAGCTGCGCCGCCAGGGTTTTATTGTGCGCCAATACCAGGGTTGGTTTTTGTAGCTGATTGACCATATTGGCCATGGTGAAGGTCTTCCCTGAACCAGTAACCCCGAGCAATACCTGATGGCGGTCACCACGTTCGATTCCCTCAACCAGCTCCTTAATTGCTTGGGGTTGATCACCACAGGGTTGATAGTCAGATTGCAGTCTAAATTGAGCCATTTTTTCCCACCCATGATGAATTTGTGTGCAAAACTTGATAATATTAATTGGCGCTTGACAGGATACTAGTAGAGGTTCAAAATCCCGCCTTTTTTGTATCGACCAAAAGAACCACCGCCATAATGGGAGAATAAGATATGACCGACAAAAAACGCAAATATGTTTATTCGGTTTTCTGGAACTGTGGGCTAATAATCATTGGCACCCTGATTCAAACAGTTGTCCTGAAGGGGATTGCCGCACCACACCAGTTTATCCCCGGTGGTTTATTCGGGATTGCATCATTGATCTATTATCAGACCGATTGGTTGAATCCGGGTCTGCTCTATCTCTGTCTGAATATTCCGATGTTTATTCTCGGTTATGTCTTCGTCTCGAGGCGTTTCCTCTGGTACAGCGCACTAGCGATGCTGACGGTTTCAATATCTTATCAGTTTATCAATATCCCAATTCAGATCGATAATCAACTCTATGCGGCGATTGTTTTCGGTGCCATTTTTGGTGTTGGCAGCGGTACAGTTCTACGGTCACTGGGGTCAAATGGTGGAGCTGATGTCCTGGCAATTATCCTGTATCAGAAATACAATCTCGGAGTTGGCAAGTTTTCCTTCGGCTTTAATTTAACCCTTTATCTCGTCTGTTTTTTTTCGATGCCAGCAGATTTGGTGATTGCGTCAATGATAGCAGTATTTATCGCAGCGCAGATGATTGATTATACCTTATCGTTGTTCAGCCAGCGAAAACTGGTTTTTATCATTTCACCGCAATCAGAAGCGATTGCGGAAGAGGTGATGACCCATTTGAAAATTGGGACAACATTGGTGCCGGCGGTTGGGGCCTATCGTCGGGAAGCAAAAACAGTATTAATGGTGGTGATTAACAATATTCAACTCAAGCGCTTGGAAGAGATTGTCTTCACAGTTGATGAGCACGCATTGTTTATTATTGAGAACACCTTTAACGTGCTGGGTTCGACTTTTTCCAAGCGAAAACTCTATTGAGTCTGGTTACTGTTGCTTAGAGCACCTACTGCCTATTTACTGCTGATATTGAATTCTACCCGGCTAGCAGAGCCGTCTTTTGGAGCTTGGTAAATATCTGTCTTCTTCAAAAAAAGTCTTGGTTTGATTTCTTCGTTGGCTGCTACGAGGGCATCACGAACGGCCATGGCTCGACCTTTTGCCAGTTCTTGGATTTGTTCTTCACCGGCCAGAATATTCGCTAGTAATAGCTTTTCCATTTCTGGTTTGGGAAGTTTTTTCAGTATTCCGATAAAATTTCGCGGGCGGGGGAATTCTGCCTCTTTATAAGCTGTTAATAAAATATTTGGGTACTCTTCTGCACCGATGACAATGTCACTTTCTGTGGTTGGAGCAGTGCCATTTTCTACCAGTTCCCGCCATTTTGTCGCAACCAGTAGCTGTCGCAGCTGGTCTTGCCGGTATCCTTCTGGGTCTCGCTCTTTGTCGACGAACCCGCTGATTTCCAGGGTGAGAGCCGGTCGTTTCGCAAGCATTTCTGCCAAGCCTTCAAGTTTTGTTAACTGCTCTGCATCAATAACTGTAATTCCGTTGGCAAAACTGATACCGGTGAAATCTTCATCCCCGCCAAGCATTGAACCCAGCAATGCAAATGGTGATGTTGCCGCTTTGACCAGCAGGTTTTTGAGAACCGTAAAAATCACGCCACCGATACTGAAGTCGGGGTCATTCAGGTCGCCGGAAACAGGGATATCGAGGTGAATTTCATCGTTACCATCTTTTAACAGGGCGATTGCAAAAGCGACGGGAAGCGACGTTGCCTTGTCGCTTTCAACAGTGTCACCGAAGGTAAACTGATCAATCATGACTTTGTTTTTTGCTCTGATCTTTTGCTGTTCAATATGATAATTCAAATCGAGGTGGAGCTTTCCCTTGTCGATGACATAGCCAAGGTAGGTACCTGAGTAGGGGGTCATCGGAGTGAGGTCGATATCCTTGAAACTGAGAGTCAAATCAGCAAACAGATCTCGGCTCAAAGGATTGATTTTTCCACTGACAGTTAATGGCGAATGGTTTTCCAACTGCCCACGGAGATCGACATCTGCCTGCATTTCTTCTGCTGAAGCCAGTCCGGTGACCCGGCCACCCAGCTCATACATGGTGGTAGAAAAGATGCTTGAGAGTTGCCGGTCGGTAAAGGAAACGGTTCCTCCCTGTAATGTCAGAGTATCAATCTTGATATTAGGTTGGGGATCTGATGTAGTGGTCTCTTCAACGACGATAGTCTCTTCGATACTGGATGGTGCTGAGTCGGTTTCTTTGACGTCAACTTCTGCCTCGGTTGCGGTGATGCTGGTCAGGTTGACCTTCCCTTCCTGAGTGATCTGGATGTTTGCCAGATATTCACTCAGAACAATGTCTTTGATCTGGAGTGAAAGGGGGGAAACTTCTCCCTTAATGCCATCCAGACTGAGATTTTCCCAGACGAGAAGTTCACCATCACCGATAGGGTCGCGTAAGTCAAAGTTGCTGATGTGAAGTTTCCCGGCAAAGTCTCCGCTAAGCTTGTCCGGCTGCTGTTTGAGGTTGATTGCTAAAGTTGAAAAAAACTTACCGTCTTTTAGATTGATTCTGATCCCCTCTGGGACAAAATTGTTAAAGAAGGGCAGCGGAAATGATTTGATATTGGTTTGTGCTTGAAGCTGTAGAGGGGTGTGGACAACTGTGCCGTCAACTTTGATGCTTCCTTTTTTCCCAACTTTTGCAGCGAGAGAAAAAGGGCTTTTGTCAGCTACGGGGTAACTGAGATTTTCTGCATGAAGATTGAAGTCCGGAATATTGACCCGAGGCTTTTTGGCTAGGCTGAAATCTGTAAACAGCAACTTGAATTTTTTCAGATCGATACTTTCAGCACGGATCTTCCATGGTTTGCCTGTGGCAGCATTGAGTTCGGTTTCGGTCTCTTCCGTTGTTGGTTGCTCTCTAATCAACTGTAATGGAGACAAACTGCCGTCGGATTGCCGGGTTGCCGTGATATCTCCAGCATTTAATTGAATGTTTCCGAAATTAATATTCTGCTGTTGCAGGTCAAAAGAGCTGGCGGTGATGCTGAAGTTTGACAAGGTAAACTGATCCTTGCCAGAAAAGGGCACCAGCAAATCAGTCAGTTCCAGTTGGGCTTGCTCAACTTGTACGTTGCTATCTTCAGTGTAGATTATTTGTCCAGCAAGATTCAGATTTCCTTCAATTGGGGCGGTCAAAAAACCTTCCAAATAGGGATAGTAAGGTTTCAGGGGGAGAGAGGAAGCGGTTAAGTCCATTGTTGCCACCGCAGGGTTGAGTCCCAGATCACCGTTAATTTCTATGGCAAAATCACGGTCGGTTTGTAACTTTAGAGTTGCAGCTGTTTTTTGTTCCAGATGGGTCGATAGACTGTTCAGTTCAAGATTGATTTTGCGAATTTCTTCGGTAAATTGGCCTGGGACAAAATCATCGCGATAATGAACTTGTCCATCAATCAAGGCGAGTTTTCCAATTGTGAGAAGGGGTAACCCACCGGTTGTTTCACCTTCTGGTATCGTCTCTTCTGCTACCTCCACAGTTGTCTCTTTTGGTGACATGATGCGCTGAAAGTTCCAACGACCTGAATTGTCACGATCGATATAAACCTGCGGATCATAAATATCGAGGGAAACCAGGTTGAAATCCTGGGTAAAGAGATTTGCCCAGTCAAGGTCGAGAACTAAGGTCGGCATGTTGAACAGTTTTCGTCCATCCAGCTCTCGCAGGTCAATATCAGAGAGAGCCAGTTCGCCACCAACCATCAACCGGGGCTTCTCTGACTTTGAAATATGATAGGAGAGGTCAATTTCGCAATCAAGCATTCCCTGCTTGACATCTATAGGCAACGGGATGGGAGAATGAAACGCATAGTGAGCCAGATCGACGTTGTCAAGGCTCAGATAGAGATCGGTTTCAAGTGAATCATGAAATGGTTTTAACTGTCCATCAGCACGGATTTCTGCACCGTTTAATAGCATCCGTAACAGTGGCTCAACATAATCATCGGCCAGATAGGGAATATTACCAATGAAGGGGATATTCAAGGTCAGTTCACGGATCTGATGCTGTGATTTTTTCTCCGAAGTTTGATCGGTAAAATCTATCCTGCCATTGCTGAGGACGATATTATTCAGGGAAAAAAGGAGTGGTTCTTTTTGCTTCGGTGTTGTTGTCTCAGGATTGTTGCCGCCAAGACGAGTAAAATCAGAGAAGTTGAATTCCTGCTTGCCGAGTAGCTCGATATTGACAAAAGGATCATCCAGTTCGACCCGGTCAAGAATCACAGCCTGTTTGATAATCGATTTGACACTAGCGGAGAGCATCAATCTTTTAAAAGCAACGAAGACTTGATCACTCTTCTGTTCGGTCAGTTCGGCCCCACTGATTTCAACTGTCAGCGTAAAAGGGTTGAAGAATGCTTTCTCAATCGTTAGGGTGCGATTAGTGTTTTCGGCAACCCAATGACTTCCCTGTTTTTTTATCTGCCAGGGGACAATCAGCATAGAAGAAAGCAATAGTCCGAATATAACTGCAACAGAAATCAAAGTAATTTTAAGCCAACGTGACATAAAGTTTTCCTCCAGGGCAATGTTCTCAAAGTCTACCATAAGGAAAAGAGATCTTAGAGGGAAATGTAACTTTAATAGTTCTCTTTTTGGCGTGAAAAAGGATTGTGCACATGTTTACGACGGAAACATATCAACGACGACGACAGAATCTAGTTCAGCAACTCGAAACAGGTTTAATTCTTTTGCCGGGAAACACCGATTCCCCATTTAATTCAGTTGGTAATTGCTATCGATTTCGTCAGGACAGTAGCTTTCTCTATTTCTGTGGTTTGGATCAGTCCGGACTTGTAGTTGTTCTGGATATTGATTCGGGTCGTGAGATTTTGTTCGGGGAAGAGCAGAGCCTGGATGATGTGATCTGGAGTGGTTCGCAACCGTCATTGCGGGATCGAGCGAAGCGGATTGGTATTATTGAGACGGCACCGATTTCCGGATTGGATCGTCTTCTTTCAGCTTCAATTTCTGCTGGAAGAGCCGTCCACTATCTTCCAACTTGCCGTGCGGAAAATAAAGTTACTCTGGGTCATTTGTTGGGGAAAAGTCTTAGTGTGGTCGATAATGATATTTCCCTGGTGATGACTATGGCTGTCGTTGCTCTTCGTTCGATTAAGGGTGACGAGGAGATAGTTGAGCTGGATGCTGCCGCTGACCTGGGCTATAAACTCCATACTACTGCCATGGGGATGGCCAGGGAAGGTGTCTTTGAATGGCAAATTGCTGGTGAATTGGAGGGGGTTGCCGCCCGTGCTGGACGGGTGCTCTCTTTCCCGCCGATTGTAGCTACCCATGGGGAGATATTGCACAATCATCAGCATGACCAGCAACTGAAAAAAGGTGACCTGCTCCTCGTTGATTCTGGTGTGGAAAGCTGCCTCCACTATGCCTCCGATCATACCCGCACCATTCCTGTGGGTGGAAAGTTCAGCTCCCGGCAACGAGATGTTTATCGGGTTGTTTTGTCTGCTATGGAACGGGCAAAAGGGTTGATTCGACCTGGTATCTCTTATTTGGACGTCCATCTGGCAGCTTGTCGAATACTAGTTGAAGGTTTGCAATCTCTGGGGTTGATGCAGGGCGATATCGATCAGGCTATCACCGCCGGTGCTCATGCTCTGTTTATGCCCCACGGGTTAGGACATCACCTGGGGTTGGATGTTCATGATATGGAGGATCTGGGTGAGGATTATGTCGGTTATGATAGCAAAATTAAGCGTTCTCCTCAATTTGGACTCTCCAGTCTGCGCTTAGGGCGTGAGCTTCAGGAAGGTTTTGTTTTGACCGTAGAGCCAGGGATTTATTTTATCCCAAAATTAATTGAGCAGTGGAAAAATGAAAGCCGGAATGCAGAATTTATTAACTATGCTAGACTGAACGAATATCTGGATTTTGGTGGTATCCGGCTAGAGGATGATATCTTGGTTACACAGGATGGAAACCGATTACTGGGTCGACCAATCCCTCTACAGGTCGATGAGGTTGAAAGAAGAACCGGGGAAGGACAACCAGTATGGTCTTAATTCTCTTGACAACTTTTTGATCTCTCTATAAATTTTTTTATTTGGACAAAACCTTAATGAGTTATGGTGACATCTTTCGGTTTTGTCTTACACACAAAAAAGGAGGCTTCAATAATGCAAAAACTTTTGATCCGGTTATTGCCAATCTTGTTGGTACTGTTGTTGGCTGGTTTTGTTCAGGCCAAGACTATGAAATTGGCGATGGATGCCGATCCGGTTTCCCTTGATCCTCATATGCAGCTTTCTGGCGGCATGTTGCAGTATTCCCACATGGTTTTTGACCCTCTGGTTCGTTGGACCAAAGAGACCAGTATTGAAGGTCGGTTGGCGGAAAAATGGGAACGGACTGACGAAAAAACCGTCCGTTTCTATTTGAGAAAAGGGGTTAAGTTTCACAGCGGCAATGAGTTGACTGCGGATGATGTTATCTGGACCATAAATCGGTTAAAAGAATCGGTTGATTTCAAGGGTATTTTCGAGCAGTTTGAGGTGCCGATCAAAGTTGATAACTATACCATCGATATTATTACCAAGGTTCCCTATCCGCTGTTGATCAATACTGCGACCTACATCTTTCCGATGGATAGTAAATTTTACTCCGGTAAAGATGCAAAAGGAATGAACAAGGGTGTTATCAACAAAACTGGTTACTCCTTTGCCAATGACAATGCATCTGGTACTGGTAAATATACCGTGGTTGAGCGTCAGCAGGGTGTCAAGGTTGTATTCAAGGAATTCAAGAGCTACTGGGACAAGAAATCCCCCGGTAACGTTGACGAAATCATCCTAACTCCGATCAAGAATGATGCGACTCGTGTTGCTGCACTTCTTTCGGGTGACGTTGATTTCATTATGCCAGTTCCTCCGCAGGATATGGATCGTATCGACAAGGCCGACAATGTCAAGCTGGTGACTATGAGCGGAACTCGGATTATTACTCTGCAGCTGAACCAGAAACGTGTCGAAGCGTTCAAAAATGAGAAGGTTCGTCAAGCAATAGTTTATGCGATTAATAACGCTGGTATTGCCAAGAAACTTATGAAGGGTCGTGCGACCGTTGGTGGTCAAAACAGTCCCAAAGGTTATGCTGGCTATAATGGAGATCTGACTCCACGCTACGATTTGAAAAAAGCTAAGGCGTTGATGAAAGAAGCGGGTTACTCGAAGGGTCTTGAAGTCAGCATGGTAGCCCCGAACAATCGTTACGTAAACGACGAGAAAATTGCTGAAGCTGCTGCATCCATGCTTGGTAAAATCGGTATCAAGGTCAACTTGAAGACCATGCCAAAAGCTCAGTACTGGGATAAATTTGATGAGCAGGTTGCCGACATTCAGATGATTGGATGGCATTCAGATACTGAGGACACTGGGAACTTCTTTGAGTTTCTGTTGATGTGCCCGAATAAAGAAACCGGTTACGGTCAGTACAATTCAGGTAACTACTGTAATGCCGAGGTCGATAAGCTGGCTTTGGCGGTTCAGTCCGAAACCAATGACGCCAAGCGCAATATTATGCTGAAGAAGATGGAAAAAATTGCCTATGATGAAGCTGCTTTCGTGCCGCTACATTGGCAGGATCTTTCCTGGGCAGGCAAGAACAATTTGCAGATTTCACCAATTGTCAACGTTATGAACTTTCCTTATTTTGGCGATCTCGTTATTGAATAGAAACATTTGACTTTTTGCTTTACCATCAAGGGAGGAGTGCCACAAGGGTACTCCTCCCTTGAATTTTTAATGTCCGGAGAAATAGATGATAGCTTTCATGATCCGTCGGATCACCCAGGCGCTGATTGTCATTATTATTATCAGCATCATCGGCTTTGCCATCAAGCAGAGCGTCGGGGATCCACTACGTGAACTGCTTGGGATTTCGGTTTCGGCAGAAGAGCGTGAAGAGTTTCGTGAAAAACTTGGCCTCAATGATCCTTGGTATGTCCAATATGGTCGTTTTCTCAGTGATGCCACCCATGGTGACTTGGGGACATCGATGTTTTACAAACGTCCGGCAACCGAGGTTATTCTTGAGAAGGCTCCTGCGACCCTTGAACTTGTTCTTGTCAGCAGCATTCTCATTATCGTTCTTTCCGTTCCACTTGGAGTGTTTTCAGCAATCAGGCCCAATTCTCTGCTGTCGCGCTTTCTGATGGGCAGTAGTATCGTCGGGGTTTCGATCCCAGTTTTCTTGACTGCTATTATGCTGGTTTATATTTTTTCCATCAAACTTGGCTGGCTACCTTCCTATGGGCGGGGTGACGTAGTAATGATAGGTGGCTGGGGAACTGGTTTGCTGACGCTGGATGGTTGGAAGCATATTCTCATGCCGAGTGTGGCACTTAGTTCAATCATGCTTCCCCTATTCATTCGTTTGATTCGTTCAGAAATGATGGAAGTTTTAGAGTCAGAGTACATTAAGTATGCCTGGGCCAAGGGGCTAACGCATAAACGGGTCTGGTTTATTCATGCTTTTAAAAATACGCTGCTGCCGGTTATTACTGTCGGTGGAGTACAGTTGGGGGTGACAATTGCTTTTACCATTTTGACTGAAACCGTGTTCCAGTGGCAGGGGTTGGGTTTTATGTTCATGGAGGCAGTTGAGCGCTCTGATGCGCCGTTACTGGTTGCTTACCTGATGTTTGTTGGTATCGTGATGGTTGGAGTTAACACCATTGTCGATATGATCTACGGTCTGATCAATCCGACAATTCGTATTTCGGGGGGCAAATGATGAAGGCTCTCGGCAATTTCAAAGATAGTTTTCTTTGGTACAGTTTTAAGCGGGATAAAATTGCGATTATCAGCTTGTTGGTTCTTGTTTTATTGGTTTTGATTGCTGTTTTCGCTCCACTGGTCGCCCCTTATAATCCTTATGATCCAGAAACAATTGATATCATGAATTCCGAGATTCCCCCGGTCTGGGATGAAGCAGGTGAAGGAGCTTTCTTGCTCGGAACCGATTCTCAGGGTCGCGATATGCTTTCGACGATGATCTACGGGATGCGAGTTTCAATTATTATCGGTCTTGGAGCGGTGGCTTTACAAGCGTTTTTAGGTGTTTTAATCGGCCTTTTTGCAGGGTACCATGGTGGCAGGCTAGATTCTTTTTTTATGCGCGCGGCTGATGTTCAGCTCTCTTTCTCTTATTTGATGGTGGCAATTTTTATGAGCGCTGTCTTGCAGGCGCTGGTCGGCGTGGCTCGTTTTGGTGATATCGCTGTTCCCTTCCTGATCCTGGTTATAGGTTTCTCCCAGTGGCCGCAATATGCACGAACTGTGCGCGCTTCGGTGTTGGCAGAACGCAATAAGGAATATGTCGAAGCGGCTCGGGTCGCTGGTTTTACCTCGACACGGATTATCCTGAAACAGATTTTCCCCAACACCCTATCACCGATTTTGGTTCTTTCCACTATTCAGGTCGCCAACGCAGTCATGAGTGAAGCGGCGCTTTCCTTCCTCGGGTTAGGAATGCCGATTGATCGACCATCGCTCGGCTCACTGATCAATTCCGGGTTTGAGTTTATTTTCAGTGGTGCCTGGTGGATTACTGCTCTACCGGGTCTGCTACTCGTTATTCTGGTGCTGTCGATTAATATGCTTGGAGATTTCTTGCGCGATGTCTTCAATCCGAAGCTTTATAAAGGGTAAGAATCAGGTCTCAGTTGTGTGTAATAAAAACCTGTTTCTCAAGGGAAAGACATGTCAAAACTGCTTGAAGTAAAAGATCTGGTGATCAAGTTTGCTCTGCGTACCGGCGAGGTGACTGCGACCAACGGGGTCAGTTTTACCCTGAATAAGGGAGAGCGACTTGGTTTGGTTGGCGAGTCGGGAGCGGGCAAGTCTGTGACCGGCTTTTCGATTATCAACCTGATCAGTAAGCCGGGCTATATCGCATCCGGGGAAGTTGATTTTTTGGGTGAAAATCTTGCCAAGGTCAGTGATGAACGGATGCGTAGCATTCGTGGTAACCGGATCAGTATGATTTTTCAGGATCCAATGATGACTCTCAATCCGGTGTTGACCATCGGAACCCAGATGACAGAAACACTGCATCAGCATAATCCTAATATGAGCAAGGAAGAGGCACGGAACATCGCTCTCGACAAGCTATGTAAAGTCTACATCCCTTCACCAGAAAAGCGGCTAGCCCAGTATCCACATGAGTTTTCCGGTGGTATGCGCCAGAGGATCATTATTGCCATTGCACTGCTGACTGGTCCTGAGTTGATTATAGCCGATGAGCCGACCACGGCTCTCGACGTAACTATTCAGGCCGAAATTATGGAGCTTCTGATGGAGCTCTGCGAGACCGAGGATATGGGACTCCTTTTGATCACGCACGATCTGGCGGTGGTTGGACAGGTGACGCAAAATATTGCCGTTATGTATGCTGGAAGTGTTGTAGAAAAGGGGCTGACTGCCCAGGTTATTGCTAATCCGCAGCATCCGTATTCACAGGGGTTGATTGCCGCTCTGCCGCAGAGTAGCAAGCACGGCGAACGGCTCAATCAGATTCCAGGAATGATGCCGACCTTGAAGGATATCCCTCCAGGTTGTGCTTTCAATCCACGCTGTTCGCACGTTATGGATATTTGTAAAACGGAAACACCCTGCCTGAGGCTCGGTGAAAACGGAAATCTAGTAGCATGTCACCTTTACCCAGAGAGTGAATAAAAATGAGCGGCGTCCTGTTGTCTGTTAAAAATCTCTACAAGCATTTTGATATTTCCGGTGGCATGCTTGATCAGATTAAGTTTAGTCGCGGAAAATTTCACCGCAAAAAAACTCTAGTCAAAGCGGTCAACAATATCAGTTTTGAGTTGGAGGCCGGTGAGACTTTCAGCGTTGTCGGCGAATCGGGCTGTGGAAAATCAACCTTGGGGCGGACCATCATGGGACTGTATCCACCCAATGCCGGAGAAATACGCTATCGTGGTGATCGTATCGACAGCCTTGATCACAAGCAATTGCTGCCATATCGCAAAAAAATGCAGATGGTTTTTCAGGATCCCTATGCATCGCTTAATCCGCGGAAGACAATTCAACAAGCATTAGAAGACCCATTGCGTTATCACAGCCCACAACTGAATAATGGGGAAGTCAAGGATCGCATCGACGAAGTTATGTTGCAGGTTGGTAGTGATCCGCAGTGGATCAGTCGAATGCCGCATGAGTTCTCTGGCGGGCAGCGCCAACGTATCTCAATTGCCCGTGCCCTGATTATCGACCCGGAATTTATTGTTGCTGACGAGCCAATTTCAGCTCTTGATGTTTCGATTCAGGCGCAGATTCTTAACTTGATGATGGATTTGCAACAGCAGCGCAATCTGGCTTACCTTTTCATTGCCCATGACCTGTCAGTAGTTGAACATCTCAGCGACCGTGTTGGGGTTATGTACCTCGGCACCATGTGCGAGTTGTCGGAAACTGGAATTCTTTTCGAGCAACCCCGCCATCCCTATACTCAGGCGTTGATGAGTGCTATTCCAAAATTGGAGGGTGGTGCGAGTAGCCATACTCGACTCAAGGGTGAAGTGCCGACACCAATCAATTTGCCGAGAGGATGTGTTTTTCACGGTCGCTGCCCCTATGTTAATCGGCGCTGTATTGATGAAGTTCCGCAGCTTTGCACTTTGGATGATGGTCGTCAGGTCGCCTGCCATGGGGTCGAAGAGGGTCGAATTTAAGTTTTGCCGAGCAAGACTATCAATCAAAAAGAGCCCCGTAATGCAAAACTACGGGGCTCTTTTTGATTGATAGTATGTCCTGATTCTCAATAAATTGATTTCTCTGATTCAGCATCAAAGATATGTAGATGGGTGAGATCAAGGGTCATGCGTAACTGATCGCCGGCCGAAAATTGGCGTCGCCCCTCCGCTCTGGCAATCAGGTTTGCTCCTTGTACATCCATATGCAAATTTGTTTCGTTGCCAAGCGGTTCAATGATCTTGACTGTGCCAGTGGTAGTGAAAGTTGATTCTCTCGCATTTTTATCATCAGAATGAGTGATAAACAGGTCTTCGGTTCGTAATCCTAAAATGACTTTTTGTCCATCCTTGATCTGACTATTTTCTCTCTCTGGGATTGGAATTTCAAGTTGATCGCTCAGCTTGATTCTCAAGCCGTTGTTATTGACAATAATTGCCGGGTGTAAATTCATTGGTGGTGACCCCATAAATCCGGCGACAAAGGCATTGGCGGGATTCTGGAATATTTCCATCGGGCTACCAACCTGCTCAATGTAACCATCGCGCATAACGACGATACGGTCAGCCAGAGTCATGGCCTCAACTTGGTCATGAGTGACATAGATAATAGTGTTCTGAACTTCCTGATGAAGCTGCTTGATTTCCAGTCGCATCTGAGTGCGTAGTTTTGCATCGAGATTGGATAGTGGTTCATCGAACAGGTAAACGGCAGGGCGGCGAACAATGGCTCGCCCCATGGCAACTCGCTGCCGTTGTCCCCCCGATAGCTCATGTGGTTTGCGAAACAGAAAATCTTCGAGTTCAAGGATTTTAGCGGTCTCTCGAACCCGTTTTTCTATTTCATCTTTGGGCATTTTTCTCAGGGTCAGACCAAATGACATATTTTTATAAACATTCATATGGGGGTAGAGGGCATAGTTTTGAAATACCATTGCCGCATCCCGGTCTTTTGGTGCTACGTCGTTGACAACCCGGTCTGATATTGCAATCGTCCCAGCGGTAATATCCTCCAGCCCGGCTATCATCCTTAGAACTGTCGATTTGCCACAACCAGACGGGCCAACAAAGACCACAAATTCTTTATCTTCAATGTCCAGATTGATTCCGTGAACAACCTCCAGCTTGCCATATTTCTTGAAAAGATCTTTTAAAATGACATTTGCCATAAACAAAAACTCCAATGGGTAAGGAACTTTTAAATATTTAAAGTCATTGTGGATTAATCATTTTCCACAATAAAGTACGAGGTATATTTTATTACGAATAAATCTATACATTTTTTTACATCGAGTCATTGACGAATAGGTTTTATTAGTCTTTACTTGATGTAGAGAAATGTAATTGTATGTTCGTTGAATACTCTGCACCATCAAACAGTCGCTTGCAAGAACTTATGTTGAGAAAGACAACACTTTAAACCGATTTCAGGAGGAATACATGTCAAAAATCAAATGTTTCTGGCTTGTTATGGCGGTAGGTATGCTGATTAGTTTTGCTGGATCAGCATTTGCAAAGCCGATCGATATTCACTGGTGGCACGCGATGCGTGGTGCGCGTGGTGAGGTCGTGCAGCACATTGTTGATCAATTCAACAATTCTCAATCTGATTACCACGTGGTTGCAACTTACAAGGGTGCTTACGATGAAGTTGTCAATGCTGGGGTTGCTGCTGTGCGAGCTGGAAAGCAGCCACATATCCTCCAGTCTTTCGAGGTTGGCACCCAAACCATGATGATGTCGGGCGCTATCTATCCGGTTCACCAATTGATGGCAGATAAAGGCTATAAAGTTGATTGGTCTCAGTATCTACAACCGGTTCTCTCCTATTACATGAATGCTGATGGTAACCTGATGTCGATGCCATTCAACTCATCGACTCCGGTGATGTATTACAATGTTGATCTGTTCAAAAAAGCTGGTATTCCGATGCTGTCCAAGGAGAAGCCGATTACTTGGGATATGCTGGGTGAAATTACCGGTAAACTGGTTAAGTCAGGTGTCGAGGGTGGTTTGGTTACTGCTTGGCAATCTTGGACTCAGGTAGAAAACTACAGCGCCATTCATAACATTCCTTTTGCCAGTAAGGCTAATGGTTATGAGGGTTTGGATACCAAGTTGATGATTAACAACGACAAGGTTGTGAATCATGTTGCCCGGCTTAAGAGCTGGATGAGTGACAAGCGCTTTTATTATGGTGGACAGAAATATCAAGGACCAAAATCTGAATTTATTGCTCAGAATGCTGGTGTTTATATCGATTCGATCAGTGGTATTGCCAAGCTGAAGAAAGCGGTTAAAGACTTTACTTGGGATGTTGCCCCTCTCCCAGTCGAATCCTGGATGAAAGAGCCGCAGAACAGTATCATTGGTGGCGCTTCTCTGTGGGTTTTCCAGGGTCTGCCAAAGAAAGATTACGCTGGTGTTGCTGCATTTTTGAAGCATTTGGCTGGTAATGAGTCACAGATCTACTGGCATAAGCAAACAGGTTACTTCCCAATTACCTTGAAGGCTTATGACAAGCTCAAAGCTGATGGTTATTATGCTGCAAATCCTCTTCAGGAAGTTGGTATCAAGCAGTTGACCCGTCGTATTCCAACTAAGATTTCCCGTGGTCTGCGTCTGGGTTATTTCATCCAGATTCGTAATATCATCAATGAAGAACTTGAACTAGTTTGGAGTGATAAAAAGACGCCTCAGCAAGCACTGGATGCCGCTGTAGCCAGAAGTAATGTTAAACTGCGTGAATTTGAAAGAATCTATAAATAGTTTTTTCTTATTCTTTTAACTTCAATCGGGGGTATCCTTTTCTTGAGGGTGCCCCCGAATCAGTGATACTATCAATGTCATGATAAGAAAACGCTCCTACTTTAAAACTCGTTCTCTCCCGTACCTGCTGATCTTGCCGCAAATCTTGATCACCTTGACTTTTTTCTACTGGCCGGCAGTACAGGGAGTCATTACCTCTTTCCAGGTAAGTGACCCATTCGGATTTCGAACCAAGTTTGTCTGGTTTGATAATTTCATTGCTCTATTTAGTGATCCTCTCTATTTAAAATCAATTGCAACAACGCTGTTGTTCAGTGGCTCGGTTGCGATTGTGTCAATTGGTTTTGGTTTGTTTCTGGCGAGTATGGCTAACCGGGTATTGAAACTAACAACGTTGACCCGGACGCTGTTGATTTGGCCTTACGCAATAGCCCCGGCTATCTCTGGGATTTTGTGGCTCTTTTTGCTCCACCCCTCTTATGGTGTCGTGGCTATCGGTCTGGAAAACTGGTTTGGTATCGACTGGAACCCACTTTTGAAAAGCTCCAATGCGATGTTGATGATCGTTATGGCCAGTGCGTGGAAAAATATCAGTTATAATTTTGTATTTTTCCTCGCAGGACTCCAGGCAATTCCACGGTCATTGATTGAGGCTGCTGCAATCGATGGAGCTAGCCCATTTCGACGCTTCTGGACTATTACTTTTCCGTTGCTCTCACCAACATTTTTCTTCGTTACCGTCATGACGATCATCTTTTCCTTCTTTGAGTCCTTTGGTGTCATTCATGCGGTGACTCAGGGTGGACCGGGTGGTTCTACCAATATCTTGGTTTATAAAGTTTACCAAGATGGATTTATTGGCTTGAACCTTGGCTCTTCTGCAGCACAGTCGGTAGTCTTGATGGGTTTGATTATTTTGATTACGGTTCTGCAATTCAAGTATGTAGAACGTAAAGTTCAATATATGGGGTGATGTTTCCTGTGGGAACCATTGGACTCTGAACACGGTATCTAATACGTAACGGGACAGCAATGTTATGATGGTTGAAAAAACTCCAGTACTCGACACCTTCACCTATGTTTCCCTGATTTTGGGAATTGTTGTTGTCGGATTCCCTATTCTATATGCAGTTATTGCAGCGACCTTATCGATAGAGGAGGTCTCCCGTGTTCCTATGTCGATGATTCCGGGGGATCAACTGTTTAATAATGTCAGTGAAGCCTGGAACCGGGGGGATCTTGGTACTCAGCTGTTCAATTCCTTTATCATGGCAAGTGGAATCACGATTGGAAAGATCGTTGTTTCTTTGTTTGGGGCTTTTTCGATTGTCTATTTTGATTATCGTTTTCGTGGTGTTGTGTTTGCTGCAGTATTTTGTACTCTGATGCTTCCGGTCGAAGTTCGTATCCTGCCAACCTATGAAATGGCCGCAAACTTGTTTGGCCCACTGCAGTCGGTCTGGAATACTTTGGGGCTTGATGGAATTGTTAGTTGGTTTGTTGGGCATGATATCGAAGTTTCCCTTGATTTTAGTTTGCTGGATAGTTATGCGGGATTGATTCTGCCTCTGACTGCTTCAGCAACCTGTACTTTTTTGTTTCGACAGTTCTTTCTGACTATCCCCGAAGAGCTTTGTGAAGCCGCCAAAATGGATGGAGCTTCACCGATGACTTTTTTCTGGAAGGTTCTGTTTCCACTCTCTAAAACCAATATTGCCGCTTTGGTGGTTATCGAATTTGTCTATGGCTGGAACCAGTACCTCTGGCCGTTGCTGATTACCACCAATCCGAAGATGACGACTGCGGTTATTGGTTTACATCATCTCCTCCCTTCTCCAGAAGATCCACCCGATTGGCACATTGCTATGGCAGGGGCGTTGATTGTCATGTTGCCACCGGTTCTGGTCGTTCTGTTTATGCAGCGCTGGTTTGTCAAGGGTCTGGTTGAAAGAGAGAAATAGTTGATGGGTGTCGAAGTTCGAAATCATCCCCTGGTTGTCAATCCCGAAGTTTGTGTGTCTGGCTGCACCTGCGGCTCTGAACATCCGGTACCGCAAGTGACCCTTTATTCAGGGAGAGATGCCTGCCTGGTTATGGCAGAAGATTGCCGGGCGATTTATGGCACTAAGCCGGTTCTATTGATCTATGATCCGCAAACATATGCTGTTGTGGGAGTTCAATTGCAACAACAGCTAGAGAAGCTTGGTGTCAGTGTGACCCCTTTTTCCCTTCCTGAAGAACCGCATGCCGATGATGTGACCATAGCTGAGGTGCGCGCTGCCTGCAAAGGGATTGCTCTGGTGATATCGGTTGGATCTGGAACCATAAATGATCTGGGGAAATATTCGGCTCATCATGAAGAGATTGATTTCTGGACTATGCCCACAGCTTCTTCAATGAATGGTTATACCTCAGGAATTGCAGCTATTAAGGTAAAGGGTGTTAAGCGGACATTGTCGGCCGTACCACCTCAACGGATTTATGTTCTCCCTGATGTGGTTCAACATGCCCCCCTTAAGTTACGTCAGGCCGGTTTTTGTGATGTCCTAGCCAAAGTTGTTTCTGATATCGATTGGCAGTGTGAGTCCCTATTGTTCAGTGGTGGTTACTGTGGCTTGCCAGCAGCAATGATGGCAGAAGTTGAAAACAGTTATTCTGAGTGTCCAGACGAGATTGGTCGGGGTGATGAAGCTGCTGTCATTGGGTTGTTCCATGGCTTGCTGATATCGGGAGTTGCCATGAGTCTGGCCGGATCGAGCGCTCCTGCTTCGGGTGGAGAACATCTGGTCTCTCATTTCTGGGATATGCGCGAACCGATCACTGGCAGGGAACCAGAACTTCATGGTTTGCAAGTTGGAGTCGGGATTATTCTGTCGACCGCTTGTTATCAACGCTTGGCACGGTTAGGCCGGGATGATTTTCCTCGACATGCGGATCAATTGTTTAACATGACTGCGGCTCGGATTCCTAAAATCTGGGGTTCATATGCTGACGAAGTTGCCAAACAATTTCACAATAAGCGAGATGCTTTGCTGCAGTTTGATGACCTTTTGCCACAAAAATGGGATGAGTTGCAGACCCTTTTCCGGCAAGTTCAGCCGCCAGAATATTTTGCTGACCTGTTTGTTCGAACCGGTGCACCTTTTAACCTTGAAGCTTTCCGACTGAGCAAAGATGAATTTATGCTGGCCGCTTTGAACAGTCGTGCAATTCGCGAACGGATTACGGTTCTGGATCTGGCTGCCCATGCTGGAGTTCTAGAAGCTGCCACTGAGGATGCTCTCCATCTTTTGGGCTGACTCTTTCCTCTTCTTGAGAGTCCCTTATGCAAAAAAAACTACCCTTGCTATTGTTGGCAATTGTCCTGACGGCTTTGGCCGTATCATTCTATCAGCCCACTGATCAACTGACCTGGTTTCTGGAAACAGTCCCGGTTATGGTTGGGATCGTCCTGCTTTTGTTGACCTGGCGTAACTTTCCTTTGACCTTGTTGCTTTGTTTTCTCCTTAGTTTGCACGCATTGATTCTGATTCTGGGTGGTCATTACACCTATGCCAAGGTGCCACTCGGATTCTGGATGCAGGATCTGTTTGATTTCAGCCGCAATCACTATGATCGTATCGGCCATATTGCCCAAGGCTTTATTCCCGCTATTCTGGCTCGTGAAATCCTTCTACGCCGCTCACCACTTATTCCGGGAAAATGGTTGTTTCTGTTGGTGACCAGTGTCTGTCTGGCTTTTAGTGCTTTTTATGAGATGGTGGAATGGTGGACAGCATTGCTTTCAGGTGAAGCTGCAACTGCTTTTCTTGGAACTCAGGGGGATATCTGGGACACTCAATGGGATATGTTTTTTGCTTTTATGGGAGCGATGGTAGCGCAACTGTTGTTGAGTCGCTGGCACAACCGCCAATTGGTGGATGTTGCTCCAGAACTTAGAACGAAAATCTCTTGACGGTAGAAAGCGTCAGAGTGGCCTCATGATCCTTGCCACCATTGATAAACAAATGTCCCAATTGCTCCAAAAACTACGAGCTCTAAGATAAACAGCCAGAGGACAAACTTCTTTTTACCCTGTTTAGCACGCAATTTCTCTGGCATGAATCGGTTGAAGTCTTCGGACATGTTGTTCCATGCTTCCTTAAAAACATTTTCCTGTTGCTTCTTTTTATTCATGTTGAGAATCCTGATATCCGATTTTAATCCTGTGGCAGGGTAACCATCAGACATTGAAGAGAAAATGGCAGATATCACCGTCTTCGATGATGTAGTCTTTGCCATTCAACTGCATTTTGCCAGCCTGTTTGACTCCTTGTTCAGAACCGGCAGCCATCAAGTCATCATATTTCATCACTTCAACACGGATGAAGCCGCGCTCGATATCACTATGAATTTTACCGCCAGCGGCTGGTGCGCTGGAACCTTTACGGATGGTCCATGCCCGGCACTCGTCCTCTCCTGAAGTATAAAAACTCATCAGGCCCAAAGCATCATAAAGGGCGGTGTTGATCCGCTCGAGGCTGGGTTGGGTGATCCCCATGGCTTCCATAAATTCGAGGCGTTCTTCCTCTTCTTCGATAGCGGCAATTTCACTCTCAATCTCACAGGAGATTGTGAAGACGCCGGGGCCGAAATCCTTGCCAATATCGTCTTCGGAAACGTTGTAAGCGAAGAGCAGTGGAGTTCGGGTTACCAGGTCGAGGCTTTTAATCAGCTTTTCCTCATGGGGTTCCAGCATGACCGTGCTCAGGAATTTCTCTTCTTCGAGCGCGCTATTGAATCGTTGCAGGATCTCTTCTTCCAAAACTTGTTCTGTTGTTTGCCCGCCCCTTTTTTCTTTGACGATTCGTTGCAGGCGGGTCTCCACTAACTGCATATCGGCCAAAAGCAGTTCAGTTTCGATCATTGCCCGGTCGCGTTCTGGATCCACCGACCCGGATGGATGAAAAATATCGGGTGAGTCGAAGGAGCGAATCAGCAGACAGAGAAGGTCGCAGCGTCGAGCCGGATCCATCCAAAGGCGTGAGGAGCTACTGCTATCGGTGATATCGGGACAAAGGACAAACTGATTCTCTGCGTAAGTTGTCTTCTCTGGTTGATAAAGGTTCTTCAGGGCATCCACTCGACTATCTTGGATGGGTGCGACCCCTTCAACCGCCTCACCAGGTTTGCGGCCGGCAGGGACAGGTCGACCTGTGAGGAGAGTAAATAAGGTTTTCTTGCCTGTCTGGGCGAGTCCCAATATTGCAATTTTCATGAAAAGTTCCTTCCAAATTGGTAGTTTTTGGCTTGGAAAAATCAAAAACAAGAGTACCCGATTCATAGAGATTAATTCACCTTGAACTTTCAAGCAATAATCATGTCAGTTTCGGGTGATATTCTCGTAGCCAGTTTTTAATATCGGACAATAAAGCTTGGGCTTCGATGATACAGGCCTCTGTTGATTTTTCATCGACAGGAGCTCCGCTATAATCGGAAGTATTTCTTTTACGACGCAGGGCATCAAGCACAATCATGCGATTATTAGACAGTCCAATTGATTTTGGCAATGTCTGGATCATCAGTTGATGATGACCCCTGGCATCTGGTCGGTAGCCATTCGCCATCAAATCGATTTTCCAAACTGATCTCTGTCACTTTGGCATCGGCCAGATTGCGCAAGGCGGATTCTAGGAGTTGCTGGATTTCAGCTCTATCCGTCGGATGTTTTTTTAGTTGTCCGGAGTTCAATAAGTTTTCCAAGGTCATTGGCGGTTCCCCTCACAAATATTTTTGGTTCATCCATCACACGACAAACAAAGCGATCTTTGTTGTTGAATTTATGTATGAATTCGGTACAGGTCATGACGACCGGGTTGATTTCACGCCCCAGCTGTACATGGGTTGTAGCCAAAGCACTGACAAGAGCGACAAAGTCAACCTCGCCAATCACAAACAGATCGATATCACTGGAAACTCGTTCTTTCCCCTGCGCCACCGAGCCGAAGATAAAAC
>JADGEB010000036.1 GCA_016744595.1 Desulfuromusa sp.
AAACAGTGATGAGGAAAGTATCACTGTAGGGATTGTACAGCCCGGCAACAGGGGATTTTTCATCAATTCCGGCATAGGCCACTACCGCACCATTAAAGAAAAACATCCAGCCTAATTGTGCCTGAGATGCTTCCCACAATGATTTGTCAATCTCGTGTAACCGTTCCATCCCTCGCCCTTTGGAAAAAGCCAGTAACGCTTTGGCGTAATCGGTTCGTGCAGTCTCTTTAAATGCTGCGACGGAGGATATCAGCAAAGCTTTATCTTTAATCTCAGCTTCTGCTGATTTTGAGGCAGAGGTTGCCTGCGCTGACGGGACATAGCTGCAAGTGAGGAGCATGGTGAAAAAAAATACGAAGAATTGTTTGTAGAGATTGAGGGGGAACTTGAACCAATGCATTACTGTTGCTCCTTACCTGTGCGGTTATTTGGGAGGGGGCAGAGTTGCCGGTTATGGTTATTTTCTCCAGAAGCAAGCAAGGTATGCAGCATGCTAATTTTGGGCATATCGATCCCGGCAGCTTTGGCTTGTTGTAATGGGATTGCATAGATCGCTTTCAGTTCCAGCGGAAGCCCCTCTTCTCGATCAATCATCATGCTCGGTCGATAATGATCCATGTTCTCGGTGAAGGAAACCAGCTGCTGACTGAATCTAGGCCCATCAATCGGTTCTTCCAGTTTTTGTGCATTGGCACCAGCAATCACTTCAAGCATTAAATCCTTCACTAATTCTTTGCTGGGGGAGTGGCTCAACAAGTCGGTGACATCTTTCTCTAGTAATGCCGATAGCCCGTTAAATGGAATATTCCAAACCAACTTCTCCCAACGTGCCCGACGTAGATCACTGACTGCATCGCAGGGGATACCAGCAGCTTGAAACATTTCTTCCAAGTTGCGGCTCTGCGGGCTTAGCCCGCCGCTATATTCACCGAGACGAATTTTACCCTCACCCAGATGATGCACTGTCCCTGGTTCGCCCCGATTGCTGCAAAGAAAAGCGACTCCACCAAGTACTCGTCCTGCACCAAAGGCTGTGGCGAGCAGTTCTTCATTTCCAAGCCCATTTTGCAAGGTCAGAATTGCGGTATTGGTTCCGATCAAGGGGGTGACTAGGTCGATTAGGTGGTGGTTGGAAATAGTTTTGAGTCCGACAATCACTAAATCGACAGTGCCGATTTCTGCTGCGGTCTGATGGCCGGATATCTGCGGGAGGTGAAAATTACCGTTGCAGGAATAGACTTGCAGTCCATGTTGTTGGATAGCTTGATAGTCACGTCGGAGCAGAAAGTGAACATTTTGACCACTGCGTTGCAGCATAGCACCGTAGTAAAGTCCAAGGGCTCCAGAACCAATGATTCCAATTCGCATAGTTTTTAGTACTCCAACGTAACAATTTTAAAAATGAAACACTGCCTGTAATTGAGGTTGTCCTTGCTGCCAGCCAAGAGATAGTCCGTATCTTTGTTGCAAGTGTTCGAGAAAGTGATGTTCTTGCTTCCGGTTAAATTTCTGGGCATTGTTCATGGCATTGTAGATATTTCCACCGTACCAGCCAATCTCAAACAAAGATAAAATTCCGGCGACCGCATAATTTTCATTATCCCAGGCTTCTATTGCTCCGTAGATAAAGGCTGCATTGAGGGCAAAAGCGACACCGGCCTGATGTGGCCGTTCAGTGTAAAGTTGCCCTGCCCCAGGGAGGAAGGCAGAGAGGGTTCCAGCTAGTTGAGGTGACTTTCTGTTCAGCTGTTGGTATTCGTCCAATGATAATGATAGCTGCTGTTTTAGTGGTTCTTGAAGATTGGTAAAGCTGATGCGGGCTTCATTTGGCTTACCTTGTTTTAGCTGACTGAGGCCGATTTTGTATGCAGATGGTTTGTTGTTATCGTCGGGTAAATCGTCTCTCAGCTTTTCATAGCGTAACTGAGCTGTTTCGTAGTCACCCCTGTCATAGGCAGCATCGGCATGAAGTTGTTTTGCTGTTGCCGCTTCAGGGCTACCGGGATAGAGGATCCAAATCTTTTCCAAGGCCTGGTCTGCTTGCTCCCAGCGTTGTCCAGCCAAGAGACTTTTGCCGATAGCCAATTTGGCATAGGCAATCTGTGGATCTTGGGGGTTGTAGTGCAAAAAACGCTTGTATTCGGTGATAGCGCGATAATGATCACCTTCTGTCGCAAGACTATCAGCAAAAGAGAGAAGATTGGATTCTGCATGGGCTGCTGGAATGAAAGCAAGCAGAAGAAGGAATAGTAATATTGGCATAGTGGGATGGAGCCTCGATTGTATGGCAGAAATACCTCGATAAAATTTTAGCATAGCTGCCGATGTCGTCTCTAGTAAAATCCATATTGGTAGGGATTGTGTGATAGCATTTTACCTTTTGAATCAAGAGGTTAACTCTGAATTATAATTTTGACGAAATGAGTCATTTGTGCTATTATCCACAGGTTCTAGCCAAAGGAGTCAAATTGTGTTTAAAGTCGGAGATATGGCAGTTTATCCAACTCAGGGAGTTGGAGTGGTTGAAGATGTTGAAGTTCGTGAGTACTCTGGGCATAGCCAAGAATTTTATATCTTGAGAATCGTTGATAGTGATATGAAAATCATGGTTCCAGTGAGTAATGTTGACAATGTCGGTATGCGGCAGTTGATTGATCAAGAGCGGATTACGGGGGTTTTTGATGCCTTGGCCGAGCCATCTAGCGGTGGAAAGGTTGCTTCTTGGAGCCGCCGGCAACGCGAATATAATGACAAATTAAAAACCGGTGATCTTTTGGAAGTGGCACATGTTTTACGCGATCTTTATCAGATTGGTTCGGGAAAAGAGCTTTCTTACGGAGAGAAAAAAGTTCTGGAACAGGCTCGCAAGTTGCTGGTGACAGAAGTTGCACTAGCCGAAGGCGCCAAAGAGGCTCAGGTCGTTCAGCGGTTGGAAAATATTTTCCACTAAACTCTTTTTTGATATTGCAGTATTCAAGACCGGGCACATATTATGTGCCTGGTCTTTCTGTTTGATGGCGTTGTATTCTCGATAATCGGTGACTCACCCCGTTCTGTTTAGAGGAAAATGATGAAAGCAACAGTCCTAATCCCGGCAGCGGGAACGGGTCGTCGGATGGGAGGTTCAGTCAGTAAGCAGTACCTTGAGCTTGCGGGCAAGCCAATTCTTGCTCATACGTTGACATTATTTGAAAATCACCCTCTGATTGAAAATATATATCCAATAGTCCCACCAGGCGATATTCCTTATTGCCAGAAGCAGATCATTGATCATTACGGTTTCAGTAAGGTCCGCCGGATTGTTGCAGGTGGAACTGAACGGCAGGACTCGGTGCGAAACGGTTTGAATGCACTGGATGAAGATGGTTTAAATCAGTCACAACGGCCAGTTCTGATCCATGATGGGGCACGTCCACTGTTTGATTGTCAGTGTCTGTCAACATTGATTGAGATCGTTGCTGAGACGGGAGCTTGTACGATCGGAGTTCCGGTTAAGGACACGATAAAGAATGTTGAAAATAACCATATTACCAATTCTCCCAATCGTAATCGCTTATGGCAAGCCCAGACCCCACAGGGGTTTCAATACCGGTTGATCCGTGAAGCTTTTGACCGGGCTGATGAGGACGGCTTTATTGCAACAGATGATGCGTCGTTGTTAGAACGCCTCGGGTATCCAGTACAAATGCTGGAAGGCGATTATCGCAATATCAAAGTGACGACACCAGAGGATATTCTGATTGCAGTCGCGTTGCTGGGAGGGGCTACATAATGCGTATTGGACATGGATATGATGTCCATCAGTTGGTTGCGAACCGCCCGTTGATTCTTGGTGGAGTTATAATTGACTCTGACGTGGGACTCCTTGGCCATTCTGATGCTGATGTCTTACTGCACGCCGTTTGTGATGCGATTCTTGGTGCTTTAGCACTAGGCGATCTGGGGAAACATTTTCCCGATACTGATGCCGCTTATGCCGGAATTGACAGTCGTGAGTTATTGCGTCAGGTGATTAAGAAAATGAAAAAAAAGGGTTTTAGGATCGGAAATCTCGACACAACGATTCTCTGTCAAAAACCAAAGCTGGCTCCCCACATAGAGCAGATGGTTGCCAGTCTTGCCGAGGATTGTTGGGTCGATGTGGGTCAGATCAACGTTAAGGCAACGACAACAGAAAAGCTTGGCTTTGCTGGCCGCAGTGAGGGGATTGCAGCATATGCCGTTGTGGTTTTGGAAGAAGATCAGCATTTCACAGGGCGCTTAGCAGCTGTGATTTCATAAATTTGATTGTGAAGGATATTGCATGAGTAACGAAACACCCGCCATTTCAAATTTTATCCGTACTGTTATCAATGAAGACTTGAAAAGTGGTAAGCGAGAGCAGGTCATAACCCGGTTTCCTCCAGAGCCAAACGGGTATCTGCATATCGGCCATGCAAAAAGCATCTGTCTCAATTTTGGTTTAGCAACTGAATATAATGGACATTGCAATCTGCGCTTTGACGATACCAATCCAGTTAAAGAAGAAGATGAATACGTTGAGGCTATTCAGGATGATGTCGCTTGGCTTGGGTTTGACTGGGGCGGCAAAGCTCTGTTTGCTTCCGATTATTTTGATCAGCTCTGTGAATGGGCGATTATGCTGATCAAAAAGGGTAAGGCCTATGTCGATAGCCAGAGTGCTGAGGAGATGCGCACGAACCGTGGGACTTTGACAGAACCAGGAATCAACAGCCCCTATCGTGATCGGAGCATCGAGGACAATCTTGCTCTGTTTGAAAAGATGAAAAATGGCGATTTCCCCGATGGAGCTCAGATTTTGCGAGCAAAAATTGATATGGCTTCGCCTAATATGAACTTGCGCGATCCTGCCATGTATCGGATTCTCCATGCCCATCACCATCGTACAGGTGATAAATGGTGTATCTATCCGATGTACGATTTTGCTCATGGACAGGAAGACTCAATTGAAGGTGTGACTCACTCAATTTGTACCCTCGAATTTGAGGATCACCGCCCCCTTTATGAATGGTTTCTCAAAGAGTTGGAGATTTTTACCCCGCAGCAGATCGAATTTGCTCGTTTAAATCTCAGTTACACGGTTATGAGTAAACGTAAGCTTCTCCAACTGGTCAATGAGGATTATGTTGAGAGCTGGGATGATCCACGAATGCCAACCATTTCAGGAATGCGTCGGCGTGGATATCCCGCTGCAGCGATTCGTCAATTCTGCGATCGTATTGGTGTTGGTCGTGGTGCTAACTGGATTGATTTGTCGGTGCTTGAAGACTGCGTCCGGGAGCAGCTCAATGAGACAGCATTCCGCCGACAGGCGGTATTGAACCCCCTGAAGGTAACAATTACAAATTTCGATAAGGTTGAAATGCTTGAGGCGCCAAATCATCCTCAACAGCCCGGTCTGGGTAGTCGGAAGCTCCCGATGAGTAACGAACTGTGGATTGATCGTGATGATTTTATGGAAAATCCACCTTCACCGAAAAAATACTTCCGTCTCGGCCCCGAGCGCGAAGTGCGCTTGCGTAATTCTTATATCATCAAGTGTAACGAGTACATTAAGGATGAAAACGGCGAGATTGTCGAACTGAAATGTAGTGCCGACCTTGATACTCTTGGGAAAAATCCCGAGGGGCGTAAAGTGAAAGGAATTATCCATTGGGTTTCTGCGCAACACGCACAGAAGATTCCGGTACGAATTTACGACCGATTGTTTGATCAGGAAAACCCGGACAAGGCTGAAGATTATCTGAGTGCCTTGAATCCTGAATCACTGCAGGTGACAGAGGCTTTGGTTGAGCCGAGCGTGCTGGAAGCTCAGCCGGGAGAAACCTTTCAGTTTGAGCGGGTGGGATACTTCACCGCCGATTCAAAGAATTCACAGCCAGGGGAGCCAGTATTTAACCGGGCGGTGACGTTGAGAGACACCTGGGCAAAAATGAAATAAAACGTGTGAGGATGCTGTTTACCGCGTCCCTACATGAAGATAATCATGTTATACGGAGAGTAATGATATGGGTTTGCGTGTTTACAACACAATGAGCGGTAAAAAGGAAGAGTTCCAACCTCGTGTCCCCGGCAAGGTTGGAATGTATGTCTGTGGTGTTACGGTCTACGATTACTGTCACATCGGCCATGCTCGGGCTAATATCGTCTTTGATGTGATTTACCGTTATTTGCAATTTTCCGGATACGAGACAACTTACGTTCGTAATTATACCGATGTTGATGACAAGATCATCAATCGCGCCAATGAGCGTGGGATTTCAAGTAAAGAGTTAGCAGAAGAGTTTATTACCGCTTTTGACGAAGATATGGATGCCCTTGGTTTGGTTCGTCCGACTCATGAGCCGCGGGCGACAGAGTATATCGATAAGATCGTTGAAATCTGTCAGATTCTGATCGACAAAGGTTTTGCATATGCTTCCAGCGGTGATGTGTATTACCGTGTTGATAAATTTGATAACTATCTCCAGCTCAGTAAGCGTAACATGGAGGAAATGCAGGCTGGGGCGCGTATCGCTCCCGGTGAGCAGAAGGAAAACCCGATGGATTTTGCTCTCTGGAAGGGGGCAAAGCCGGGAGAGCCAAGTTGGGAATCTCCTTGGGGCGATGGTCGGCCGGGCTGGCATATTGAGTGTTCGGCAATGAGTTCTTCGTTACTTGGTGACAGTTTTGATATTCATGGGGGGGGGCGTGATCTGATTTTTCCTCATCATGAGAATGAAATTGCTCAGAGTGAAGGTGCCAGTGGGAAACCATTCGTAAAATATTGGCTGCATAATGGCTTTGTCAATGTTGATCAGGAGAAAATGAGCAAGTCTCTCGGTAACTTCTTTACGATTCGCGACATTCTAAATACTTATGATGCCGAAGTGATTCGTTTCTTTATTCTGTCGGCTCAATATCGATCACCAATCGATTTTTCTGATCAAAACCTGGCCGAAGCACAGAGTGGACTGAGACGTTTTTATGAGGCGTTTGAGTCTGCAGAAGCTGCAACTGAAGGTATTGATCTGAGAGATCTTGACAGAGAAGAGGGGGCAAAGGTCGAAGCGAAATTTCATGAAGCAATGGATGATGACTTCAATACGGCTTTAGCTATTGCTCATTTGTTTGATGGCGTTCGAACTATGAACCGTTTAGTCGCAATTAAAAAATTCAGAAAAAAAACAGAGCTGGTTGCTCAAGTGCGCGATCTACACGCTACGATTTTACGTCTGGGAGAGGTTCTCGGCCTGTATCGTTCGCAACCGACCGAGTGGCTGGAAAAGGTCAAACTGGCAGGGCTGAAGAAGCTAGAGATTACTGGGGAAGAAATTGTTGATTTAATCGAACAGCGCCTGCAAGCACGTTCCGGAAAAGATTTTGCTCGTGGCGACGAAATTCGTGGCGAACTTGAAGCAAGAGGAATCCTGCTGCTTGATACCCGCGAAGGGACAAATTGGAGACTGAAGTAAGTTATCTGATCTAGAAGGTTGAGCGCCACAATACCAGCTCCATTTAAGACTATATGGCAGATTTTCCCTGAATCCATGTGGAAATGTGAATTGACATAGAGCGTACTTCAGTGTAGAAGACATATGCAGATTTTACTTATGAAGTATAATAGATCAGATAATGGAGTTAATTGATGAAAAATCTAGCATTTGTAGTCTTCGCTGTCGTGTTTTCTTTTATTCCGGTTTTTCTGGCACAACAAAATGGGATAAAAGCTCCGATCACTAAGGTCGAAGTTCTCGAAGAGGGAGTATATAAATACGAGGGCGACACTAAGGGAAGTGTTTATTTTGATCACAACATGCACATTGAGGCATTGGAAGAAGATTGCTCCAGCTGTCACGAAGGTGATGAGCCAGAAAAAATTGAAATTACGGACATGGCGAGTGGACACGAAACATGTAGTGCCTGTCATGATGAGGTTGATGATATGGAAGCCTGTTCAGCCTGTCACAGTAAGTAATCTGCTAAATTCATAATATTGGTAAATTTATTAAAAGGCGATTGGCTGAAAAGCTGATCGCCTTTTTTGGGTTGTGGCTGGGATTTTGTTTTAAAAGGGCCTCCATGGTCGATCTATACGGATAATAATCAGGAGTCACCCTGCCTTTTTACTTCTGGCATTGCATGTAGAGCGGTAAAGTGAGTTGAAAGCAACTTCCTTTGCCGATAACACTTGTGACCTGAATGTCTCCGTGATGGAGCAGAGCGATCGATTTAACTAGAGAGAGTCCGAGACCGTTGCCTGGGGTTGATCGGCTCGGATCTCCCCGGAAGAAGCGGTCGAAAATGTGCTTCTGATCCTCTTCAGATATTCCAATGCCGGTGTCCAGAACACAGATGCAAACATATGTATCATAAGCTAGGGCGGACAGTGTTATTTGATTTTTCTGCGATGTGTACTTAAGAGCATTATCGAGCAGGTTTGCGAGAGCTCTTTGCAACCGGCTTTTGTCACCCGTTACTTGGATTGGTTCAAGAGGCAATTCAATCTGTATATCGATACTTTTATCTTCCGCAACCGGTAGAAAGAGATCAGCAACGTCGTGAATCATGTGGCTGATATCAACAGTTTCGGGAATGACAGTTATTACTCCGGCATCTGACTCAGCGATTTCCAGCATGGTATTGACCATGCTGACCAGTGAGTCACATTCTTCGACAATATGCCCTGCTGTTTCACGGTATTCCGAAAGGTTTTGCTGGCCGGTCAAGGTGGTCTCGGTCATACCTCGGATTCGCGTGACAGGGCTACGCAGATCATGTGCGATGTTGTTTGTGACGTTGTGCAGTTCTTCGACCAGAGTCTGAATTTTATGTTGCATCTGATTGAAGGTGTCGATCAGGGTCTCAATCTCCTCACCTTCCTGACCGATAGTGACTGGTTGTGTAAAATCGCCGTGGCCGACCCTAATAAAAGAGTCTCTGAGTCGGTCGATTCCCAGCATGGCGCGCTTTGAAACTAAAAGGCTGAGAAAAGCTCCCATTAGTGTCAGAACCACAAAAGCGATACTGAAGGTTTCGAAAAGTAATATGAAGAGATTTCCATTCTCAACTGGCTCAACACCGATTTGGAGGATATGATCGCCCTGCATGCCGAAATAAATCGAACGCACTTCGAAATTATGCTCTGGAACATGCTGCCAGTCATAAATGTTTTCTTCGATTCTTGGAAAGTGCTTGGGTAGAGCAGGGAGATAACGCCAATATTCCAGATTCGATGAAGCCAAAAGTTCCTGCTGAGGTGAAAAAAGCCGGTAAAAGATTGTTTCTGCCTCTTCCTTTTCAACTTCGAGAAGGATTTCTTCAGCTGCCTTGGAAAGTCCTGAGCTTTCAAAAATTGCGACGATCTCTTGTGCGTCATCAAGGAGCTCTTCGTCAATTCTTATGTTCAGATCGCCTGTTATGACCTGATAGATGTAAAAGAAGACCGTCAGGGCAATAATCGTAAACAAAAAGGTGTAGATAAGTGCCAGACGACCTTTAAGTGTCTTTATCATTCGCTGCCTCGGGGTTCTAGAATATAGCCTGCACCGCGGATGGTATGGATATATTTGCGATCGTACTGGCGGTCAATTTTGTTTCTGAGGCGACAGATGCGAGCTTCGACCACGTTGGTTTCAGGGTCAAAATTATAATCCCACACGTGTTCCATAATCATTGTTTTTGAGATTACTCTGCCGGTATTACGCATCAAGTATTCTAGAAGAGCGAATTCCCGGTGTTGCAGTTCGATTTCCTGACCATTTCGGAAGACTTTGCGCTTATAGATGTCCAGATGAAGGTCTTCAATGGACAGTGAAGTCGGCTCGATGCAGGACTGAACCCGTCGAAGCAGAGCCTGTGTTCGGGCGAGTAATTCTGAAAATGCAAACGGTTTGACCAGGTAGTCATCGCAACCGGTATGAAGCCCTCGGATCCTATCGTCTAAAGCATTCTTTGCGCTCAACACGATGATGGGGGTCTTGATGTTCATGTTTCGTAATCGACCAATAAGGGTCAACCCATCAAGTTTGGGGAGCATGATGTCTGCAACAATGATGTCGTAAAAAGTGTTTTGAGCCATCAATAGGCCATCTTCCCCATTGTCGGCGTGATCTACGGCGTAGCTCTCTTGTGAGAACCCTTTTTTGATGAACATCGCAGTTCGACTGTCATCTTCAATCAGTAAAATTCTCATAATGTGCTCCGATCCCCTTAAATAAATCGGTCTTATCATAACAGATTTGGCATGATGGGGCAGCCTTGAAGGTGCCTATGGACGTTCAATGAGAAGATAATAGTCGTTATACTCACCTAGGTTTTCTAACTTGGCAGAAAATTGATCGGAGAGTTGGTTCAGGTGTTTTTTTCTGATTACAAAATAATCGCGTTGTTCATTCTGAAATAATTCTTTTGTCTTGTCCAGATTGTCAATCAGAACCGCTTTTCCACGAGAATAAAACTGCGCAGAATGCGGACGTTTGTAAAGATATATAAGCTTGGCTTGAGGTGCTCGTATTTTAAGATAAGCTTCGATAAGTTTTTTCTGGCATTTGCGTTTTGGAACCAAGTTAGTACTCATGACAAAAAGCGTTAGCGAGAAGAAAATGATCATGCCGACAGTAATTTTGAAAAAGTTGAACGAACGGTTCGACAGTGCCGGTTGCACAGTATTGCATGGTTGATTCCAGAGCTGAGCGACCAACATAGCAAAGCTTGGTATCCCAGGTAATACGTAGGTCCACAGGATATTCCCTGCGAGGGTGAAAAACACCATTGGAGCTATGCTCCACAAAAACAGATAGGAACTTAGGCCGGGTTTGTCATTCAGATCTAATAAAACTTGGCAACGATGTTTCGGGGACAATAACGAGATGATTGCGATCAGAGACCAAGGTAACGCAGATACTAGCCAATAAAGCCAGATCATTCCCCGCGGTCGGGAATGAGCCCGACCGTAAAGATCTCCTTGCCAACCAGCATCAACAAAACGCTTCCAGTGCTCTCCGACAAAGAAATATTCGAGAAAGCCGGGGGTTTGTATCTCGGCAAGCAGATACCAAATGAGGCTAAGTGCTGAGAGAAGCAGTCCTGTGAACCAGGGTAAACGTTGCCAAGCATGGTGCCAACGTCGTTGCAGGATCACCCATATGAATAATGGCAGAAAGGTCAAGACCAAGCCAACGGGACCCTTGGCAAGTAAACTAATGGCGAGACCGATGAAAAATAAGTATCCCCAAACACTGTAGGAGGTAGCATCGTGGTTGATGGCTCGGTAAAAGGAGACCATACTCAGAGTTGTTCCACTTAATAGTGCCATGTCGGTCATGACTGCACCACTACTGATGAAATATACAGCCGTGGTTGCCAGAATGGTGGCAGAGGCTAGGGCGTAGCTTTTTCCCTTGAGCTGGTTGGCCCAGAAGTAGACCAGAGAGATGATGACAACGCTCAGTAAAAAGGCTGGAAAGCGAGCCGCAAATTCATTTACACCGAGAAGTTTAAAAGAGATGGCTGACAACCAGGTTGAGAGGGGTGGCTTTCCCCAGAACGGAACGCCCGGTTCGATCTGCGGGGTTATCCAATTCCCCGTGACAACCATCAGTCGAGCAATTTCAGCGTAGCGGGCTTCGGTGGTGTCAGCCAGGGGGTATAGACCCAGCGAAAGTAGTCGAAGCAAAGCAACAAAGGCAAGTAGTCTGAACAGCGGGCGCTGTTGAGTAGTTGTGGAGAGTTGATTCATTGGTTGGACAGTTCCTTTGATTTTAGCTTGAATCTATGGTGAAAGAGATCGGAATCATATTCAGAGTGAATATGACTCTTTAATAAGTAAAGGGGGCGTTGTTTTGACTCGACAAACATTCGCCCTAAGTATTCTCCGATGATGCCGAGTGCTAGCAGTTGCAGCCCACCGAGAAACAGGATAATGACCATCAGACTCGGGTAACCAGGAACAGGATTACCATATATCAAGGCTTCAAACAGTACGAAGCAGCCGTATCCTAGTGCTGATAGTGCAGTCAGTATCCCGGCATAGCTGGCCACTTTCAGCGGTGCCACGGTAAAGGAGGTCAAACCTTCCAAGGCAAAATTCCACAACCGCCAGTAATTCCATTTGGTGGTTCCTGCAAAGCGAGCTTCTCGACGATATGGAAGAATACAGGTTTTAAAGCCCACCCAGGAAAAGAGACCTTTCATGAAACGGGTTCTTTCTGGAAGACGCTTAAGCGCATTGCTGGCATCTCTACTCATGAGACGAAAATCCCCAACGTTTTCCGGGATATCAACTTCACTGATGCGACCTATCAGAGAATAGAACGCTCGGGCAGTAAACTTTTTCAGGAAAGATTCACCATCCCTGCTGGTGCGCTGCATACAGACCATGTCATAGCCTTGTTGCCAAGCAGTGAGCATATTCGGAATTTGTTCGGGTGGGTCTTGCAGGTCTGCATCGATAAGGATGATTGCATCTCCATGCGCATGGTCTATGCCGGCAGTCATCGCCGCTTCTTTCCCAAAATTTCGGCTGAGATCAAGAATCTGGGTTCGATGATCATCAGCCGTCAGGTGTTGAAGTTGTGCAAAAGTTTGATCCCGACTACCGTCGTTGACATAGACAACCTCAAAGTTGTGCTCGGGTAGTTTATCAAGGACTTTTGTGAGCCGCCTATGGAACTCGCTGATGACTTCCTGCTCATTATATGCGGGAATAACAACGGTAACGGTTCTTTTTCTGGGGGCGAGGTGGCGACGAGCCAAGCGGATTTCTTTCATATTGGACAAATTCATTTCATTTGGATCCTTTGCACCTAAATTGCTTGAATTGCCTTCGTTTGGCCTGATTGGGTCAGGGTCATAAAAAGTCGTTTTCATGGCTGGTGCCTAAAACCGTTGGCAGCAAAAAATTAAGTTCTTGCAGTCATTTCATCTGTGTGCCTAGTGTTGGTCTCTGGAAGTTCTGCCCCAGCCATAAGCTACGTAATTATAGGGGGCTAGCATACTTTTTTGGTTCTTCCCCGATTGAAGAATTTTGCTTAGTTGGTTTTGAGGCGAAAGTCCAACTTCGATTCAGGGCAAAATTGCAGCAGAAAATGATTGCTGTGGTGATGATTTGTAAAATTAGATAGTGCCAATTGGATACCGATATCAGGGCTTTTAGAATCATGGCGTTTAAAGCAACGCCAAGACAGGCAACCAGGAAGAACTGTGCCAAAGCGTTGCGGTGATGCTTGGTGCTTTTAAAGACTAAAAAGTAGTTTAGATTGTAAATTACCAACGCCCCTACCAGTGCTCCAGTGGTTGATGCAATGAGAGTACTTAGCGACAAATACTGCACCATACAGATCAAGATAAAGTAATGCGCTGCTGTTCCGAGAATACTAGCAGCAAGATAGCTGCTCAGCTGCAGTATGGGGTTTTTGTATGTGGTAAGTGCTTTTTTCAAGTTGATCCTAGCATTCTCTTGGGTGATGAGTACCTTTGCTTGGAAGTTCCGACTGACTTTTGCGGAGCATAATAACAGTACTAGATGATCTGAAAATGACCGCAAGATTACCAATTGGTTAAGTGTTGTGGTAGCCGAGTTGATCTGTTCTTCGTCCCAAACTTGGGCGTGGAAGAGAAGTTCTCGATATCATTATTATGGTTTTGGACAGGGGAATGTCTCTGGATAATTAAGGTGAAGACGTAAACGCAATAGATGCGTAAGTGAACTGCGGCTTAGTTAAACTCAGCTGCGGAGATTTCTTATTGCTGAGGTTTAGTCCATATGGTGTAGTCGTAGCGTATTCGGTCAATTTTTGGACTATACATTTGTTATAATACGCTTGATTCTTCCGAACTCTGTTTTTCCTCTTTGCAACTTTAAACTAAAAAACCCCTCCTGAATTCAGGAAGGGTTTTTTAGTTTAAAGTGGATATCTATTGATTAGTGAAAATATTTGGCATTGATAAACAGGTGTACAGCAATACTCGCTGCATAACCAAGAGCAATCGCCCAGCTCCATTTTAGATGTGCTCCGAAGGTATAGATGCCGCGTGCAGAACCCATCAGAGCAACGCCAGCAGCAGAACCGATTGATAACATGCTGCCACCAACTCCAGCCGTCAGGGTGACCAGCAGCCATTGACCGTGCGACATGTGAGGATCCATGGTCAAAACTGCAAACATGACGGGAATGTTGTCAACGATAGCGGAAAGGAAACCAACCAGAACATTGGCACCGGTATGGCCGAGACCGACATACATAGCTTCAGATGCCATGGCCAGATAACCGAACTGACCGAGACCACCAACACAGAGAATGACACCGTAGAAAAACAGCAGGGTGTCCCACTCGGCACGGGCAATTTTACGGAACAGGTCAAAACCGGGGGCTGGAGTATGTCCAGGATCTTCAGAAACCTCATGTTCGTCGGGATTGTGTCCAGTCATATCGAGTGGCAGATCGCCAGTTCCCACCCGGTGTTCTTTCTTCTTCAGCCAGTAACCAAAAAAACCGAGATAGCCAAGGCCAAGCATCATTCCGGTTGCCGGTGGCAAGTGAAGGAAATTGTGGAAAGAAACAGCAGTAACGATAGTACAGAGAAATAGGAACATGACCCGCTTGGCTCCCAGTTTCATTTTGATTGCTTCACCTGATGCCTCTGGTCGTTCTTTAGCAACTGTCAGGCTCATAATGATTGCTGGGACAAGCCAGTTAACCAGAGAAGGACCAAAAATGGCGAAGAACTCTATAAACTCAACCTTACCCTTTTGCCAGACCATTAATGTAGTGATATCGCCAAAAGGAGAGAAGGCACCGCCAGCATTGGCAGCAACAACAATATTGATACAAGCGACAACCAGAAACTTCTTGTTGTTGCCCGCGACAGCCATGGCGACAGCACCCATCAGCAGAGCCGTGGTTAAGTTGTCAGCAATTGGAGAGATGAAAAATGCCAGAACGCCGGTGACCCAGAATACGGTGCGCAAGGTAAAACCACGGCTGACCAGCCAAGATCGTAATGCCTGGAAGACATTTCGTTCATCCATGGAGTTGATATAAGTCATTGCTACAAGCAAAAACAGAAATAATTCGGAATATTCAATCAGATTATGTTTGATAGCATTATGAGCGGTATGGGTGTCTCCGATACCAATATAGGCGATAGCAACCAGAACCCAGATGACGCCGGCAGCAAAAAGAACCGGTTTGCTTTTGCGTAGATGGAGCTGCTCCTCAAAAATAACCAGACAGTATGCACCGACAAAAAGAACCAGAGCAAAAATACCGAGGGCGGTTCCTGTCATGTTGGGTGATTCACCGCTGCCGCCACTGGAAGCGAATACGGATGTAGCAGAAACAATAAGGATGAAAAGACTCGATAGAAAGGATTTCATCCAAGTAGATCCTTGCTTCGGAACGGTCTGCTTGCTGATGAAAGAGGTAGAAAATTTTGCTTTCATGACATTGGACTCCAATACAAAGTACGGACAAAGAGTTGACAACCAAACATTAAGGTTAAAACTTCACATAAGTAGCATGAGCTTTGTTTTATGGTCAACTGTTCCAGAACAATAATCCGGTTTTTATTGCTGATATGAAATGCTTAATCAAGCTCTGGATTTATTTTTTCAATAACAAGGTTAGCTAGTCTATCAATTCGTTGTTGACTGCTTGTCCACACATCAAGTATCGATCATCATCACTTGGAATTATCTCAATAAAAATTATTTCTTTGTTTTTATTTATAAGAAAATTCTAAAAAATACAACATAAAAATCAAGAATCTGTTTTTAAATGGAGTCAGTGTACATATAAAAGTGGCCATCTCTCTGAGATGGCCACTTTTTAACAGTACTTTAGTGTAGAGAGTACTGGGAAATCATTACCAGTCAAATTGAAAAATAAGGTGTGGAAGCCCGAGTAAAATTGCGGGGTTCACATTATGACGTGCATAATAGGGTCGATGGTGATTGTTTCTGATTTGTCGCTTGACCTGACGAAGTTCCTGACGAAGTTCCTGACGTGTTTCGCGTAGTTCTCGTTTGAGATTTTTTTTGGCCCGTTGATTGCGTTTTTGGTTGTAATGATGGTCACGTCGATTATCATGGCGACTATAGTGAGACTCTTGATCATATCGATCATTCTTGACCCAGCCTTTATAGTGATTTTGTCGATCTCGACCATCTCTTTCACCTGCTGTTGCCAGCATCGGGGTTGCCAGGAAAAACAGCCCTGCAATTATTAGAATCAATGTTGTTTTCATGTCGTCCTCCTTGTTGTTGTGAGAATCGGAAAGTCTTTTGTCTGCTACTTTTGAGTCAACTCTAGCGGATTAAAACAACTGTTTCATTCGACATCGGCTCGGATTCCTCTGGATGTCTAGTTGAAGTGCTGTAATATCAATAGGTTAAAATTGTGTAGTTGGGTTTGACAGGGATTAAATGTTAGACGTTTTTCAACAGTTCTGTTAAATTTATAGTTACTGGAAAGGGTACATTGTCGGCTTTACAAATGTCTGTTAGTTGATGAGAGGGTTCTTTGAACACATCAAAGTCTTTTTTACGTAACGTTGGTTACCGTTTGGCTAAATATCTTAGTCAGCCGCGGATCGGTACCGCTCAAATTGCAACCAGCCTTCCTGAGCAATTGGCGGCAACTCTACAGCCAGGTGATGTCTTGTTGGTTGATGGGAGCAGTCGGGTTAGCGGGGTAATCAAATATCTGACTCAATCGAGTTGGTCGCATGCGGCTTTATATATAGGATCAAGCTGTTCAGCAAAAGAGAATGAAGAAGACAAGGTTCTTTTAGAGGTTGATATTCTGGAAGGGGTTCGATTGGTTCCTCTCAGTGAATACGATGCAACACATACGAGGGTTTGTCGGCCGGTCGGGTTGCTGGCAAAAGAAGTTGAGCAATTGATTGCTTACGCTGTGGAACGTTTGGGGCATCAGTATGATTTAAAGAATATTTTTGACCTGATTCGATATCTGATACTACCGACTCCAATACCAACCCGTTGGCGGCGCAGCCTGTTAACTCTGGGAAGTGGGGATCCAACTCGTGCTATCTGCTCTTCTTTAATTGCACAGGCATTTCAATCGATTCGCTATCCGATTCTGCCTGATATTGATTATCAGCAAGCCAAAGATTTAAGTGGACGAATATATTGTCAACAGACTCTAAAAATTCGTCATCATAGTCTGTTTGTCCCGCGAGATTTTGATGTTTCCCCCTATTTTGAAATTGTCAAACCTGTCATTGAGCGTGGTTTCGATGCCAAGAGTCTCAAGTGGGAAGATTAGACCAACCTTCTAGTGGCCAGTTTATTGATAGTTTGACAGGCTGCTAGCTCTCCAGCGTCAGGATATAGTTCCATTCATCAGGACTGATCGGCATGATCGAAAGTCGGTTTCCCTTGCGCACTAACTGCATATTCTCCAATATCTCACATTCTTTTAACTCTGCCAATGAAATGACCCGGTTGGTGCGGCGGATATACTTGATATCAACCATGATCCAGCGTGGGTTTTGTGGGTCACTTTTGGGATCAAAATATTTGCACTGCGGATCAAAGGCTGTGTGGTCTGGATAGCCTTCGCGGACTACTTCCATTATTCCGACAATCCCCGGAACGTCACAATTGGAGTGGTAAAAAAATACCTGATCCCCAACCTTCATATCATCACGCATCATATTGCGAGCCTGATAATTGCGTACCCCATCCCAATGCTCGGTCTGGTCAGGCATATTCTTCAGATCATCAATGCTGAAAGCATTCGGTTCAGATTTCATCAGCCAGTAATTCATAACAATTCCTTTAACGATGGGTCAGTCCATTGAATTTTTAGACCAAGCTATGTTGATTTTGATCCTATACGTTCATTTCTATGTATAATACACAGAATAGCCCAATAATTTCATATCAATCAATAAACCAATTGTGCCCTCAAAGTGAGAAATCGTGGAAATGATGCGACCGTTAAAAGAGCTCAACTTTGAAACGTTGTCCAAGGTCAAATTTGTTTTAGCAGATATTGATGGAACGCTGACGTTAAATGGGCGGGTTCCCGCTATTACATACTCCGCCTTGGAAAAGCTTCGTGATACTGGCATGAAAGTGATCCCTGTCACTGGTCGACCAGCAGGCTGGTGTGATCATATCGCTCGGATGTGGCCAGTTGATGGAATTGTTGGTGAAAATGGGGCCTTTTACTTTTCTTATCAATCTGAACAACACAAAATGATTCGCCGTTATTGGAAATCTGAGGCTGATCGGCAAGGGGATCGCATTCGTCTTTCAGCATTGTTAGATGACATTTTAGCACAGGTTCCCGGAGTCTCTGCCGCAGCAGATCAAGCCTATCGAGAGGCTGATTTAGCCATTGATTTCTGCGAAGATGTTCCTCCAGTAGATACCGTTGAGATCAAAAGAATTACGGATATTTTTAATCAGGCAGGTGCCAAAGCAAAGACCAGTTCGATTCATGTCAATGGCTGGTTTGGTCAATATGATAAACTGAGTATGACCCGAATCTTGTTTCAAGAGATGTTCCACCAAGATCTTGAACTGGTTAAGCAGCAGGTTGTTTTTGTCGGTGATTCACCCAATGATATGCCGATGTTTGAATATTTTCCAAATTCCGTGGGTGTTGCCAATGTTATGCAGTTTACAAGTCAACTCTCTATACAACCTGCTTGGGTGACTGAACAAGAAGGTGGTTTTGGCTTTGTTGAATTGGCCGAAGCTATTTTGAAGTCCAGGGAAAACGAGTTGTAATTATCCGGTTTTATTTATGCTTTTGTTGCACCCGCCCAAGAGAACAGCCGATTCCGACAACACACAACCCGCAAAAAATAAGCAGTGCGATCCGCATACTGGAAAGGAATGCTGGTTGGGTTTCAAGTGTTACTGCTTGGCCATTCATCAGATAAGAAAATATCACGGTAATAATTGTTATGCTGGTCAGCATCCCGAACGATCTCATACTGGCATTCAACCCCGAGGCAACTCCTAGATAACGCGGCTGTACACTTCCCATAATCATGCTGATGTTTGGGGAAGAAAATAGAGCAAAACCAATACCAAGAAAAATCAGCAGCAGAACAACCTGCAGCAAAGATGAATCTGCAGATAAATTAGCAGCGATAGCAAGTCCTGCCGCACATGAACCCATACCGAGAGTTGCTAATATTGATGCTGGAATTCGGTCGGAAAGGCGGCCGCAAAGTGGCGACAGAAGGGTTTGCATAATCGGTTGAGCGATCAAAATGGTTCCAGCTTGCTGAGGTCCCATTCCTTTGACAAATTGCAGATAAAGACTGAGAAAAAACGTCACCCCAAAAGTAGAGGCATAGTTAAACAATGCAGCAAGATTACTTAAAGCAAATACGCGATTTTCAAGTAATAAGCGTACGTCCAGCATCGGATAAAGGGCACGCTTTTCAATCAGTAAAAACAGTAGCAGACCTAAAGTTGCAAGAATCAGCAATCCCCACATTCCACCACCATCTTTGAGATTGGTAACCCCATACACCAGCAGCAAAATTGACGGGGCATAAATCAGAGCCCCTCGCCAATCGAAAGGTTCTCCTTTGGAATCTGCCCATTCCTCCTTGATTTTAACCCAGGTAACCAGGTAGGTCAGAAGACCCAAAGGAACCATCAGGTAAAAAAGTGAACGCCAACCGAGTGACTCAATTAAAAAGCCGCCGATGAAAGGGCCACAAGAAATTCCCGCATAAACACTGGCAACAGCAATACCCAGAGCTTTTCCCCGCTCATGCGAGTCAAAGGCCGCAACGAGGATCGCCATCGTTGTTGCATTGACCATGGCTCCGCCTAATCCTTGTAAAAAGCGCAGAGCAATAACCATCTCGATTGAACCTGCCAAGGAAATCAGGCCGCCGCTAAAAGCAAAAAACAGCAGTCCCAACTGAAAAATTTTACGGCGGCCGTGAATGTCTCCAAAACGTCCCATGGCTAGAAGAAAGACAGCCATTGATACCATAAATGCTGTTTCCACCAGACCTAACTGCAAAGCACTGGCTGAAAATTCCCGACCCATAACCGGCAGAGCAACACCAACAGCTGAGAGCATAAATGGGTTGAGAAAATGCGCCATGCAGATAGAAAACAGAATGGCAGATTTAGAGGTGCTCTTGGTCTTCATTACCGCCGCTTACGGTCTTTTTTCTGCTGGCTGGCTTTAAGGAGATCGCCAAGGCTGCCAAAACTTGAAGATACCGCAGGAGCTTCGGTGTAGCTCGTCTCTCCAATTTCATCCGCTTCACTTTTCAGAGCCAGAGAAATCCGGCGTTCATCCAAATCAATTTTTTCAATTATCACCTGAAGTTGCTGCCCGACTTGAACCACATCCTGGGGGTGGCGGATTCGTTGCCCATCTCCAAGTTTGGAAATATGCAGTAAGCCATCAATACCATCTTCCAGAGTGACAAAAGCTCCAAACTGTGCCAACCGACTGATCTTGCCAGGATATTGACCTCCAACCTTAAATATTGATCCAACCTTATTCCAGGGATTGGCCAGAGTGTCACGTAAACTGAAAGAGAATTTATTATTGTCCCAGTCGATCCGCTTGATGGCAACTTCCAATTCTTGATCAACATTGAGGATTTCATTGATATCTTCAACTCGGCCATAGCTGATTTCAGAAATTGGTAACAACCCCTCAATTCCGCCGATATCAACAAATGCTCCAAAATCACGAATGTTGGTGACTGTCCCTTTGACCACCATCCCTTCTTTTAAGCTCTCACGTAAACCAACCCGTAGTTGTTCACGCTCTTCATCTAAAATGGCTCGGTGAGATACGACAATATTTCGTCCTCGTTCACTGAATTGACTGATTTTAAATGGTAGGCTCTGCCCAATCAGATCTGTTGGTTCTGTCGGTCGCAATCCGGTTTGGGAGAACGGGCAAAACGCCCTGATATTCCCTGCAAGCTTTATTTCAAAGCCCCCTTTGATCTCTTTTTCAATTGTGCCGTCAACAGGAATACCACTTTGATAGGCATTTTCTAATTGCTCAGTTCCGGAACCACTGCCGCCAATTTTGGTGGTGAAGCGCAATTCCCCGCCAGAGCGGGATAAGAAATAAGCAGAAATTTTGTCTCCTACAACGTACTGGATTTCGCCATCAGCATTTAGCAGTTCAGCAGAAGAGAGAACCCCTTCTCCTTTTTGTCCGACATCAAGAAAACACCAGTCTGAGCCAATTTGCAGAATTGTTGCTTCAATCTTTTTTCCTGGCACCAGTGGTTCGCCAACCCCTGCCAGACTTGCTTCAAACATTTCGGCAAAACTTTCCTCATCTGCATTCATATCGTCGTTGCTAAAGCTTTCGTCGCTCATTGTTGATATCTCCTGATTTGTTTTTGGGAAGATCAGAGATTAGCTGGTTTTTCTATAGGAGTAAATGGAGGAATCGAGATTGTTATTTGTGTGATGAATGTTATCGTTTAGTTATGAGTTCACATATCGCAACAGGGATGAGTTATGAAGCCGAATAGCTGGTTAGAAAGCCTAAACTGTGCCATTGAAGGGATCCTCTGGGCCGCTAAAAGTGAACGACATATCCGTTATCACTTTGTTGCTGCACTGGCTGTGGTTTTTCTGGCTCTTTTTTTTAAAATTAGTGCTCTGGAGTTTTTTCTTCTGGTATTGGCAGCTGTATTGGTGATTTTTGCTGAGTTGATGAATACAGCGATTGAAACAGTTGTCGATCTGGTTACTGATGACTATCATGAGCTGGCTAAACGAGCAAAAGATATTGCTGCCGGGGCAGTGTTGGTGACCAGTGTTGGTGCTGTCATTCTTGGTTATCTGGTTCTTTCTGGGCATATTTTTCCCCTGTTCCACAGTGAACCGACTTTTGGAAAAGAACCACAAGGGACAATCCCGGTCGGGGCTCTTTTGATCGTTGTAATTCTGGTTGTTTTGCTTAAAGCCCATTACAATCGTGGTACTCCTCTGCATGGAGGGGTACCAAGCGGGCATGCTGCAGCCGCATTTTCAATTGCTGTTTCAACCTTTCTGTTTGGGGAAAGTTTCCTGATTGGGATGATGGTGTTGTTGCTTGCTGTGCTGGTTAGTCAGAGTCGCCTGCTACTGAAGATTCACACCCCTCGAGAAGTATTTCTGGGCGCACTCCTCGGGACGGTAGTGACCTTATTGGCTTATCTCTTTTTTGCCTGAAAGAACTGACCCCGATGAGCAGGCTACATCATAGGAAAGTAGCCGTGATTTCGATCTGCTGATTTGGTCAGGATTGTAGAATCTCCTGCTTTTGGACTGGCATCAACCAGGTTCAATTCCCCTAAAGGTATTTCTTGCTGTAGCCCGGCCAAGCTGAAACGGCTGGCAGCATTCCACAACATCCAACCATGACTGCCGCTGGCATCGCTGGCATTGATCTGAGCGTGGATTTCATTCGCAGTAAAACTCCTCCGGTCAAATGCATAATCACGGAATGCTTGTAACCAAGGGCGGAAACGGATTGATGGAAGGCCTGTCAACTCACCAGCTTTTTCTAAAGAATGGGCAATCACTTCGTATGAGTGCTCTAGCGGATTTTTGTATCCGGGTACCCCGTGTGGAAACCCGGAGGGGTAGAGCATCGGTGATAGGTAGTCGACATGTTCAGCCAGATCAACCAGACGCTGGCCTATTTTTTGATCCTTATGCTTCCAGCAGATATAGCCGAAAATATTTGCCGATGTCATAACCGGGTATGCGGCTAATTGTTGTTTGGCACGTCGCAGAAAGCCGTTGATTGCTGTAACCCGATTCTCGCCGGTATTTTCTTGGGAAAAAATTAAGTCTGATTTTGCCGGAAAGCGAATATAGTCAAACTGAATTTCATCAAAGCCTAAAGCTGCAGCTTCTTTTGCAATGCTAATATTGTAATCCCATACTTCGGAATTGAAGGGATCTGCCCAACTGATTTTTTCACGGTCTTCCCAAAGATATCCGTCCAGGGTGTGGACTGCCAAATCTCGTCGGTGTCTGGAGAGTGTGGCATCTTTAAAAACGACAATCCGGCCGATAGTATAGATCCCCTGCCGCTTTAATTCCGACAGAAGTTCAGGCAGGTCTTTTAGCGTCCGTACTTTCTGTGCTCCAACGGATCGAGCTAATGATGACTGGCTGCGAAACGCAATATCGCCACGAGACGATTTAAGATCAATCACCAGAGCATTCATCCCGGTTTCGTTGATCAACTGTTGCAGTTGATTCCGTCGGTCTTTGCTGTCGGCAGCCCAGTAGGAGAGATAGAGCGCTTTCGGGGTGAATGGTTGCATTTTTAGGTGGAGTGGAAACTCGACAGAAATTTTTTGTGGCAGGTAGCCAGGAAGGCGAACCACGATTTCAGCATCACCAGATTGTAATTGAAAACTGCCATTCGCAGTGCTGAAAGTATAATCATCAACTGTGCGAAGTTCGGCGCCGTTGAGTAAGGCACCCGTTTGGGCGTCCTGGACGGTACCGAAAATATACTCTAATTCGGCAGTGGCGTGCCCGGGAAGACCAATAAGCAGCGTAACTATCAGTATCCAGTGGTGTAATTTCACTTGCAGACCCCCATTCGTCTGGAAATAATGTAATTGCAGTCTATATGATAATTCATAAATAATAAAGATTTATTTAAAAATAACTAATGTTAGTATTTTTTCCCTTTCTCTTTTTTGACCGGAACGACAACTTTCTATTCGTTGATCTCCTTTACTTGCATTAAGGACAAAGGTAGACTTCCCCATCCACTTTTTTAGATGAGGAAGCTATGCCAGCAGAAACTACAAGCCACTCATTTGAGCAGCTCACTCCAGATTTTCTCATGGATGCCGTTGAATCACAGGGGTATCGTTGTGATTGTCGAATCCTGACGCTCAACAGCTATGAAAACCGAGTTTATCAAATTGGTATCGAGGATGAGGAGCCACTGATTGCCAAGTTTTATCGTCCAGAGCGTTGGACTGATGCTCAGATTCTGGAAGAGCATGACTTTACTTTGGAGTTAGCGGCACAGGAACTTCCGGTTGTTGCGCCTCTTCGTAATGCAAGTAAAGAGACTCTGCACCAGTACCAGAGTTTTCGTTTCAGCCTGTCACCATGTAAAGGTGGACATTCGCCGGAGTTGGACAATCTGGAACATCTGTTGATCATCGGGCGGCTTCTCAGCCGTATCCATCTATTTGGCGCTAGCCGTCCATTTCGTGATCGACCAATACTCGATAGTCATAGTTTCGGTCATGAGTGTGTCACTTTTATCGCTGAAAAATTTATCCCGATCGAATATCGAGAGTCATATCAATCGCTGACTCATGACCTTTTGCAACAGATCGATGAACGGTTTGCGACCCTTGAATCAGTTCAAAATATCCGGGTTCACGGTGATTGCCATAACGGTAATATGCTCTGGCGGGATGGGGCTCCCCATTTTGTCGATTTTGATGATGCCCGTATGGCCCCAGCAATTCAGGATTTGTGGATGCTGCTGTCTGGATCAGAAGATCAGCAACGACGACAATTTGATAAAATTTTGGAGGGATATCATCAGTTCTATGATTTTAATTTTGCAGAATTACAGCTGATAGAACCATTACGCACATTACGGATGATCCACTACAGTGCCTGGCTGGCCAGACGCTGGGATGACCCGGCATTTCCCCGAACTTTCCCTTGGTTTAACAGCATTCAGTACTGGGGTGAACATATTCTGGAACTGCGTGAACAGATGGCGGCACTACAGGAACCGGCTTTGCATCTGTAAATAAAATACCTGCTAGACTTGAGTGTTGTATCTATTTCGATCCAATAGGCGATTGCTTGGTTATGGAACAAGTGATCAGGAGTATTGAGAATTTATAGGAAGAATCGGTTCAAACTTCGAGAAAACTCAGGTGCAGGTCGCTGAGACTGATGATCAGAAGACGGTTTAAAAGTTGCGGTTGGCCAAAAATAGTATTGATCACTTCATTGACTATATAGCTTGCTAAAAGTGTTGCTCCGGCGCCGGTCACAGGGATTTCCCCCGCTGGCTGCTGGGTGCCAGCAAATATTTCTGCCAGTAATTGAGATTTTCCTTTTTGCAGAGTTAGAACCTGCCCCTGATTTCCTTCGATCCCACCGTGAATCAGAAATGAACCCGTGGCTAAGGCAGCCTCCAGATCAAAGCGACTCGTAAAATTATCGAGACAGTCGGCAATAATTGAAATATCGGCAGGAATTTGGAATGAGTGATTGATCCGTTGTGGCAGTAACTCAACTTTGACGTTACTGTTGATCTGTTGCAGTCGTTGTCTGGCAATACCCAGCTTGGGGTGGCCAATGTCACTTTCGTTATAGAGGAGTTGTCGATTGAGATCTGGCCAGTCAATCCTTCCGTCATCGGCCAGATAGAGCTTACCGATTCCGGCTCTCGTTAAGAGCTCACTGACGGTTGCTCCCAACCCACCAATTCCGGCGACTAGAACAGTTGCCGCTCCAAGTTGCTGTTGTCGTTCATCTCCCCAGTGAAGAATTTGTCGATTGTAGCGCTTTGTTGCTGACACTCAGCCTCCAGCTCCGGGAGGGAAAAGTGCGACCACATCACTATCTTGGATCGGAGTTGCCAACTTTTCAAGATGATGAATATTGCGCCGGTTAACCATGATAATCGTGCCAAGAATCGGTTCGCCATCCTCATCGAGCAATTTATGTAGAAAGGGAGTTTTTATCTGCTGCTGCAGGCGTTGCAAGAGCTGCCCTACATTTTCATTGTCATGAGCGGGCAGCTCAAGCTTTTCCTGTTTCAATAATAATCGAATCAAACTATAAAATTGAATCTTGATCATCAGTTATTCCAGGCGAAATAGTGTTTGGGCGTAGTTGGCGGTTCCGGTCAGCATTTGTTTGCCCGGGAAAATACTGCGGGTGCTGATTAACTGGTAATAGAGGCCAGCATCGTTGGTTTCACCGACCATATTTGCCCCGACGACACGTTGTTTTTCATCAAGGAACACTCTGCGGAAACGCCCCGTTGTACTGTTCCAACTGGTAATAATTTCAGCAACGTCATCCTGACAATAGCCAATAGCTGCGACTTCAATACCAAATATTTCAGTAATATTGTTTTTCAGGCTGCCCTGATAGCGGCATTCAATCCCAAGCATATTCAGTGCAGCATTTTCCCCTTGTTCTACCGCAGTCATCCAGTTGCCCTGGATGGTTTTTTCACTGGTAATAAAATCCAGCCCTTCGGCAGCATCTCCGGCGGCATAAACATCAGGATGAGTGCTACGACATTTGTCGTCGATCAAAACGCCATTCGAGATATCCAGACCGGCTTCAGCTGCCAGATGGATATTGGGAGTCACTCCCTTACCGACAATCAGCAGGTCGCTGTTCAATTGATTCCCACTGGTCAGGTTTAGCTTTAACTGTTTTCCTTCAACCATTTCTTTGACATCATTTTGTTTGTGAATATTTAGCCCTTTTGCTTTCAGTTGATCTTCCAAAATGGCTGAAGTCTCAACATCAACCACTCGACTGAAGATACGGTTAGAGCCAACTATCAGATGTTTTTCTGCTTGATTTGAAGCATGTGAGAGAAGTGGCAAGCTGACCAATCCGGCTCCAATAGCAGTCACACTTTTGATGCCCTGAAAAAGATCGACTAGCTTTTCTGCGTCAGTCATATGACGGAGGACACAGGCACGTTGTGTTGCAGCAGGAATAGTTCGAGCTTCAGCTCCAGTCGCAATGAGGAGTTTCTTAAAGCTGATCTCACGACTATCTGCCAGCTGTAGAGAGTGCTTCTCCGGATCAATTGAAATCACGGAATGACCGAAAACAGGGGTAACACCCCATTCTTCATAAAAGGAGTGATCGACAATATCAAGCCCTTCACGGGTGATATGACCACCGATATAGTAGGGAGTCAGAACTCGTGAGTAGGCGGGACAATCTTCACGGTCTATAAGCGCAATTGATACTTGTCGGTTATGACGACGTAGAGTTCGTAGCGCTTGTAATCCAGCGGCGCTGTTGCCGATAATGACAAAGTCATAGTGTTCAGTCATAGCGATTATTCCTGGAAAGTAGGTTTAAAAGCTGGATTTTACAGCAAACTTTGGACTGCTCCCATGCGGGGACAGCCCAAAGTTTGCGAAATAAACGACTAAGTCAGACCCAATGTCTGGAGTCTTTCGTTTGTCGGAATCCCTTCTGCACTCCAACCTCGCTCCTGATAATATTCAGGTAGCATCTGACCAAGTTTGCTAACTTCACCCTTGAGTGGACCATCTGAAATCGGTTCTTCCAGAAGCCGTTTTGGTAGAGTGTCCTGAGAGGGGTCAACTCCTGCCTTCAGGTTGAAAACCCGTTCCATATTATAGATCCGCTCACCTATTTCCATGATGGTTTCTTCGGTGAACTCAGCTCCGGTCGCCGCCGTGCAGAAGTTGGCAAACTGTGGCGCGCCGATTGCAAAAGTGGTGAACAGACAAACACCGGAAGAGTCAACTGTTGCAGTGAAGTCCTGGAAAATCTTGGTCCAGACTGCCTTATCTTGAGTTGCCTGAGGATCAAGTTTTTCTGGCAAGCCTAGAACCTCCGGTGAAATCATATAGCCACGAACATGGCAAGCACCACGATTACTGGTCGCATAATTTAAGCCGATTCCTTGGATGCCACGACCATCGTAGGCGGGGAATTCCAGCTTTTTCACCGACATTGACAGTTCTGGAGCACCGAAACTATCGGCCAGGCGATAGGAACCCATAGCAAGCTTTTCGCCGAAACCTTCTCGCTTGCCAGCCATTTCAACCAACTTAACCATTGCATCGGCATCACCAAAACTTAGCGGCATGCCAATTTCTGCTTCACTGACCAGCCCTTTCTCGGCCAATTCCATAGCGCAGGCCACTGTTGCGCCGACAGTGATGGTATCCATGCCGTATTCGTTACAAATATAATTGGCTTTGGTAATGGCTGCCAGATCATCAACGCCACAGGCGGATCCCAATGAAAAGAGGGTTTCATACTCTGGACCTTCACCATCACCACTAAAGCGAGCTCCTGCTAACCCAGTGACTCGGCCACAGCCGATAATACACCCCATACATCCCTTGTTCCGTTTCAGGTAAGTTGAAGCCAGAGTTTCACCAGAAATCGCCTCGGCACCATCAAAGGTATCATTCTGGAAATTTCGGGTCGGTAAGGCCCCCATCTGATTAATGACATTGACCAGAACCGGGGTGCCAAGAGCAGGAAGCCCTTGCCCGGAGACGGGGTTTTGCTTAAGCATCCCATATGCTTCAAGGGCGGCTTCACGGTATGCGGCCGGATCAGCAATTTTAACACCGCCGGTGCCACGTACCGCGATCGCTTTGAGATTTTTACTTCCCATGACAGCACCGATTCCGGTACGGCCGGCAGCACGATGTTTATCATTGATAATCGCAGCAAAGCTGACCAGGTTCTCACCTGCTGGTCCGATGCAGGCAATTTTTGCATCACCATGGAACTCAGCTAAAATCTGATCTTCGGTTTCATTGGTTGACTTGCCCCAAAGGTGAACTGCACCCACCAGTTGAACTTTGTTATTATGAATTTGCAGATATGAAGGGTATTCAGCCTTGCCTTCGAAAATAACCATATCGTAGCCGGCATAGCGCAGTTCACAGGGGAAGTATCCCCCCGAGTTAGAGCTGGCAATCGTTCCGGTTAATGGTGATTTGGTGATAACCATGTAGCGGCCATTGGCGGCACCGTAGGTTCCGGTCAACGGGCCGGTCGCCAAAATCAATTTATTTTCAGCTGAAAATGGGTCAACATCTGCAGCAACTTCTTCAGTGAAATACTTAGTTCCTAAACCGCGGCCACCGAGGAATTCTTTTGCCCATTGTTCATTGAGGACTTCATCGGTGCAGGTTCCGGCAGTCAGGTCAACACGTAACAGTTTTCCATGCCATCCTTTTAGATCAAATCTACTCATATCAAGCCTCCATCTGCCCGTCTTTCATTGCATTAACGAAACGCAGCACTTTTTGCCGCAGCGGTGTGTCCTCTTCTTCCAGTGTCAGGCACTGGGTTGGACAAAAAGCAACACATTCTGGGCTATCGCCACCACAGAGATCGCATTTATCGACGATACCGAGGGATGGGACGTATTTGATCATCCCGAAAGGACAGGCGCTGACACAGGTGCGGCAACCTACGCAGCGGTCGTTGTCAACGATAACGACACCGGATGGCATCTCTTTGCTGATTGCAGACTTAGGACAGGCTTTTACACACCAAGGATCATCGCACTGCATACAGGTGACGGTGATGAATTTGGCTTCATCGAGGAAAACCTCATTGAAAATACGCGAACGGCTGGGTGCAAATTCACTGGTGTGCTTGAAAGAACAAGCCATCTCACAGGT
>JADGEB010000037.1 GCA_016744595.1 Desulfuromusa sp.
ACATATGATACTAAAGGATAAAAAAAGAATTAATTTGGCTTTATTGAATGAAGATAACGAACTGCCCCTATCATTCAATCTCTAAATCGGTGATTCAGCCAGACAGGTCAAACTGAATGGGCATATCCCCTCATTAGAGCTACTGCGAAGAGGTATCAATATTCTTAATATGTATCAGAAGTGTTCTGCACCAAATTTAAGACTGGAACTTTTAACATTTGTGGCGGGTATTTTTTTATCTTTAGTTTGTGTTGGCCTACAGAGAAAGTGCCAGTCTTTATAGCGCAACTGACCATTGAAGGACTTGTTCTCTTTTTTAAACCCGGTCATTTTAAAGGGCATCTCTTCAGAGTCACTAAAAACACCCATAATTCCACCAGCAGGTGACGGAAGAAGTGACCAGTTTTGGCTTGCAAGAGGACTGAGATAAAGCTTTCGCAGATGTTTAACCGGCTCTTTACCACGGGAATCAGTAAGGAGATCGTTCAGGCTTTCGGGAAATTGCCTCAGGGGAACCCCTTCGGTAGGTTTATAATTATAGTAACTGCAAATCGCACTGCGGATTTGCCCCCCCCGCCAAAGCAGTTCTTGCTCTTTATGGCGCTGCATAATCGTTTGCCAACTTGTTCCGGCAATGGCTACCATAAAACCAAAGAGAGAGGCACTGATCAGAATAATCAGAAGAGCGCCTCCACGCTGGTTACGATATTTCAAAAGGGTATCTATCCCCGCAGCCATAAAAAGCCTTTTTGCTGCAACGCAAAACTACCAACGGTTATAAGGCTCATCGTTCAACCCAACCAACCGGCTGCCACTACGCACATCAAAGCAATTCCCCACAGCCAGACGTCCATCATCTGAAGGAGCCGGAGGAATACAAAGCCAAGTATTGGCCTTCAGAGTAAAGGGATCTTTAGGGATATTTCTCAGGTATTTTTCGTATTGTAATTGCTTCAGGCTATCTGGGTAGCGTGCATTATCTGCATAATATGCATCGATTGCCCTGCGCATCTGATAGAGGTCTTCTGCCAGAACAGACTCACGCGCTTTGATTTGACTGCGCTTATAGCTGGGAATAGCAATTGTCATCAATACTGACAAAATAACCATCACCGCGAGAAGCTCAAACAGGGTGAAGCCTTTGATATTTAGTTTTCTCGATTTTAAAGTCGCTATCATCTACCAATCCCGATAAGTTGTGCCATCCAGTGCAATCTCATCACTTTGACTATAGACATCATAGATATCTTCACCGCCCCAGTATGATGATTCATTATCATCCTGATAAGAGCGCATCCCCCAGCCATCATCCCACTGATCGAATGGATCCTGGGGAATCCGGCGCAAGTATTTTTTGGGATAAGGATATAGACCTTCCCAATCAGTTCCCACCAGCAAGTCTTGCAATTCTTTGGGATAGCCGGTTTCACCAATAACCACCGCAATTTTCTTCTGCTCGACAGCGTTATCATAATCATTTTTATAATCATCAAGCGCAGTTCGAATTTGCCTCAAAGATCGCCTGAGCTCTAATTCTTTTGTTCTTTGAACTGTCAACTCTGACAGTGGCAGTGCGACAGATGCCAAAATTGCCAGAACCGCCATGGCAATGACCAGTTCTATCAAGGTCAATCCAGCACATGACCACAATCGGCGACAAGAAATTATGTTAGGGAACGATTTCAATGCTGGTTCCAGAAGCAATAGCTTTTAAAGTCTGTTCCTGAATGTTCTCCAAATAGACATTTTCGGTTGAAATCCGAACATCTCCCACACCTAGCGGCTTAAAGCTCAGCGACAGAAGCGGCCCACCACCAGTGACACCTTTATTTTTTGACAATCTCTCAATACTAATAAGAAGGCGACCAGGCTGTTCCGTCTGACGAACTTCTAATGAGGTAGCTTCTTCTCCCTGTCGGAATAATGCCCCTTCGGCTGCCTTCATATATTGCAAAAGTGCAGGGTCATAGGTGACTTCCAAAGTCGCAGAGGAAATATCTTTGATCGACCCCAAAATAACATCGAGAGTCAAGTCATCTTTTTGAGCGATCCGTTTCGGACTGTTTATAAAAGTAATTGGCTTATAATTTTGCTCCTGCTTCAAAGCCAGGTTTTCTTCGACAATCTGATTTGGTTCAGTCTCTTCCTGCCCCACTTCTGGATCAGATTTAGTTTCAATCGAATTATCAACAGGAATCCCTTTTGTATCTTTTATTTCAGAACTGTCCGATGCTGGAACGACCCCGGTCACATCAATAAATTCATCAGCAAACGTTCCAAAAATACGACCAAACTTCAGTTCATCCTCGTTTCCAGACCAGAGGCTCGCTATATCGACCTGAGGAACCTGCACCGATTTCACAATATGAGGAGTAATAGAGAGTAAAATTTCACGTTTTATCTTTGTTGTGTCTCGACCATTAAAGACTTCCCCTAAAAAAGGAATATCACCCAAGAAGGGAATTTTACTCTTTGTGATGTTTTTATCATCACGAATCAATCCACCAATAACCGTTTGTTCTCCGTCTTTCAATGTCAAAGTAGTATCAGCATTGGTTGATGAAATTGTAATAACAGCCGTCCCCTTACTAGTTGTTTCACGCCCAGAGACATTGCTGACTTCAAGGCTAAGCTTGGTAATGATCGTATTGTCTAGCTGGATCTGCGGTTCAACATTGAGTTTCACACCAACATCAATATACTGAACACTGTCAGACGTCACCCCTTCATTGCTTATTACCGTTATCACCGGTTCTCGTGTCCCGACATGAACTTTTGCTTTTTCTTTATTCTTCACCCTGATTTTTGGACTGGCAAGAACTTCTGCATCGACCTCAGTTTTTAAAAATCTGAATGTTGCTGTCGGGATAGAGTAAAAAGAGTCAAGATCGGTTGTAAATGGATTTAATTGTTGTCCTGATGATAACAGATTTACAGTCGACCCCCCCGCAGCCAAACCTGACTCAACAAACAAGTTTGTCCCCGGGATACTAAGACCAGATCCAATTGAATAATTGCTGAGCTTGGCTCCCAGTTCTCTTGTATCACTATGGTTGACCTCAATCAATTCCAGATCAAAGACCACTTCCGAACTGCCGCGATCATTGGCTTCCAACATCTTAGCAGCCAGCTTAATCACATCAGGATGATCACGAATAACCAGAGCATTCAACTCTTCCTGTACAAATATTTTTCGAACCTGCAACATGGTTCGTAACATATTAACCGCTTTTTTTGCCTCCATATGAGACAAGTAAAACGTCTGAATAATCTGGTCTTCAAATTGCTTCTGCTTCTCACGTGTCTTTGGATACAGAATGATAGTCTTGCTATTAAGAATTTTCTTATCCAGTTTGTTCATTCTTAACAACAGTTCCAACGCTTGTGCAAATGTCGTATTTTCAATAGCAAGTGTCGTCTTTGTATCGCGCACGTCTTCATCAAGGATAAAATTAATCCCTGACAGTTTGGTTAATATCTGGAAAACATCTGGCAGGGGTGTTTTCTGAAAATTTAAGTTGATTGGATGTGCAGAAATTACCTCTAACTCAACACCATCAACCAACGCAAATAAACTTTGTTTTATACTAGCTTTCAACTCAATTGCTTGCTTGTGTATTGGGAGTAAACTCAAGGCATGATCGAGCAGTTTTTTTGCTTGTGCCTGTCTATTGGCCAGGATCATCTCTTCGGCTTCCTGAACAAGATTCTCAACTTGTAAATGAAGCTTACTCTTCCGTACTCCTTCAACGGCCGCAAACAGCGAACCATCAAGATCAACCGACAGTTGGTATTCCTGGAGAGCATCTGCAAAACGTTCCAGTTCTAAATTTTTGTCACCCTTCCTTTTATGAACGAGAGCCGCCTTGTTTTTTGCATAATACAGCTTCAGTCGATATTCATTCTTCTTGGGATTCCCTTCGACAGCTGAAAGATATTCAATCACGGCCTGGTCATATTTTTCATGGCTGAGAGCTTTATTCCCATCATTAAATGAGGATTGACCCGCGATACATCCGGACAACAATCCTAGAAGCGCAAACAGCAACAATCCCCGTTCACTTAATTTCTTTATTCTGACCATAAAAATCATCCTTTTATCGTTTAAAAATCCATACTTTTTTACTTAGTTACTTTAGGTTTACCCCCAAAAAGGTTTCGGGGATCAGCAGGTTGCGATGAACCGTCCGCCTTTATATTTTGATTCGGCGCTGGAAAAGAAGCCTTAGGGCGACCTGAGTTAAACTTTACCTTTGGCAGCCTCTGATTTTTAGCAACGCCTAGAGGCAGTGATAACTGTTGCCCTGTTGCCTTTTTAACTATGGTTATATTTTTTTGACTCATTTCAGAGACCTCTAAACCATCAGCAAAAACATCACCCTCCTTGACCAGAAAAATTTTATCCTTCCGCCCTGTCAAGAAAACCGTCCTTTGCCCACTATTATCGAGATAGCCAAGGACTTTCAAAGGTTTCAGAGGAGGAAGACCACTGGGCTGCGGGCCTCTAACTATGGGCTTAACAACTTTTGTGACAACCTTGGCTACCTTGGGCTTGGGCTTCAGTTTTGGTGTCGTACGTTTTACTGCAACCTTGGGTGGCTGGTACAAGGTTGCAAAAAGATTTCTTTTGGGTTGCTGATAGCTGTTGTTAACTCCTCCTGAAAAGTCAAGGTCCGCAATCTCCGGAGCAATTTCAACCTGAGATACAGGCCCATCAGCTGAATTCAACTGTTTCCCTACTAGATTCTCCACCCGTTTTTGCTGCGGGGTCGCTGTCCAGGCATAGATCAGAGCTGCGCAAAGCAAACCGAGAAGAGCCATGAGTAACCGTGCGCGTGTCATGATGATTCTCGCTGAAAATAAGTTGTCAGGGCGATATTAAGGTTGACGCTATCCCGATTTTTTTTGCCCCCTGCACCAGAAAGTGTAATTTTATCAACCAACAGAATTCGTTCTGACCGCTCCAGGAGATGAATCAATTTTTTGACCTTGCCATAATGGCCTTTCACAGAAAAACTCAATCCGTAACGCAAGAATCCTGTCTCTTTGTCCATCTCTGGCTGATAACTAACCTGGGTAATCTCCAGGTCTGCATCCCCGGCCCACCGAAAAAGATCCCCAATAAAATGAGAAAATTCCTCTTCAGACGGCACTAGAATCATGAACTTTTGAAGGTTCTTCTCCAGTTGTGCCGCTGTCGAAACGGGAATGCCACTATTAGCAAACTCAACTTGCCGTTGACGAACAAATTGCTGCAGACGAAATTGTTCCGTACTGAGTGATTGTAATCGTGGTTCAACTATCAGTTGTCGCCCCATAGAAGCTGCAACAACAACCACGACAAGGATTATGAGCAAGATCAGCTGTAGTTTGTTTTGCTGCCAAAGTGCTTGGAGAAAAGAGTTTTTTCCCATCAGAAAACCCTCCCAAGACTGATGGTAAATGTCAGAGCCATTCGCTTGCCACCATGCCCATCATCAACCTCAGTCTGTCCTTGACTGTTAAGATAAACAGGGTCAAAACGTTCAGATTGCAGATTATCAAGCAACTGTTGTAGTGACTTCAGATCTCTGGCCAAACCATTAATTTTGAGGCTGTTGTTCTCGTAATGCGGGTTAAAGCTTAGAAGGCTTACCTCCCTGGGGAGGAGATTCTCCATTCGGTCAAACAAGGTCGTCCATCGAAACGCATCACGCCGCAACAGTTTCTGAGCTTGATCATAGTTACTCCGTTGTTTAGCGAGTTGTTGTGGATCAATCTGCTCCGGTAATTCCCCGTGTAGTTGGGTCTTCAGTTCATTGAGGTGGGACTGGTACGTCTGAGCCAGTCGATAATCTCCAAGATAGCCTTTCCCCTGACAGAGGAGCACAGAAACCAAAAGCAAAAACACCATACAAATAACCAAACGAACAACCCTTTGGTTAATATGGTGGCGGCTGGCAAGATTAATTGACAATTTCATGAGACCGCCCTCTGGATCAGTCGTTCAGCAACACCAAGCGCTGCCGCCATACTGTGAGCACCCCCATTTTGAAAATTCACCTTATCTCCATTGAGCAATTTACTGACAGGAGATTCCAGCAACTCTAAAGGTTGATCAAAAACAGCTGTAACAGCATCACTCAGACCTCCTTCAGACCAATCAGAATGAAGATAAACCGGCATTCGACAGAAATTTGGTAAATCATTACGACAACTCACCAAAGAACGATTGGTCTCCTGGAAAACCTGCTGTAAATCATGCTCGATTTGACGGCCACGATAGAATATCGGGATCTTATTGACAAAAACCTGAATACTGAGTTGACAGCCATCAACCCCGATCAGGATAAAATCATGACCAAAATCAACCTTGGAACGGTAAGCATTATAAAGTGCCAGTGAATGAAAATCGATGACCGCAGCAGCAAATCCAGCCTGTTCAATCAATGCCTCATAGTGGTTCAGAACATCACGTGAAACAACAGCGACGAGTACCCGCTTATGACCCGATTCTTTTTCTTCAATCACCTGATAATCAACCGCCAACTGATTGGCCTTGTCGGGCAATAAATCTTTGAGCTGCCAGCGGACAATCTCTGCCCCCTCAGAACGATTTTCAAAAGGGGTCTCAACATCGAGAAGAAACAGATTGCCAGTACAATCGGGAAGGGCAACCGCAATCCGGTTATCACGTCGTACCAATGGATCGAGCAATTCTTTGACACTTTGAATAAAATGATCTGGCTGAATCACATTTGGGGCACTAAACCCGGGTTTGATCACATCATCATTAAACTGAAGAGCCTGAGCCCCAACTAGAGACAACTGCTTGCCACTGCGCTGAAAAGCAACCGCATGCAGTGCCTTGCGGCGAATTTCCAATCCGAGGTAGGTGCGCTTTAACATACGTCTAGCTCTCCGCAAAGGTCACGCGATCAATCTCGCGGAAGGAGGTCTCACCAGCCAGAACCTTATTAATTGCTGCTTGTCGAAGCAAAATTGTCCCATCTTCAAGAGCCCTCTGTTTCAGCTCGGTCACGGGGCGTTTTGCTGCTATCATCTCTCGCATAGTATCATTCATCTCAAGTAGCTCAACAATGGCACTCCGCCCCGTATAGCCCAAGCCGTTGCATTCTTTACACCCCTTGGCTTCATGGAACTTTGCCTCTTTACACTGCTCTGGTGTCAGACCATACGAGTGAAGCAGGGCGGCATCATGCTCTACTGGTTCTTTGCAATATTTGCAGAAAATCCGCACTAATCGCTGAGCCTGCACACAGTTGAGACAAGAAACAAAATTATAAGGATCAATGCCCATATGCAGGAAGCGGCCAAGGACATCGAAGACGTTGTTGGCATGAACTGTGGTAAAAACCAGATGGCCAGTCAAAGCAGACTGCACAGCAATTTGAGCCGTTTCCGGGTCACGAATCTCCCCGACCATGATTTTGTCCGGATCATGACGCAGGATCGAGCGCAATCCACGAGCGAAGGTTAACCCTTTCTTTTCGTTAACGGGAACCTGAACTACTCCCTTGACCTGATATTCGACCGGGTCCTCTATGGTGACGATCTTCTCTTCAACTGAGTTGATTTCAGACAAAGCTGCATACAAGGTCGTGGTTTTACCACTTCCGGTCGGGCCGGTGACCAGCACCATGCCATAGGGTTCGCGAATGCGACTGCGCATTCGTTCCTTTTCCCGTTCTGCAAATCCAAGAGACTCAAAGGTCAATCCTTGCATATCAGAAGCGATCGATTCTTTATCAAGAATCCGGATAACAGCATCTTCACCAAAGGAGGTCGGCATGATTGAAACCCGAAAATCGATCGATTTATCTCCCAATCGAACCTTGAATCGGCCATCTTGAGGAATACGACGCTCTGAGATATCAAGCTCACTCATGACTTTGATCCGTGAGATAATCGGCCCCTGAAAGCGACTGTCAATCGTTTCTGTCGCCTGATAAAGGACACCATCGACGCGGTACTTGATGACAACGCCATCTGCGGTTGCTTCGATGTGTATATCACTGGCACGTTTCTTCAGAGCATCAAACAGGGTGGAATCAATCAAACGGATGATCGGACTGGTATCGGCTGTCAATTTATCGATTGAGAGAACTTCATCTCCTTTGTCGGTTTCCTTGATCAGCTGCAGTTTGAAATCTTCAGAGGCTTCACGCAAGACCCTCTGTGACCCGGCACCTCGTTCGATCAAACGCTCAATCTGCTCACGATCTGCAATCTTCAGCTTGAGAACACGTCCCAACTGAACCTCAAGCTGGTCGAGCATAGCGACATTGGTAGGATCAGCTATGGCGACAACCAGATGATTTTCATCTTGCTCTAAAGGAACCAGATTGTATTTAATTGGCACATCAGACGGCAAACTGGCGATTAGCTCTCCATCCAGAATCGTCTCGCTGAGATCGATATATTCATACTGAAACTGGGTTGCCAGAGCCTTGGCAAGTTCAGTTTCGTTGAACATCCCGGCCTCAATACCAACCACACCAAAACGCTTACCATTTTCCTGTTGTTTTGTCAGGACAAGATCAATTTGTGCCGGAGCAATAGCTCCCATATCGGCAAGAATGCGGCCTATCTGCTGACGTTGATACATCATATCTACTCTCTATCCGACCGTACCGGCCAATTGGAAGATCGGAACATACATAGCGACAATAATAAATGCAATCAACAACCCCATCGTCATCATCAGGATTGGTTCAATCATTGTGGTTAAACGAGTTAAACGCCTTTCAACTTCAGCTTCATAATAATCGGCAATATTGTTGAGCATATCGGTCAACGAACCGGATGTCTCCCCGACATTCACCATACGCAGAGACAATGGCGGAAAAAAACCGGTTCGGCCAAGTGAATCCGACAGAGCCGTCCCCTCCTCCACCCGCCGGATAGCCTGTGTCATTTCCTGTTCCAGATAGAGATTATTCAGTGTCCCACGTGACATCTGCATCGCTGTCACCAATGGGGTACCACTGGCCAAAGTTGTTCCTAGTGTCCGATTAAAGCTAGACAGGGCATATTCAACCTTCAGACCGCCCAAAAAGGGAATCCGCAACAAAAAACGGTCAGCACTGCGCCGGCCGCGGGTGCTGCGGATTAAACTTTTAAATAACGGTAAACCCACGATAACAGCGGTAAAAAACAGGTACCAGTAGTGACCGACAAGCTCAGACAGCCCAATCAACAATTGTGTCATCAATGGCAACTCAACATTGGCATCAGTATAAATTTTGGTGAATTGGGGAACAACATAGAGTATCAGAAAAACAACGACCAACAGTGCAGCTATCGTTAAAAGTAGCGGATAAAATGAGGCGCTGCGAACCTTACCCCGAATTGTCTCAACACGCTGCTGATATTCCAGAAATCGAGACAGGGTCTCTGGCAGATCACCAGTTTTTTCACCCGCTTTCATCGCTGCCACGTAGAGGGGCGGGAAAGAACGGGGGAATTTGGCAAAGGCGTCTGAGAGAGCACTTCCGCCCCGAATCTCTTCACGAATCTCACTGAGAATAGCTCGAAACCCTCCACCCTCCATTTGTTCTATCTGGGTGTCAAATATCTGCAAAACCGGAAGTCCAGATCGCAGCAATACCAACAGTTCTTGGTTAAATGAGATAAATCTTCGATTTGTTATCCGGTCAGTTTTTTGTTTCTCTTTCTGCAGAAAAGACCAGGCCTGTCGGCGAATCTGGAAAACATGAAAGCCCTGACTCTCCAGGTTCTCTTTTAAATGATATTTAGACGCTGAATCATAGACCTTCTCCACAACTCGTCCGTCTGCTGTCCCGATTTTACATTGAAAACTTGGCATGCCGTTGACCATATCATATTGTTTATAAAAATAGTGCTAAATTCACCATAATTACCCGATATTACTAAACTATTATTAGATATTCTTGGCCGGCTATCAGTATGTCTTATAACTCATTTATAGGAATGATACCCCGGTGTCATGCCACCCTGATTATGACAGCTCACCGTACAAGATTTGTCAGCAGAATTATAAACAGCATCGGCATCCATAAAGCGCAAATCAAAATTAATCAGGTGCAGGTTATTGATCTCATTTCCACCAAGATCAGACGGAACACCATGGGGGTCATGACAAACCGAACAAGGAATATCAAATCCAATCACATGGGTTCTGTGGCTACTATTTACTCCCTTACCAAAAGTCGTGACACCCGGAGTAAACAGAGCGTCGGGATCGTGACAACGAAAACACAGAGCATAGTTACTGAAAGCATAAGGAATTAAGCGATCCTGTTCATATTGAGCGATAAGGATATGCGGATAAATCGAACCATGAGGACCGTCAGCACCTGTCCCTCCTGTAGCCTTATTACTACTTTCGCTGCCATGACAATCACTACAGTAAATCTGACTATCTTCCGTATAACTGGCGTATTCAGGCCGAAGGCTTGGGACATTTAAATTTTTCCCCTTAGCTTCTACCGGATGAAACGACGGGTTGCCCGAATCAAAACGCAGTGATTCATTGGTCGTCGATATGATTCGAAGCGGTGTTACCTGTCCGACAAAGTCATTCCCCGCATGGCATTTATAGCAGATTTCATATTCATAACTCGCTTCATTGACGAACAATCCCTCTGCAGTGATCCCACTGACGCCTGTCAATCTTCCACTTATCTCTGGTGCTGAATCAAGTGGGGCATTGGCATGATTTACCCTGTGCGGACTATGGCAATCGACACATTCAACATGTTTTTCAGCCGTATCTGGATCTTCCCCCACAACATGGACACCATTCGCATATTCGACAGGGTGGCGATAAAATTCATTGATTGGAGTCTGAATATCGGAACCAGATCCGGCAGAGTTGTGGCATGAAGAGATACATGTTTGTTCTTCCAGAGCCCCTTTCAACAAATGCTGAGGCCCTGGTGCAGCATGGGATTGGTGGCAATTTTGGCAACCAGAATCAGCTAAGGAGACTTCCGTTGCATGTGTACTGACCGACCATCCTGCCTCATCATGGCAGGCAAGACATAGAGCAGAAAACTGCTGACTTAAAACTAGAAACATTCCATGTGGGTCTTTATGGGGATTATGACAACTCGTGCACTGAAGAAGCCCCCCGTTTTCCAGCCGTATTTCATTGGGAAGGCTCATCGGATCAATCAAATCATCACGCAACATCACAAGATTTGAATCATAAGCAATCGAAATGGGATGATCATCAGACAAGTCTGTTTCCAAATGTGATGCTCCAAGTGGTAAAGTACTGATGCCACCTGCCATATCAATCATTTCGCTGCCACCACCTAACATCCCGATTGCAATGGTTCCGTCATGACAACTCAAACAAAGTCGAGAAGTTCCCGTTGGCTGACCCGGTTGAGCAACGAGAGTTGTCGATCCATACAAGTTATAAACCGCCGAACTCATAGTTCGGCTCCACAATGGATCAACACTGGTCGCATGATGTGGGGTATGACAAAAGATACAGACCCTGTTTTCACTATCAGCTCGAATCGACCCAACCCCCTCCACAGAAAGATTGTGCTTGGTTGTTAAAATATTCGCGGAGCTACATGTCCAGCAGAACAACAGACCCAAAAGACAAACAAGGCATACAATCTTCTTATTTATTGTCAACATATCGAAATTCTCACATGAGCCTTATCATCAACTATCTGTGTAAAGCCCTGAATTGTTGAATTCTGCGATTATAAGTATCAGCTACAAATACATTTCCCTTTTTGTCTACATAGAGCCCTGAAGGCATCCAAAACTGCCCCCTCTCCGTGCCGTTGTCTCCAAAGGTCAGAAGAAGCTGCCCGTCAGGATTAAAGATCTGTACAGCATCGAATAGTGCATCACAAATAAAGATATGCCCTTTCAGATCAACACCAATTCCTTTCGGCTTGGAAAAAGAACCCGGCGTATCACCTGCCTGACCAAAGCTGCGCAGGAAACGTCCATTTTGAGAAAACACCTGGACTCTTGCATTCAGAGAATCAGTTATATAAATTTTCCCTTCCGGTCCTATAGCAATATCTGTTGGGAAATTAAACTGTCCCGCCCCGGTTCCGCGCGCACCAAACCTTAACAACTCTGCTCCATGACGATCGTAAGAAACAACCTGCTGAGCCAAAGTGTCAACGACAAAGAAATAACCACCTTCTCTTGAAACAGCTATGCCAGTTGGCCTTTCTAGATCAACATATGCCCAAAGAGACAATTTTTTAGTACTCAGATCGTACTTAAAAATTTTTGCCTGGACTGAGTCTGTAAAATAAATTGCCCCAGAAAAATACGTGACACCAATAGGGCTGATTACGGGATACTGACGAGTTCCCTTGATAACTTGATATTGTAAGGTTTCCATATCATAGACATGGATAACTGCAGCACCGGTATCAGCTATAAATAGCTTTGTTTTACCATCCGTACAAATACCGTATGGACGAGTCATCGCAGTTTGTTGTGTTCCGAATATAAAGCTTTTGACTGACTGCCAAACCCCCCAGCCCTGATGCTGACCACCAATAATCTTATACTCAGCCACCCATTCAATTTTTTCTTCCAGCGGGGGAGGAGGCCAAACAAGCCTCTCCCCTAACTCTGATGGGTTGTCTTTTGCAACACACCCACTAATAGCAACCAGAAGAAATAATAGTACCGCAACAGATCGAGACCCATGCCACCGACCCAATTTCTTAACAGTTAAAATCATCTTTTCAGAAATTCCTCCTTACATTCAGCCGGAGCAACTCATTACGACGAGTTCGATCTTCGTCAATTTGGAATGCTATCTCTCCTTCTAATGATACTTTTAACTTGTACATCAACATCTCAAATTTTATCCCTACCGAGATATCTGTCTGATCTCCGTAATCACCCCTAATATCATAGATGTAGTTATCAATCTCCATCTGAATAAAACTATTTAACCTTTTTCTGTAATCAGCACGGAATGCAACAGCATTCGTAACAACCTCACTTTGTGACTCAGATTGCAAATCTAACAATGTTGCAAAATACATCCGGTATGTATCTTCCAGGCTTAGATTAAGTCTTCCCCCTTTATACTCTAAGGAATAGCGCCAAAAAACATTGTATGATTCTTCTTGGCTGTATGCAGAGTCAAGGTTCATGTATCTTAAACCAAATTCGTGCTCGCCCAATCGCGACTCAACACCGAGAACGCTAGTTCTGGTTCTTTCAAGAGGCGTCTGATCTGCTTCCCCATCAAGCAGCTTCGGGTCAGATTGACTGAACTCAGCATAGATGAGTAACGCTCGGTCAAAAAGACTTAAACTCGTTGTGAAACTGTGTGATTCTGTCTGATATTTGATAAAACTGTTAATACGGTGAGCATAATCTATGGAGAGTTGATCTCCAAGCTGGATTTCCCCCGAGAGATGAGAACTGAAAAAAAGAAGGTCTACCTGGCCATTGACCGACATCAGAACATCATAGTCAGTGCCTTCCTCAAAAACAGTTGTCCGGTCAAAATTGAAGACAACTATTGTTCCCTCAATCACATTGTTATTTGCCAGTACATTTGCAACTAAACCAACTGTCATCCCTTCATCAACAACAAACTCACTATTATTGGAACTCTGCTGAAAGTTATTCGCAAAACCAAAACCATACCCCAAGTTCAGGCTACTGGATGCCGGTAACTTTTTCCTATAATCCATTGTTACAGCATATCGACTATAATCTGACTTCCCATCTATATATTTGTTGTTTTTATAGTCATATTTCACGCTTGTTTTTAAACTGTTATAGAGTTCATGATCAAGTGAACTGCGCAGCTGCCTGCGTAAGGAGATTTGATCAACTGATTCAAGTTTATTCCAGTAGAAATAGGCCTCTCCTGTCAGAGCCTTCCCAAATTTTGCATTCAGGTTCTCTGTCCATGTCTCTGTGTCAATCTGAGATGTTCCGGTTTCCTGAGTTTTCTTATATCGGGAAGTTAAATGCTGGCGTTGAGCCAAAAACTTCAAATCATAGCGGTGATTAATCTCAACAGTATTTCGTTCAAGATTCTCAGGCTCATGCCCAGGGGAAAAAGTATGGTTTTCATAAACCTCTGCAGAAATATCAGTCTCTCCTAGATATTTTTGCTCAAAGGTTGTCAACAGAGAAAGAGAGGTGTTCTCTCTATGCCTGTTTCTGGTTGTACCTTCTGTCGACAACTCAACATTACGATACCTTAGTGATACAGGCAGAAAACTGTTTCTAATTTGCAAGGTGCCAGAATAAGATTGGTTTGTTTGATCATAGGGGGTACTAAATGGAGATGAAATTCTCCGCTGACTTTTATTGGCTGATAAATATACCGGGACTATTGACCGCTCTAATATCAGCATATCTACATCATATTCAAGACTGTTCCCATCTGTCTGATCAGTGTTTTTTGAGTTAAAACCTTTCTGCGACTCAATCTCCTGAGTCAATCCGATATCAAGTCCTAAACCACCCTTGACCAACCTACGCGACAAGACAGCATAGTTAATATCCAGATGATAGATCTCTTTAAAATCATGCGACCGGGATGAATACTCATCTTCCGATATTGTTCCAAAGTAATTATAGTCCAACTCGACCCATTGGTTTAGATTCGACAATTGAAAAATAACTCGCTTGCGAGCCGCAAACGATAAGCTTGGCCAGAAAAACTGCATGACAATTAACAACAGAAGCAGACGCCAAATAAAGGCAAGTGCGTTATCTACCGATGCTGTTTTTTGCAAGCCCCTATCCATCGCGACCTATACCAACCTCTTAAAAGCTAACGGTCAATTATTTCAAAAAGTATCTAATTTCACCGGCGTGCGGGTCATGACATTCCCCACAACTAATCGTTTTGTCCACAAAACGATCATGCATCGCTTCTGCTAGACGGTCCTCCTGATGACAATGAGCACAAATCTCATCGGGATCATCGATTAATAGTGATGGATATTCAGAGTGGTGTGGAAGATGGCAGGAGAGGCAATCACCAACAGCGACTGGCCCGTGAACATTCTGTCCATGAATAAAGTCTTCATGGCAGACAAAGCATAATTCCTGTTTTGGAACGATCAACCCGGCATCAACAGTTTTGTTGGACGAGTGACAATCCTTACAATGCTTTTCAACATAAGGCTTATGAGTTGACCTTTTTGACCCCGCTTGCTGCCCCTCAATCTCAACCAGATAATCTGCTGTATTCGCAGCAATATCAGCACAAATCTCCTCAGTAGGAGGAGGCACTGCCGGAACACCATCAAAGACAAGACTCAGAAATTTATGGCGCTGAACAGGATCACTACAACCAAACAACAGCAAACAAAGCAGTAAACAACTGGCCAGCAACAGGATTCTTATAAAATAAAAATAAGTGTTTTTTCTCTGCACTGCTCACCCTCTCACTGCAAAACAACATTGGAGCATAAAAATTACTGGTCTTCGTTTTCACTTTCTCTCAATTTCAATGTCTGCCGGTAATATCCGTCGTAGTCAAAACCTTCTTGCTGACCAAAACCATAAATAACAATTCGGTGTTCGCCAACTTGATTTATCGCCAAAACGACCTCTTCTAGCTTAAAACCAGGAGCCGCTAGTTTTTGAAAATACTCCAGATTATCTTTACTGACCGCTAATCCGGCAGGAACATTCAGTGCCCCCTGAGCCTGCCCAGAATTACCAAAAAAGATCAAAAGCTTCTGCTCTGGGTTAAACACCTGGATATTTTGATGAGCAGTATCGACAACAAAAAGCCGACCCTTCTCGTCAGATGCGATTCCTTTTGGCCGGGCAAACTGTCCAAACCCATCACCCAACTTACCAAAAGCTTTGAGGAGGTGCCCGTCACGGTCAATTGACACGATTCGACCGACTCCGGCATCAGCAATATAAAAAATACCTTTGGGAGTCAGTGTCATATTTGTAGGAAGGTATAGTTTTCCGTTTGGATCTTCACTGTCCTGCCCAAAACTTTCGATCAATTCTCCACTAGTTTTGTTAAAAACAAGAAGCTTACGGTATTTCCTGTCAAGCACATAGACACGACGCTTATCAACAGCAACACTAACAGGAAGTAAATTGTATCCTTCTCCATATTCCCTTACAAAGTTACCATCACCATCATAAACGAGAATTTTTTTTCGAACTGAGTCAGCAACGTAAAGAGACCCCTCTGCATCGTTCACAAGAGCGGTTGGTTTTAGCATTTTACCTGGGCCAAAATTACCTTTGAGCCATTCAAAGCTCTTCTCAACCAAGTTTATAACCGCCACCTGACTTCCAAGAGTATCTGAAACATAGATTTTATTACCAAAAGCTGAAACACCATAAGGTTTAACAAAACGCTTAACCTTTTCTCCCTGAGTTGAATCAAGAGAGAATAATGACGTTTCCACTTCACTACCAATAACATCCCGCGAATCAGCTATTCCTAACAGGAATTGTACGCGAGGAGGATCTGGAGCAGGTGGAAAAAAGACAGTTTCTTGCTTTTTTAACTTTGCAGACGGGGCACAACCTACGGTGATACTAAGGAAAAAAAAGATCAAAAAAGAACGAATCTGCATCCTGTATCTTCTCCACAAAAAGAGGGGTTTGTTATCAAAAAACGATGGTAAGACTTCGAAGTTAAAATAACACCGCCTCCAACATGATTGAATAAAAAAAAGCCGCCGAGAAGACCCGACGGCTTTAAATGTAGAAAATAGAGTCTTATTTATCGTGACAAGTCAGACAAATACCAGACTGGTTCTGCTCACCAAGCAAGAAATAATCATCAACATTATCAGTGTTGTGGACATCATGACAGGTTGCACAGGTCATGAACAGATTACCGGCACCTGGTGCAGGCTCATACAGTGCGTCATAAATGGTCATTGCAGTGTTACCAACAAAAGGAGTAGTTGTTGGGTTCAATTCACCATCAGCAGCAACCAAAGTAGCATCATAGATAAATCCGATTGGGTGATCATTACTCAGACCAGAAACCAGACCAACACCATAACCGCCCCAAGAATCATCACCAACATTAATAACAGCACCACCGCCATCAACATCACCGGTACTACCATAGTATGCATCAACAGCTACAACACCATCATGACAGCTCATGCACAGACGAGATGGCCCAATTAGCTGATCAACAACTGTTGAATCAATTGTGGTGCTGTCATACTGAGCATAACCAGCAACACCGATATCACTACGACTCCAGAGAGGAGCATACTGACTGCCCATATCAACAGCATGGTGAGGTGTGTGACAGAAAGCACAAAGACGATTGTCATCAGTCAAAACAGAAAGATCATGCGGTGAATCTTTGATCCCTGTACCAGGATCTATTCCTGCAAAAGAACTAACGGCAAATCCCAGACACAGGGTAATTGCACAGAGTATTGCTATAACATTCCGAGTTTTCATTTTTTTCCTCCTGTAAAGGTTTTTTTTGAACGTGGCAGTTCAACTTCTTTCTGACCCTTTCCTCCGTGCGCGATAAAGTAGATATGTACTCTTCCCCAAAAAGAACACAAATCCTGTTTTGCATTACCTCACTAATGAGCAAACATGATGCCAGACCTGCGCCCAAAGAAAAAAAAACATAAATAATATGTAAGAACCTGATATTAAACAGCTATTTCCATTTGTTGTGTTTCATTTTTGTCTACAAATGTGCTTCCCCTCAGCTCAAAGAAGACATTTGGGGGATATAACCTGCAGCAAGTCTGACAAGTGGGGATATCACCGCCAGTTTTTTTTGACGAAACCAGGCACTAAAAAGGCTCCTCAAATGAGGAGCCTTTAAAATATCCAACCCCAGACAGAATATTATCTATTCATAGTCAACGGGTTCTTCACGATCATATTCATAGCTTTGGTGGCAACCAGGCGAACAACTCCCTCCGGTATCGGTTTTGATGAAACGAAGCGGGATATTCCAGTCACCAAACTTAGTCCCATCTTCACTCATCAGCTTCTCTAAATCAGCAGCATGTGGCTCATGACAGGCACGGCAACTGCGTCCCTTATACTTATTGGAAACATGCAGGTGATGGAGGTTTTGTTTGCCATTCCGAAACTCTGTATAAATGCTTGTTTCTGGGAAGCGGAGCAGGTTCTTATCGTGACATTTCAGACAGAAGTTGTAACTCCCTTTACGGTAAGGCGCATAAAAGCTCTTAGGGTAAGCTCCCCTTAAAAGGCGGGTATGATCTGACCCATGAGGATTGTGACAACCTGAGCATTCGCCATCCTGAAGAGGACCATGGAGAACCTTCTTATCCTTAATCTCTGTTGCAATGTTTTTCAGTGGTTTAGATTTTTTGAAATCGTCCTTCCCATGACAAGTAAGGCAGATATCCTGTTCAGATTGCTTCAACAACCCCGGAACAGTTGAAAAGTGGGTTGCATGACAAGCACTGCATTTTTCTTCCCGATACAATGCGGCATGCTTGACCTTAGCTTTTTTTGCTTTACGGCCAACATTACCATGACAATCCAAACAGAGAGATTCAATATCTTTCTGCAGTAATTTAGCCGCTGGTGAACTATGTGGATTATGGCAAGAGGTGCAGCTTGAATCTTTGACCGCCGTATGCACCACAGGCGATTTCTCCATCCCTTCACCGATTTCAACATGACAACTGATACAGGTTTTCTCCTTTGTTTTCTTCAACAATAGCGGGAAGTTTGACTCATGCGGATCATGACATTGGGTACAGGCACCGCTGGCAACGGGTCCATGGATCACTGCATTGGTAAAAAGTTCAGAGTCGTGACAATTGGTACAGAGCTCGGTCAGATCATGATCAACCAGCAAAAGAAAACGTCCAACATTTGATCCGTGAGGATTATGGCAATCGATACAATCCCCGTCGTGAATAGGAGAATGTACGGTCAGCTTTCGACCAAAAGCATCATGGCACTGATAGCAGAGTTTCGAACCAGATTCAACCAGCTGAAAGCTGCTTCCTTTTTCCAGTGGGTGCTGATCCTGTATCTGCTCATGACAACTGGAACAGTCCTCTTCTTCTACAGGTGAATGACTGTATTTCCATTGCTGAAAGTCAGCATGACAATCGCTTGTCGAACAGGTTTCAGCAGAAACATCAGAAATAAAGAGAAAACAGCATAGAACTACAAACCAGCACAGGGAGGACATCCTAACCAGGGGGCACTTACATCTCATTGCTGTTATCCTTAAGCGAAAGGATTGATCTATTTTTATACGGGGATAGCCCTCGAAGAATTCACTAACCCATCTTCCTTGGGAGCAGCTGCAATAGATGGGGTCTTTTGAGTCGGATAGTTTTCCAGCCCGAACTTTTTACGCCGATAACGAAGAGTATCAAGAGACAGCCCCAAACACTTGGCGGCTTTAGTCTGATTGCCATCATATCGGGACAAGGCTTGCTTGATATACTCTTTTTCGACATCCTCAATACAAACCCCCTCCGACGGAAGGATAATCCTAGATGAAACTGGCGCAGAACAACCACCGTCACAACCACCCACCTTCAGACTCTCTGACTGGTTTTCCTTGCTAAAGTGCTCAACAGACAATATCCGCCCTTTCTCCAGCATCATCGCCCGCTCAATCGCATTGCGTAGTTCCCGAACATTACCAGGCCAGCCGTATGCCATTAACTCCTTGAGCCCTGAACTGGAAACACCAGCAACATTCCGACCATATTCGGCATTGAGCCGACCGATAAAATATTCGACCATACTCGGAATACATTTTTTCCGCTCACGTAATGGTCTTAAGGTTATACACATCATATTCAGTCGGTAAAACAAATCTCCGCGAAAGGTTCCTTCCTGAACCATTTTGTGTAGATTTTGATTGGTCGCAGCGATAATCCGCACATCGGTCTCTATCTCTTCTTGCCCTCCCAAACGTCGAAACTTTCTGTTCTCGATAATTTTTAGAACTTTGGCCTGCATATTTAACGGCATATCGCCAATTTCATCCAGAAAAACTGTTCCACCCTCAGCCTGTTCAAAGACACCAACTTCCCGATTTCCAGCATCGGTGTAAGCACCTTTTTCATGGCCAAACAATTCATTTTCCAGAAGATTATCAGGAATAGAGGCACAGTTAACCTCAACAATTGGAGCATCTTTACGCGCACTCAGATTATGAATACCGTGGGTCACCAACTCTTTCCCGGTACCACTTTCACCAAGCACAAGAATTGTCTTACAATCCTGCTGTGCGCAGGTATTCATTGTCTTAAAAAGGTCAACCATAGAAGGGCAGTTGCCGACAAGTTGATCTGGCAAGTGTTTTTTTCTGAGCCTGCCCTGTGAAAACACTGCATCTTTTTCCAGATTTTTCTTAACAAATATTTTTTGTATCGACCGCTCAACCATATCGATATTGAAAGGCTTGCCAATATAGTCCTCTGCCCCCAGACTGAACGCCTGAAAAGCGAGATTGGAGTGGTAGCTTGAGGTCATGATGATAACAGGAAGTGCGCTGTTCTCGGCCTTACATTCTTCCAGAAATTGTAAGCCATTGATGTCGGGAAGGGAGGCGTCAAGAATAACCAGGTCAGGATCGAAACTTTTTAACTTAAGGCGAGCGTCTGCTCCGGTATTTGCAATCTCAGTCGAATGACCAACACGTTTAAGCATTTTAGCCAACGACCAACAAACCAAATTTTCATCATCAACAATTAGAACTCGGCCTAAATCCATGTCAATACACTCCCAAAACATCGTGGTAGACTGCTTTTTCAACCCAATCAACCAGCCACAACAGATCCACGAATCGAAAGTACTGCATATTAGGGAGCCAACAGCTTATTGACTCAAAACCTAAAGTAAACATCTGTGAAGCTATAAAATTACACATCTTGGGTCTTGATAAAAGCTCAAAGTTTTCATGGGGGCATTAGTAATTCTAATAGGTATAAACCTATATAGTTTATTTATCGATACAAAATCAGAAGATAGACATAAGAAAATTTAATTCGCTGACTCAAAATAATCTAGTGCACATTTTATAGATAGGCTCTTCCACCAACATAGGTTTTTTTAAAAAAGTTGTTAGACAGCTTTGCCACTCGAACGGTTTTCCCGGGTCGTGGTGCATGGATAAACTGACCATTGCCGATATACATCCCAACATGGGTCACTCGTTTCCCCCCCTTCGTGGCAAAGAAAACCAAATCTCCCTTTCTTAGGTTTTTTTTGTCTACTGAACGGCCAGCTTTAAACTGAGCACGAGAGTTCCTTGGCAAATTCAAGCCATTCAGACGATAACTGACCATGGTTAATCCGCTACAGTCAAAGCCATTATTGCGATCTTCACCACCCCAACGATAAGGAACACCAAGGAATCTCTGCGCGGTTAAAACCAATTCTGAACGTAAATCGCCCTGACCACTGCGTATAATTCTGGCTGCTGTATAATTTTCTGGAATAACAATAAAAAAACGACCAATAATTCTTTGGCTCTGTAGGCGTTCAGCCTCGCTACGGGCAGCAGAATAATCTGAATGGTTACCAAAACGAACTTTGTAGAATCCTGACTCATGGCGAAAATAATAAGCATCAACTCCACGTTGAGCCAATGACTGTTCAAGTCGTACTGCATTTTCTAACTGCCGAAAAGCCCCAACCTGAACAGAAAATCCCATTTTTGACAATGAGCCAGACGATGGATCTGACTTCTTGAGGATTTCAGCAATTGGATCGGCTGTAGAGGCAGATGGAGAAATCGGCATCCGAGAGGAAGGAGCACAGGAACAAAGGAGGAAAAATATAATCCCTGAAAGTAGCAGAATGAAATATGGACGCATCAAGAATCGCAGTATGGGAATAAAAACGTGTGTGAAGCCTAAAAAACAGAGCAGTCGATTCAACCTGATGACTGACCAAGTTGGACATCAAACTCAACAACATGAAGCAACAAAAGAGATCTGACTTCTTCAGCAGCGTCATTTCCGTTAAGTTCATTTGCCTTCCAAGCAGCAAGCATCTCTTCAAAAAGCTGGCTCAAACGAGCATGCTCCAGCTTGTGATCTGCTGGAAATTCCCGGCCCAGACCAGCAATAACTTCTTCTTCATGATCAAAATGTCTGATTAAACTACGAATAATTTGTTCCAGATAAGTCTTTGGGATTCTATCGGAAAAATACAATTGCAACATCGTATCGATATTACTGTGATCCATATCAATTTCGGTAATACCAACTTTAGTTGCGCTGTACCACATAAGTTGCCCCTCTCAAGCTTGCAGGCAATCTTCATTATGCCACAAAAAAACCACATAACTCAATGAGGTTTATTCCGCAACGGTTTTATGAAGCAGAAGAGCAGAACCGACAGGCAAATAATAAAATACCAACTGAACCAGGGAAGAGAATCAATGAAGACAATATTTTTGATCGTCTCTTCAGCAACTTCCCCCTGATCTGAGCTGATTTGGCCACGTAACGATGCAAGGAGAAGAGAATAGAGGATGCCGATTCCACCATAACCAAGATTTAGAAACAGCCCCTTAAAACTGAGAACCGTCGCCCGCCGTTCAGAGCTGGTTGCCTGATTCAGATAATGACTGAGAAAGAACCCGAGCAGATACAGATTGCTGAACAGAAGCAGTGCGGGTAAAACCCCAACCTTGGCCCAAACGAAAGACATCCCGATCAATCCCAAGAGAATCGAAACTCCAGTGAGGAGCAGATTAAAGAGTGGCACTCGTCTTTCACTTAATCGGCGTGCCATTCCGGGAACAACAAAGCCAAACAGAGCCAATCCGGAACCGAGAACACCAAATAGCGATTCTGGAATTTCGACAATGCGATAATACTGGCTGGACATAGTAATCACCATGCGGACAACACTATCGTAAAGCAAACCAAACAACATCAAACCCAGAACAAATGGTGTCCTGAAAATCCAGCACCCTGCCTCCCAAACAAGGCGAAAAGAGTTATGGATCGCTGCACGACCCTGGCAATCAGAACCCTTCTCTTTGCCAATAACTTCTCGCATTTGCAGAGTAGCTATCAAGGTCAGAATGGCAGTGACTAAAGTCAGGTAAATTGGCAGTCGTAAAGTTGTTTCCCGGGATATTGACACTCCCAACCCAAGCAGGTCAGCCCCTTTTTGCATCAACTGCGGATCATAAATAATACCACCCAGAGTCATCGCAATAACAAAACCCACTGATTGAACCTGGATCTGCCGCTCAAGAACTCGTCCCCAGTCATTAATATTTCCTTCTTGCTGTAAGCTATCATAAGCAAGCGCTTCATCGGCGCCACTAGCAGCGGCTTCGGCCATCCCACTCAATATTCGGTTGAGGACAAAAACCCAGAATAACAACGTCAAATCTGTACGTGGCACAAAAGCCCATATGGAAATTTCAATCACCATAAGAAAGCCAGCAAAAACCAGCAAATTGCGCCGTCCTATCGTATCAGCAAGAGCGCCGGAAGGAACCTCACAAAGGACGATAGTTGCTGCCCAAACTGCATTCAGTATGGCAAATTGTGAGAGCGTCAAACCAAAATCTAGAAATAGAATGGAGAAAACTGGATAGTAGAAACGAGCATTGAACAACATCCGGAAAAGGAGAAACATCCGTACATTGTGGATTTGAAAAGGAGAGCAGACAGTCTCTTTCATAAGATTTTCAGTTTCCACCCCATCTGCCTCACAGTCAGCTTAACGAAGAGTCCAACAGACGGCTCATCAAATAAAAAGGAGGATAAGCGATTTCAGTTCCTCAGCATATTCAACTGAAAATGATGATTCAACATGCCCTGAAAAGATTTGACAACTTCCAGAGCTAGCTTTAAACGACCTTTTTCAACCCGATCCAGAGAGCTTGGATTAATAAAATTACTTATCTCATGCCCCGCAGCAGCAGAATCAACCTGCCCACGCAAACGCAGAAAAGTTAACAGGTTATAACTGGCTTCGATATCGCTGACATGTTCATTACTGAGGATATCTTTTCCTTGCAAAAAAGATAATCGATCATGAGTACTGCCACCCAGCATGCCTGATTTTAATGCCAGGATTTTGACCCCTTCGGTCAAAGCAAAAATGCCCGCTTTTTTAAGATCCAAACTCCCAAGATGAGTGCCAGACGATTCTGTCTTGATCTGACCAAACATTCCCAGTGGCGGGGAGAAACGGCAGACATTCTGTGCCATTCGGGCAAGGAAAAGACTATTGTCTTCAGCGACCTGAACAACATACTCTTTGAGTTGCTGCTCCAGAGAACGATCACCACAGAGTGCACGCATATCTGAAAACATACTGAAATTGAGAATATTTTCTCCACTGGGCGTACCCACCCAGCTATTAATAGTGCTTTTCCAATCAGTAAGACTACGCCGCCAGAAAGCATTTTTTGCCATAATCCCACCGGGGCACTCCGGAACTCCAATTTCAATCAATGCATCAATCAGGACATATGAAAAAGCCTCAATATCAGCAACTTCAGCGTCACTGGCATCATCGGCGATAATCATTGCATTGTCTTGATCAGTTTTCAGGGTCTGCTCCTGCCGACCCTCACTGCCAAGAACCATGAAGCTACTTTTCAACCCCATATCTGCAAAACGACCTTGCTTCAGAAAGCTAATCAATTTCACTGTGATCTGATCATTCAGCAATGAAATCATTTTCACCAGATCATTGGTACGAACACCGTTCCGACTAAGAAAAACGACTAGCTGTTCATTTTCCTGATAAACTTTTTTAAGATCTGCGATTGATTGTGCTTCATCAACTGATTGCAGCAACCGTTGCGGAGAACGGTTTTGTAAACGGATAATATCAGATTCATTGATCAGTCCGACCAAAACATTATCTGCATCAACAACTCCAACCCGATGAATACGATTTCTGGACATCTGATAGAGGACTTCAAATAAGGTATCATCTTCAGCAACAGAGATAACAGGCGTCGTCATTACCTCACTGACGTTGACCTGCAACGGAGTCAGACCACCGGCAATCACCTTGTTCCGCAAATCTCGGTCAGTTAAAATACCTATCGGCTGTTTGATATCATCGCAAGCAATCAGGCTGGAAACGCTATTAGCTCGCATGATTTCAGCGGCAACTATCACCGTATCATTAACATTGCAGGTAATCAGCTCACGACGACAATAATCTCTAACCGGTAGAAAAAAAGTTGCTTCTTCAGCCATGATTAACTCCCTTGAAAGTTTTCAATGATTGCAAACGAAATTCTACACTTATGGTTGAACCTGTCAATTACTTCCGCAAGTATCAACCTGAACGACAAACTTACTTGCTGCCACTTGACAGACATAGGTAAATCCTCATATAAGAGCGAAACACAAAGGAGTTTTTTATATGCTTAGAAATATCATCCTCATGATCACCTTTATTCTACTACTCGGCTGCTCACAGGATCAACCAGCTCCATCGATAACGCAGTCAACATCGACAAAAGCAGAGATACCGGCGAAACAAAACACCTCTGAAATTGCTGAAAACTTGTTGGTCTTCTTCATCAATCCAGATGGTGGCCCATGTCAGATGCAGGAGCGTATTCTTAACCAGATGTCTGCTGATCTGGAGGGAAAAGTGACCATTCGACCGGTAAAAACTACCGTCCAAAGTGATATGGACATCTTTTATGCGTATGGGATTCGTGCCTTACCAACAATTTTGTTGGCTGATTCTGCTGGCAAAGAGATCTCACGTCTTCCCCCCGGAGTTCATGCGGCAGAGACAATTCGTGGACTATTGAACCAGATTCCGGAAAATTAACATTATGACACCACTCGATTTAAGCATCACAACCATGGCGATGACCGTTTTTGCTGGAATTGCCAGTGTTGCATCCCCCTGTGTCCTGCCGGTTGTTCCAATTATTGTCGCGGGAACCGAAACCGATCATAAACACCGACCATTATTAATTGTTCTGGGACTGAGCTTCAGCTTCATGGCAATGGGGCTACTAACCTCACTGTTTGGCGGAGCTATTGCCGGAGTGATGCCACTGCTTGAAAAAGCAGCAGGTATCATGGTTATACTGTTTGGTTTGCTGATGCTGTTTGATGTCAATTTATTTAAAAGATTGACCGTTTTCTCCAAAATTAAAGGGAACAGCAATGGCCGCTGGTCTGGTTTGGTGATGGGTTTGACTCTAGGATTGGTCTGGATTCCCTGTGTTGGACCGATGTTAGCAGGAGTGTTAACTCTGGTTGCCACTGATGGCAGACTTTCCACCGGCTTGGCTCTACTGGCCTGCTATTCCCTCGGCTTTGCCATCCCGATGCTGCTGCTGGGCTATGCATCGCAATCAGTGCGGCAGAAAATCAAACAGGTCAATGCTCACCCTCTGGCAATTCGACTGGTCAGCGGCGGACTACTCATTATCTTTGGTGTTTTTATCCTGACCAAGGGGATGTTGGGAATTAGCGGTTTATTTTAGCAGTCGGTCGAATTCAACAACTGAACATCAACTTGTTCACCAGCCAAAAGCCTGGTTTGTTCGGCCGACAGAATCGCAATTGCATTGGCCTTGATCATGGTACTGAGGATGCCGGTATTTTGATCACCGGCACTCTCTGCCAGTAATCCTTCTCGTGTTTTCTCTACCCTGACACGTAAAAAACGGGTTTTGCCGGTTCTATTGCAGAGTGCTGACTTCAGGGTGGCCTTGGTCAGTATTCGAAGTACTTCACTATGACCCATCATTTTCAATAATGACGGCCTAACCAATTCTTCAAACCCGATCATGCTGGAAACCGGATTTCCCGGCAGAGAAAAAATCGGCATATTCCCCTTGAGGCCAAAAGCTGTCGGTCCACCGGGCTTGATAGCAACTTTCCAGAACAGTCGCTTGACACCAACCTCTTCCAAAACTTCACGCACCAGATCCCGATCTCCGGTCGAAACTCCGGCAGAAGTAATCAAGACATCGGCCTTTAACCCCTGATTTATCTTTTCGGCAAGACTTTCCTTGCTGTCCCGAGCGATACCCAGCAGCACCGGGGTCGCGCCAAGCTCCCTGACAGCAGCAGCGAGAGACCAGGAATTACTGTCGATAATCTGCCCCGCAGCAGGGGTTTCTCCCGGAGCAACCAGTTCATCACCGGTCGATAAAATCGCCACTTGTGGACGACAAAAAACCGGCACTTCCAGTCGGGAAAAGGATGCCAGTAGATTGATTTCGGCTGGACGCAGAACCGTGCCTGCTGGAATCATAATTTCACCAGCGGCAATATCGCTGCCACGAGCGCGGATATAATCACCGATCTGTACTGCTTGTTTGATGGTAATAACATCTCCAGCAGTTTCGGTATTCTCAATCGGTACAATAGCATCACAACCAGTGGGAATTGGCGCTCCAGTCATAATCCTGACCACCGTTCCGGGTTGAACAGAAATCCCCGCTCCTGACGCCCCGGCCGGAATATAGCCATCAACCTGTAATGGGGAAAAAGACTGGCAATCTGCAACTCTAACCGCAAAACCATCCATCTCCGAATTATCCCAGCAAGGCATATCCCACGGAGCAACGATTTCTTCAGCCAGCACTCGTCCAACCAAATGCAAAAGCTCAACGGATTCAGATTGCAGAGGGGAAACGTTGTCCAGAATCATGCTTCGTGCAACTTCAAAACTCTTCACCATTAATACCTGCTTTTTACATCTGAATCAGATTAAACATAAATTTCTTTTTTACTAATCGCTTCTGCTTTGATCCGATCCAGCAATAATGCCAGAGCCGGTTTGACATTCTCACGGATGTCACCAGCAACAATCAAAAAGAGTAAATCATCACCGGGTTGCATCACCCCCGAATGGGTTTCCACAACAACTTTGAATATTCCCTCCATCTGCTCAATTTCACCACGAATTTGTTCAACCTTACTTTCATCCGCAGCGACCTCAATTTGACTCACTGGAAAATGATCATCACGCGACCAACTACGCACTGTTCCATTATGAATCAAAACCATGCCGACATTTTCAGCAAAGGCAGGATCCTGTTTCATTGCTGCGATTGTTTTTGAGATATCCATTTCTATTCCTTCTGCAAAGGGGGTAAATGGCTCCTCTTCAGCTAGGCCAACTTCTTAACCGAATTCATCCCCCAATTTGTGCCATCGAAAAAGGAGAATAATCAGACGTTTGTGAATTTAACGTATGACAGGCAGGTTTATTGCTGACCAGTTGCTGTAGTTCACTGACAACATTATCAACATTTCCCGGGATCAGCAAAGGTTTCAAATTAAATTTGCAGTCGGAAAAAAGACAGGTTTTAACATCTCCAGAAGCAGTGATTCGGATTCGGTTACAATCCTGACAAAAGTGCCCTGATAGTGGAGCAATCACACCAATCCGACCCTGAGCTCCATCAATGGCAAACTCTTCTGCTGGGCCTGCCAATATTCCCCGATCCACCGGATGGAGAGAATAGTGATCATTCAATCGCTGTAAAATCTCTTGACTGGGGATAACCAGAGAACGCCAGTTTTCACTTTTCAAAACCGGCATATATTCAATAAAGCGGATGGTGCAATCGTGCTGTTGTGTCAACCTGGCAAAGTCAAGGATCTCATTATCGTTAAGACCACGCATCACCACCATGTTAATTT
>JADGEB010000038.1 GCA_016744595.1 Desulfuromusa sp.
CCCCCGACCTTCGGGTTATGAGCCCGACGAGCTACCAGACTGCTCCATCCCGCGACATGAGCACTGGAAAATAGTCTTCCGATGTGGAAATGTCAAGATAAAAATCTACGCTTACCCACCTTGTCTACCTTCTATTGACGGGAAATAAAACCTTTGATCTGCTCCTTCTCTTCCAACAGTTTCTGTGCCGATTTTGCAGCCGTAGAATTTCCATACGGCCCAATTCTCACTCGATACCAGAGCCCCTTTTTACCGAGATCAGCTTCAACTACAAAGGCGGGATAATCTTTATCCAACATCTTTGTCTTCAGGGCAATTGCATCTCCTGCAGCCCCAAAAGAACCAATTTGTACTGCATGAGTTCCGCCTGGGACAACCTTTGGCATCTCTACTCCGGACTTCTCAGAGACCACCACCACAGGTTCTTTCTCAGCTACTTCTTCAACAATGGCAGTAATATGTTTCTGTTCTTTTTTTACAATCGGCTGGTCTGGAAGATCGATAGGAGGTCGAGCCGTCTCTACGGCTTTTTGTTCTTCCACCGGAGCCAGATTGATTCCACTGCCAAGTGGAGCGGTCTCTTTTGCCAGATTATCGTAAAAACTCAATTTTGTTTCTTCGGCCACAGGTTCAACTGGTGGCGCTGCAACAACCTTTTCTGTGGTCGACTCAGGGAGCGACGCAACAACCTCAGCAGACACTTGTGTAACCAATACCCTTTCTGTCTGTTGGAGTTTATGTGCCAAATCCCGTTCAGCACCCCGACGCCCAACAATCACACCGAGGGTAAAACTGGCCAGGGAAACCACCAGCACTAACACCAATAAAATAACTGCTTGGCGTTTTTCCATCCGCCGCTGAGTCCTTGTCTTCGACGTGCTATTCATTTTTTCCCCTTTATTCACATTCGCTCTGGAGCAGAGAGCCCCAACAGATGTAGAGCATTTGCCAACACGGTTCGCACAGAATTCACCAGATAGAGTCGAGCCCGACTTGTCGCTGGATCATCAACTAATACTCGATAACGATTGTAGTAACTGTGAAATTGTGCGGCCAGATCCTGCAGATAAAAAACGACCCGGTGCGGTTCATAGCTCAGCGCTGCACTCACAACAGTTTCGGGAAACCGAGCCAACTGCTTCACCAGTGCTAATTCTTCGGTCAACTCCAGACGACTATAGTCAATCTCTCCAGATTGTGGTTGTTTTATCCCTGCTTCAGTCGCATTACGATTAATACTGCAAACCCGTGCATGGGCATACTGAACATAGTATACCGGATTATCACTACTCTGTTGCTTGGCAAGTTCCAGATCAAAATCAAGCTGACTGTCACAACGACGCATCAAAAAGAAGAAACGACAGGCATCCCGACCAACCTCACTGACAACCTCTTTCAAGGTGATAAAGTTGCCAGACCGTTTTCCCATAATATATGGCTTTCCATCACGCAGCAGGTTAACCATCTGGATCAGCAAAACCTCCAGATCCTCAGGTGAATGACCCAGCCCAGCAAGCATTGCCTTCATACGTGGAATATAACCATGATGGTCGGCTCCCCAGACATCTATCACCCGGTCAAACCCCCGGTCAAACTTTTCCATATGATAAGCGACGTCAGAGGCAAAATAGGTATAACTGCCGTCAGACTTAATTAAAACCCGATCTTTATCGTCACCAAATTCAGTTGTACGCAACCAAAGGGCATCTTCGTTTTCAAAAGAGAGTCCCTTAACTTTCAACTTAGCCAGTTCTTGCTCAACCATTCCACGATCATAGAGGCTTTTTTCACTGTACCAGTGGTCAAAATGAATTCCGAAGTCCTCAAGATCAGCTTCAATCCACGTCAAGACCTCTTCCACACCAAAGCGGGCACAGATCTCAATTGCCTCTGTTTCTGAGGCATTAAGCAGCTCGCCCTGTTCGGAACGATATTTGGCAGCCAGTTCAGCAACATACTCAGCCTGATAGCCATCCTCAGGGAATTCAATTACTTCACCCTGTAATTCACGTAGTCTTAGTAGAATCGAATTTCCCAAAGTCTGAATCTGATTACCGGCATCGTTGATATAATATTCGCGTTGCACTTCAAATCCAGCGGCTTGCAACACTGCAGCGACCGCATCACCAACAACCGCACCACGGCCATGACCAATGTGCAGGGGACCAGTGGGGTTGGCACTGACGAATTCGACCTGAATTTTTGTTCCGGCACCAATTCGGCTGCAACCATACTTTTCACCCTGCTCCATGATTTGATCAAGAACTTCATACCAACAGGTTGCTGCCAAACAAAAATTAATAAATCCCGGCCCAGCAATCTCAATTTTTTCACAGAGAGGATTGCCCTGAAGCGCAGCAACTAAAACCTCTGCAATTTTCCGAGGCGCCTTACGCTCAGGCTTTGCCAGAGTCATTGCCAGATTGGTAGAAAAATCACCATGTTCTGGATTTTTAGGAATTTCCAGCTGAACTTCATCTGGAAACTTTCCCGAAGTCAGTGAATCGTCAGCGTAGCATTGTTTTAAAGCCGCTTGAATCGCCAGCCGTAATTTCTCTTTCATTCTCTTTACTGCCTCTTTTCTTCAGTTTTGCTATCAGGGAGATGGTAAATAAGCTCGCCCTCACGAACCATTCCAAGTTTCGTCCGAGCCAATTGCTCCCAATAAGTTTTATCTTTCTGCAGGCGCTCAATCTCATGGCGGAGCTGTTGTTGTTGTTGCTGTAAATCAGTGAGTTTCTGCTGTAGTTCCTGTCTTTGCTGTTCCGCTTGAACAATTCGCAGAACACCACGGCTACCGAATATAGCATAGGCGAACATCAGCAGAATAACTACAAGCAAACAGATAGTGAGTAAATTTTTTCTGCCGGGCAATCCCGGTTCGCGAGCAAAGTTCAAATAACACCTCGCAGATCAACTGCGGAGCCATCTCTGGTTCCCAATAAGCACAGATCAGATTCCACCCAAACTACCACCCAAGCCGCCAACTGAACCAATACCACGCATAGTAAATGTCAACATAACAGAACGATCCTCTTCATGCTCATGATACGACAGCTGGGCACTCCAACATTGCTGGCGATATTCAATACCTATCACCTGCTCTAACTGTTCATCAGTAGAAAATTCATAGCGTTGTTGATAGTTCAAATAAACCGGCTTGAGAAAAGCGACTCTCAGATTAACCGAACCGTAATCAATGTCTTCGTCTGAATCATAACGATATTCAACCCGCAATGAATTATCCTGCTTATCCTCAATTTTCCCCTCAACTGCAATCTTGGTCCAATCTCCTGAATCAACATCCAAAGTAGTGTCGGTTTGTAAAGTCAACCATGTCGTTGGTAAAAGCATTGTTTCGATACGTAATTCCTGAAATCTCTGTTCACGAGCCTCATCGGTCAAGTCATAGGTCTGTGACAGTCGTAGATAAAACAATTCCCGATAAGTGGGACTTGCGTCAACACGATCTGATCGTACGGTAAAACGCTGCACCAATGCGTACTCAATCTGATTTTTTTCGTCAATACGATCATAATCATCAAAATCTGGCAAATGCTCCTGATTAACCTCAGGGATATACCTGTAAACCAGTTCTGGTTCTACAGAGTGGCGTAATTTATCGAACAGCCCAAATGGACGATGGTAAACTTTCTGTACCCGGGTGTTAATTCTAGTGGAAAATTCAGCAAACCCTTCATTCTCTGAGTCAGAATCATCATTTAAATTCCAATAATAACGCTCACGATAGGAAATTTCTGGGGCAACGCCAATAACATCCCACAATTGAATACTTGCTGCCAGAATCGGTCGCAGCATCAAACGCTCGCCACGCAACCCTTCTTGCCGCCAGAAATTACTGTACTCGGTTTCCAGAGAATAATAAAAAATTGACTCTCCGAGTCTCTGTCTAGACGCATCAAAATTGATCCGCGGCAACAACTGCAAGGTTGTTGGATCATCAACTTCGAGATCTTTAGTGTATTTCAACTGTCCAACCAGATGATACTTTCCCCAACTCTTGCTCAAAGAAAAGATCGATTGCACCTTGTCCTTGTTGTATTCCTCTGCGACGTTACCAAAATCTTCAAAATACTGATCATCATTGACATACTCAGCATCAGCGACCATACGGACGCCCCCCGGCAATGAACCATCGTGCTGCCATTCAAGAGCGTAACGCTCCTCATCAACCACAACCCCATCAACCTTATCGACGTTCATGTGATAGGCTCGGGCTTCTCCTGCATTGCCCCGACCGAAAACATAGCGGTATTCCAACCCCTTTCCGATCCCCATATCAGATAGATAATCAAGATAGAGGGTCGCATCCTGATTGACCCCAAGCACCTGATAATAGGCACCACTGTATTGGACACCACGCTTACTGGAGTAACCAACGCCAGGAATCAACAAACCCGATTCACGCTCTGTTTTTGCCGGATAAATCATATATGGGAAGTAAAGGGACGGCATGTCTTTGAGATAAAAAATGGTGTTGCGGGCGCGGGCATAGCCACCCAGAGTCACATCGATCTGGCTGGCACCAAACTTCCACGATGGAACCACACCATCGCAGGTTGTAAAGGTTCCATTTTTAATCCGATAATCAAGGTTCCCGCGCCGTTCAATAGTCTGACCATGCACATGCAGATTCTGATCACGCAAATAAAAACGTCCATCTTCTACAGTTCCAGTCCCTTTTTGTAAATTATAGTGAGCCTTACTACCAAAAAGTTCTTCATCGGGGGAAATCAACTGAACATCCCCTTCAGCCTCGATTTCACCGCTCACTTGATTCCACTTCAGAGTCTGACTGCGAACTTCAAGATCACCTTGAGTTAACTTAACATCTCCGCTCGCGCGATAAAGGCTGGTATCTTTATCATAACTCAACTGATCAGCTTCAAGCTGAACCGGCTGCTCAGACTCACCAACCTGACCCCACTCTGCAGCCATTGTCAGGCAGGGAACAACGCAGAAACATATAAGAATAAAAAAACGCAATAACATCGGGGACAAAAACACCTTGTTTGTCATTCCAACACCGCAGTGTCGTATCATAAAGATATCAGCTAACTGGTGATTGCCAGTGATTTAACATCTTGGAGTAAAAATTCTCTGACTGCCGCCACCAAAAAAAGGGAACCCGCCACCAGCACAGTCTCTTTCGCTGATCGCTTTTCTAACGCAGCCCGAAGTGCCATAACCGGATCAGAATACTCATCGGCCCAAACACCCGCCTTATGCGCCTGTTGCACCAGTTCATCAGCAGGAGCAGCATCGTCAACAGGGGGAGAAGTTGCATAAATATAATCAACAAACGGCAGCAACTCAGACAATAATTTATTCGTCTGCTTATCAGCTTTACAACCAATAATCAGGTGCAAATGGCCAAGCTGCTGCTGTTGCAAATATGCGGCAAGTTTTTTTGCTCCGGCCGGATTATGTGCACCATCCAGAAGGATTCGTTCCGGCAACCATTCGAGCCGCCCCGGCCAGCAGACCTTTTCTAAACCCTCCCGAATTTCAACCAAGCTAATTTCAAGACCGTTTTGAGAGAGATAATTAGCTGCAGCTGCAGCTAAAGCCAAATTTTGTTGTTGATGAACGCCAAGCAGTTTTGGCTTTATTTCATCAAGGGAAAAATCGGTTCCAACAACAGTGAAAAAATCAATCTCGCTGTGCCAATGATAATCACGTCCAAACAGTAATAAGAGAATATTTAGCTGAGATGCCCGTTGCTGTAGAATCGGTCTGACATCCACATCCTGATATCCACTAATGACTGTTACACCTGATTTGAAAATTCCGGCTTTCTCAGCAGCCACCTCAGCCAGTTCGGTACCAAGATAAGCAGTGTGATCAAGAGCAATTGGTGTTATCAGACAAAGTTCAGGAATGACTACGTTGGTCGCATCAAGCCTACCGCCAAGTCCGGTTTCTAAAATAACCCATTCAATTCCATGCCGCTGGAAACAAAGCAACGCCATAGCTGTCGTGAACTCAAAAAAAGTTGTCCGCAATTCTTCAGCATGCGGGCGCAACATTTCAATCAGGTCAACAACTTCAGCTTCTGTAATCTGCTGAGAATCGATTCTGATTCGCTCTGTAAAATTATGCAGATGGGGCGAAGTATAGAGCCCTGCAGGAATACCCGCAGCACGAAAAATATTTGCGAGAGCGGCGGCTGTCGACCCTTTACCATTGGTTCCAGCAATATGGATAATCCGCAGATTATTTTGTGGATTTCCAACCCGGGATAAGAGCTCCCGTATGCCTTCCAGGCCAAGTTTAATCCCGAAGAACTGTAACGAATAGAGATACTCCAAGCTATCTCGATAGTTAGCAGCCATCATATTCTTTTTGAACCATGAGATGTCCAAGCAAAAATTTCAATCTGCAAGGCGGAGTAATTTTTCAGGGGCGCAGACATACATCAGCATGTCAAAATCATGAAAACTGCGACAACACCGCGGATTGGAGATTTTTGCGACGCCATCAACTTTTGGTAAAAATTCGCAGTAACTCAGATAGCTTCTGTTTCATCTCCTTGCGCGGAATAATCATATCGATCATCCCATGCTCAAGCAAATACTCAGAACGCTGAAATCCATCAGGAAGTGTCTGACGAATTGTCTGTTCGATAACCCGCGGCCCAGCAAAACCAATCAGGGCTCGTGGTTCAGCAACATTCAGGTCACCAAGCATAGCAAAACTGGCAGTCACACCACCAGTGGTCGGATCAGTCAATACCGAGACAAATGGAATTCCAGCAGCCTTCAGCTTTGCCAGAGCAGCACTCGTTTTAGCCATCTGCATCAGCGACATGATACTTTCCTGCATCCGCGCACCACCAGAAGATGAAAAGATAAGTACGGGAGCATTTGTCTCCAACCCTTTTTCAATCGCTCTGGTAATTTTTTCACCGACGACCGACCCCATACTACCACCCATAAAGGAAAAATCGAAAACGGCAACAACAACAGGCAAACCATCAAGATCACCCTCGCCACAAATAACCGCATCGCCATCACCAACCTTTTTGACTGCTGCCTTGATCCGATCTTTATATTTTTTTGTGTCCTTGAAATCGAGAAAGTCGACCGAACGCATCTTTGCGTCCATCTCAACAAAAGTTCCTTCATCAAGGATCAGGTCTATTCTCTCTCGCGCACCAATCCGAAAATGATAGTCGCACTTAGGGCACACATTCAGGTTTCGCTGCACCTCTTTGGCATAGATAATTTCCTGACAGTTTTTACACTTTGTCCAGACGCCCTCAGGAACCTGCACATTTTTCTTTTCAATAGAAGCGGTTAACGATTTTTTCTTACGAAACCAGGCCATGAAACATCCTTTTAGTTTGCACCCTCAACTGAACAATCAAGACAGCATTCAGCTTGCAGGGGTGGTGAGTCCATGTTTAAGCTCAACGATAAACTTTGCAACTTTTGGCAGCAACTCTTTGCTCTGCCCATTTTCTTCAATTATCTTAACCAATGCACTACCAACCACAACTCCGTCAGCAAAGTCTCCAACGGCTCGTGCATCCTCAGCAGTAGTAATTCCAAAACCCACTGCAACGGGGACAGCAGCCATTCCCCTGAGATCCTCAACAGCAACCCGAATATCCTCAGGTGAAATTTTTTGCGCCCCAGTGACACCGGTCATTGAAACATAATAAAGGTAACCCTCGGCAGCGGCAGCCAGACGTTGCATCCGCTCAGGTGGTGTTGTCGGTGCCAGTAGAGTAATTAGATCAATTCCAGCCCCGCGCATCATTGTACTGATCTCATCAATCTCTTCCGGAGGCAGATCAACCAGCAATAACGCATCGACACCTGCCGTTGCAGCGTCGTGAGCAAACCGTTCAGAACCATAGCAAAAGACAGGATTATAATAGCCCATTAATATCAATGGGATTTGAGTTTTCTTTCGAACATCGGTCACCAGTCGTAGAACACCACCAAGGGTTGTTCCGGCATCCAGCGCACGTTCTGAAGCAGCCTGAATCGTCGGTCCGTCAGCCATAGGGTCAGAAAAGGGAACTCCCAGCTCAATCAGGTCAGCCCCTGCATCAGCCAAACAATGAATTAATTCTGCAGTTCTGTCCAGATTAGGGTCACCTGCTGTAATAAACGGAATCAGAGCTGTTTCCTGACGTTTTCTCAGTGTTGTAAAAACTGTTTCAATCCGTGACATCTTAGCCATTTCTGTGATCTGAAGTGGTTAGACCATTTAAAGATCTGACCCGAAACTTTAATTCTAATTGATTAGCGACCCTGTTTTCAATCCTTTTCTCGGACAACTGAAAACTTCAATCCTTTGGAGCAGGTTTTTCCGCGTTCCCCTTGGGGCGTCGCCTTGGACGTCTGCGCTTTTTCTGTCCAGCAGGTTTCTCCACAGGAGGTCGTTTCCGTTTTGGTTGGGCCCGTTTGTAGGTGAAACAGAAATCTTCATCCAGTGGCATTTCACTTGGGATTCGGGAGCCGAGATAAGCTTCGATATCCTCCAGAATGTAGACCATTTCTTCATCAGCAAAACTAATTGCCTGACCACGAGCACCAGCCCGTGCTGTCCGTCCGATTCGATGAACATAATCTTCACGATCCTGAGGGAGATCATAATTGACCACATGGGTTACGTCATCGACATGAATTCCCCTGGAAGCAACATCGGTTGCCACCAGGTGAGTCAAGCTGCCAAGTTTGAACTGATCAAGAATCCTCATCCGTTTTTTCTGTGGAATATCACCCGACAATACAGCACTGGATGAGCCGTTAGCCAACAGCAGAGCATTAAGTCGTTCAGCTTCCACCTTGGTATTAACAAACAGCATCACCCTTTCCATTCCGCTGTCCCGCTTCATCAAGCCAAGCAGCAGAGCAAACTTCTCCCGCCTCGAAACGTGATAAAGTATCTGATCAATGCCATCTGCCGTCACCTTCTCCGGGGCAATTTCAACCCGCTCCGCAAGATCCATGAATTCATAGGCCAGCTCCATAACCTGCCCAGACAGGGTTGCAGAAAAAAGCATTGTCTGACGCTTTTCAAAGGGAGGCAACTTGCGCAGAATATAACGGAGATCCTTGATGAAACCCAGATCAAACATGCGATCAGCTTCATCAATTACCAACGCCTCTACACGCCCCATTGAAAACACCCGTTGCTTGGCATAATCAATCAGACGTCCCGGCGTCGCCACAATGATATCGACACCATCCTTGAGTGCCTGACGCTGTTTTTCATAATCAACACCACCAAAAATTGGTTGAACCTTAAGCCCGGTATACTTACCAAGCAATTCAGCATCCTTGCAAATTTGCACCACCAGTTCACGGGTTGGAGCCATCACTAGAGCGCGGGGATTGTTGCTGGTTACGTTCTGGTTATCAAGCAAACGACAAAAGAGTGAAATCAAAAAAGCTGCGGTTTTACCCGTACCCGTCTGTGCCTGGGCAGCAACATCTTTCCCGGCCAAAGCCAAAGGGATCGATTCTTCCTGTACAGGGGTTAAAGATTCAAAACCGGCGGAAGAAATTCCCTGCTGAACAACATCCGGTAAATTTAATGCGGTAAACTTCATTATAGGTCAACTCCTAAAGCATCTGCCACGGTATGAATATCTTTATCTCCACGTCCCGACAAATTGACAAGTAATATTTTATCGGACGATAGCATTGGTGCAAGCTTTATCACCTGAGCAATCGCATGAGCGCTTTCGAGAGCCGGAATAATTCCTTCAACATGGGTTAGCTTCTGAAAAGCCTCCAACGCCTCGGTATCGGTAATCGATACGTATTCGGCTCTTTCAATGTCCCGAAGATGGGCGTGTTCAGGGCCAACTCCCGGATAATCAAGACCTGCAGAAATAGAATGGGCATGTTGGATCTGACCATCATCATCCTGCAACAGATAGGTCTTGTTTCCATGCAACACTCCAGGAGAGCCCGCAGAAATCGATGCAGCATGCTTGCCGGTTCCAACACCAAACCCCGCAGCCTCAACACCGAGAAGTTTGACTGAAGAATCCTCAATAAAAGGATAAAACAATCCCATTGCATTAGAGCCGCCACCAATACAGGCAATCGCCACATCGGGTAACCGCCCCTCCGCTTCCTGCAGTTGCTGTTTGGCCTCTATGCCGATCACCGATTGAAAATCACGCACCAACAGAGGATAGGGATGAGGACCGGCAACCGTGCCGATCACGTAAAAAGTATCACGGACATGGGTCACCCAATGGCGCAGGGCATCGTTCATAGCATCTTTCAAGGTTGCCGTGCCGCTGGTCACTTCATGTACCTTGGCTCCTAGCAGTTTCATCCGAAAGACATTCAAAGCCTGACGACGGATGTCCTCTTTGCCCATAAAGACTTCACATTCCATCCCGAACAGAGCTGCGACAGTTGCCGTTGCAACGCCATGTTGGCCAGCCCCGGTTTCAGCAATAACTTTTTTCTTTCCCATCCGCCGCGCCAGCAGAACCTGGCCAACGGTATTATTAACCTTATGAGCGCCGGTATGATTCAAATCTTCACGTTTGAGATAAATTTTTGCTCCTCCCAACTCCTTAGTGAGGCGCTCTGCAAAATAGAGCGGACTTGGACGCCCTACATAATGTTTTAAATAATAACTGAACTCCCGTTGAAATTCTTGGTCTTGACTCGCTTCAGTGTAGGCTCTCTCCAGCTCAAGAAGTGCCGGCATCAGAGTTTCGGCGACATAGCGCCCACCATATTTGCCGAAATGGCCACGCTCATCAGGATATTGATAATTCATACTGCTTTCACCTTCTGAATAAATTCACGTACTTTTTTATGGTCTTTGTGGCCGAGCCGTTCTTCAACACCACTAGAAACATCAACAGCATAAGGATTGATCATCTGTATTGCTTGAGCAACATTCTCTGGAGTTAAGCCACCAGCTAAGATTACCGGCAAACTTCCTGTCAGTTTTTTTGCCAATTGCCAGTCAAAGTTTTCACCGGTTCCACCGTACTGCTGATCATTCCAGGCATCCAGAAGCAACGCTGATACCTTATAGTCATCAATCCCAGTCAGAGAAGCAGCATCCTTTACACGTATTGCCTTGATCACCGGGGATGAGAATAGACAACAATTTTCTGGCAATTCATCACCATGGAGTTGAATAACATTTACCCCTGTAACCCCCATTGTTTGCCGGATTGTTTCAGGATCGGCATTGACAAACAAACCAACCGTTGTCACAAAAGGGGGTAGCTTTGAAACAATTTGGGCAACTTTTTCTGGATGGATGTAGCGCGGACTCTTTGTATAGAAAACAAACCCAAGAGCATCAGCACCCGCAGCAACAGAGCACAGAGCATCCTCCAGATTGGTAATCCCACAAATTTTAACCCGAGTTTCTACCATGAATATTATGATCCACCCAATAAAGAAGCCAATTTTGCCTCGATGTCAGCTTCCCGCATGAGGCTTTCACCAATCAAGAAAGCACCTGCTCCCACCTGTAGCAAGCGTTCGATATCATCCCGGTTATGAATTCCACTCTCAGCAACAGCCAATTGCTGTTGTGGAATCTTTTCCGCCAGCTCCTCGGTCACGCCCAGATCAGTAACAAAAGTCTGCAGGTTCCTATTATTGATACCAATCAGATCAACCGGTAACTGCAGTGCTCGCTCCAGTTCTTCTTCGTCATGCACTTCTAACAAAGTATCGAGTTCAAGTTCGGTTGCCAATTCTGCCAGTTCTAACAGCTGCCCATCTTCTAGAGCTGTTGCAATGAGAAGGATAGCATCAGCGCCACCAACCCGTGCCTGAAAAACCTGGTAGGGATCAACGATAAAATCCTTGCGTAACAGAGGTAAATCAACCTGCGAGCGAATCTGCCCAAGATAATCAAGAGAGCCATAAAAATATTGCTCATCGGTCAAAACAGAAAGACAACTGGCACCACCTCGCTCATAACTACAGGCAATCGCTACCGGGTCGAAATCCTCACAGATAATTCCCTTTGACGGAGATCCTTTTTTCACTTCTGCAATGATGGCAGTTCCAGCGACAGAATCCCGACGCAATCTGGCGGCAAACCCCCGAACCTGATCCGAGTCTGCCACTCTTTTTTTCAGCTCAGCCAAAGGCAAGTGAAGTTGCTCTGCCTTAACTTCATCTCTTTTAGTCTGCAATATCCGATCGAGAATCATTGGTTTGTAATCCGGATCAAGGTTTCCAGTGTCTCTTTGCCACGCCCGCTTGTGATTGCCTCACGTGCCTGTTCAATTCCGGCATCAATACCATTGGCCAACCCGGCAGCAACCAAGGCATAGGAACTGTTCAACAAGACAATATCCAGCTTCGGACCAGGTTCACCGGCCAGAACAGCATTTACAATTGCAGCATTCTGCCGTGCATCCCCCCCTTGAAGGTCTTCCAAATGACAACGTTCAAAGCCAAACGCCTCAGGGGCAACAGTATGCAACTCGATACTATCGCTATTAATCGCTGCCACCAGAGTGGTTCCGGTCAAAGTAATTTCATCCATTCCATCTTCGCCATGGACAACAAAACCACAACGGCAACCAAGCCGTTGCAGCACCTGCGCTAATGGCTCAACCAACTCCCGACGATACACCCCCAAGACCTGCCGATCCGCTCCGGCTGGGTTGGTCAATGGGCCAAGAATATTAAAAATTGTCCGTATCCCAATCTCACGCCGAGGGCCGATAGCATGCTTCATCGCTCCGTGTAATGCTGGAGCAAATAAAAATCCGACACCAACTTCTTTGATTGATTTGGCAACCCGCTCAGGGGAGATATCAAGTTTTACTCCAAGCTCTTCCAAAACATCGGCACTGCCACAGGAAGATGAAATGCTGCGATTGCCATGTTTGGCAACCTTTGCACCGCACGCAGCAACAACGAGAGCAACTGTCGTAGAGATGTTAAAGCTTTTCGTTCCACTGCCACCAGTGCCGCAAGTATCGAGAATAGTCTCCCGGTCAATATCAATATCATCTCGATCGATATCAACCACATCCCCAACCTGGATCGGGGTAGCACGCTCCCGCATAACCTTCGCTGCGCCAATAATTTCAGGTATTGTTTCCCCCTTCATCCGCAAAGCAGTGATAAACGAACCAATCTGCGCTGAAGTGGCCTCACCACCCATAATTTGATTCATAGCATCGATCATTTCTGGTTCACTTAAATCATGCCGTTCAACCAGTTTGGCAATCGCCGCCTTAATCATCTATAGTCTCCATACAAGATATTTTGAGAAAATTACCCAGCAATGCCATCCCCTCGGTCGTCAAAATTGATTCAGGGTGAAATTGCACACCCCATACTGGCAATTCTCGATGCTGCAACCCCATGATTTCCCCTTCTTCAGTCCAGGCAGTAATATTCAAACAATCGGGGAAACTCTGTCGCTCAGCAATTAGGGAATGGTAGCGAGTTGCAGTAAAAGGGTTTAGTAGGTTTTGATAAAGACCATGACCATCATGGTGAATCGGGCTGGTTTTGCCATGCATTAAACGATCAGCCCGCACCACCTTGCCGGTAAAAGCCTCCGTAATCGCCTGATGTCCCAGACAGATACCAAGAAGTGGAATCTTACCAGCAAATTGCTGAATCGCCGCAACCGAGATTCCGGCCTCTTTCGGCGTACATGGCCCAGGAGAAATAACCAGCCGCTCCGGTGCCAACTGCTCAATATCATCCAGAGTCAGCTTGTCATTTCTGATAACTTCGACCTCCTCGCCAAGTTCAAGAAAATATTGAACCAGGTTGTAGGTAAAAGAATCGTAATTATCGATCATCAACAGCATAAAAAATGTCCTGCCTTGGAATTAGAATCATGTAGGGGCAGACCTATGTGTCTGCCTTGATGTTATGGGGCGAACACACAAGATTCCCCTCTACACGAGTCCGCGGTTTGCCATTTCTATGGCACGCTTGACACCACGAGCTTTATTTAAGGTTTCCTGATATTCCATTTCGGGGTCACTATCGGCAACAATCCCCGCTCCTGCCTGCAAGTAAAACTTATCTTTTTCTATTTGCAAGGTTCGAATCGCAATTGCTAGATCCATATTGCCACTAAATGAAAAATACCCAACTGCACCACCGTAAACTTCACGTCGTACCGGTTCCTGTTCATCGATAATTTCCATCGCCCGGATTTTTGGTGATCCTGACAGAGTTCCTGCCGGAAACGCCGCACGAAACACATCGAAACAATCAAGCTCAGGGCGCAATTGACCACGCACGTTGGAAACGATATGCATGACATGAGAATAACGCTCTACCACCATCAATTCACTGACCTCAATAGTACCGCCAATAGCAACCCGACCAACATCGTTACGCCCCAGATCAACAAGCATAATGTGTTCAGCCCGCTCTTTCGGATCGGCAAGAAGTTGCTGCTCTAAAGCAAGATCTTCTGCTGCCGTTTTACCACGTGGCAAAGTGCCGGCAATTGGACGGACATCAACCTGGTCACCCTCTTTACGCACCAGAACTTCAGGCGAAGCACCAACAATGACAGATTCACCAAAACGGAGAAAAAACATGTAAGGGGAAGGGTTGATAGTTCGGAGCGCTCGATAAATATTAAAAGGATCACTCTGCAAAGTGCCCGAAAACCGCTGGGAAATCACTACTTGAAAAATATCACCAGCTCGAATGTATTCTTTACAACGTTCAACCGCCTGTTTAAAATCATCTTGACTGAAATTCGCTTCAATCTTCTGGCGACCATCGCCACTCTGCGTTACATCCTCATACGGTAATGGCTGGCGCAATTGCAACAGCATCTGCTCTATCTGTTGCTGAGCACGTTGATAAGCGGCTGCAGGGTCTTCATCATCTTGCAAAAGCACATTGCAAACCAGTTTGACTTTCTGCCGCATATTGTCAAAGATCAGCAACCGCTCAGTGAGCATGAAACAGGCATCCCAACTATCGACCTCACGTGGGTTCGCATCGGGAAGATCCTCAACAAAACGAACCATATCATAGCCAAGATAACCAACAGCACCGCCGAAAAAGCGTGGTAAACCGTCCAGTTCAACCGGTTGATAAACTGACATCAACTCACGTAATTTATTCAGGGGGTCATCAACCTGCCCAGACTCCTCAAGTTGACCGGCATAGCGGACTTCATAATACCTATCCCGGCACCGAAACACCCTAGCCGGGCCACTACCAAGAAAAGAATAGCGAGCCCATTTCTCTCCACCCTCAATCGATTCGAGTAAGAAGGCAGTCTGACCATCATCAATTTTGCGAAAAGCAGAAACAGGCGTTTCCATATCTGCAAGAATTTCACGATAGACAGGAATTAAATTGCCCTGCTGTGCCAGCTGGCAAAAATCATTTTGATTAGGGAGGTACATATGCATTATAAACCTTTGTAAAAGTGGGAATTTTTAACACTATAGAGCAAATCAAGTCAAGCGAACCAACCCCTACGAACGGAATACCAGCAGCCGCAAAAATAATCAAAGCGTCTCTCCAGACAAGCCATCCAAAAGAGTCCCCAAACAAGCGTTATTCATATGCATTGAAAACAATAAAACGATATTTGATAAAAAATCTTTCATCCGTGATTTTACACTTGGATTTTTCATTAATGAACTACCAACAAAGGTAGAAACTACCTATATGTGTGGGTGCATTGGTATCAATAATTGCATTTTAGAGTAAAAATAATCCAGAATGAAACGATATAGTTTTTTTTTAAACGGCGTTATACTCTTGTTTATTAGATTACTAATTTTGTTATTTAGCTGTATTTTCAATATCTTATAGTCAAACATTAAAAATAGTACAACCTCTATGGTAAAGAAACATAAGGGTTAAAACAAAAAAGCGTATTGACAACTATATAACAGCGTATTATTGTCCTGCCTGATTAATGACAGTACTAGATTAAAAGTTGCTAAAATGAATATCCGGTTTAAAATTCTTCGAGAAGGCGCGAACCGTAATGCCGAGCAGAGAAAAAGACTCCTACAATATAAGGTCAGTTGAGAATGCTCTGCATCTACTTGAGGCTCTGGCAGATGAAGGCAACAAATGCAGCCTTGCTCAATTAAGTCAACGCCTGGACATGACCAAGGCAAGTCTTTTCAGATTGATGGCAACTTTCGAGAATCACGGCTATGTAGAGCGTGGGCAGATCTCTGGGGAGTATCAGTTAGGGCTGGCGGCCTTTGAAGTCAGCCAAAAACTTCTTTCCAAGATGACTCTACTGCGAAAAGCCAGACCAGCAATGGCACAGCTTGTTCGACAATGTGACGAGACTGTTTATTTGGTTGTCCAACGCAATCAAGAAGCACTCTTTCTGGAGATGCTGGATAATGATCAAAAAGTCAAGGTTGTCCCTCTGACAAGTCAGCGGTTTGCATTGGAAAAGTGTGCTGCGGGTAAAGTTCTATTGGCATTTGATGAAGCAAACACACAAATGCTAGCAAATTTACCTCAGCTTGCAGAAGAAATTGATCATTGTCGCAAACAACGCTATTGCATCGATCACAATGGCGTTGGTGAAGGAAGTACTTGTATGGCAGTCCCTTTATTTAAAAGCGGTAGAATCCTCGATGGCTGTCTGGCATTGATTACCCCGAGTTTTCGCACTGATGAGAACCGGATCAATAAGGAACTATTGCCCGCCTTAAAAGCAACCGGCGAAATGATTTCAGCACAACTTGGTTACAATGCATTCGCTCCCAGAAGCACACCCTGAGAGCATTCCAACGATGAAGCCTGAGTGAATCAGGCAGAGCTATCGCACTTTTTTAGAAAGAAACATAAACGAATAGGAATGATAATCCCGAAAGGAGGAAATCAAAAGAATTGAAGTACCGAGCAAAAAAAGCTCACAGTTTCAAATCAGTTTAATTTAGGGGGTAACATCCATCTTTTTGTGAGGAGGAATTATTTATGAGTACGGACAACAGCAGTAAAGCTTATTGGAAGGATACTATAGCCTTAGTCAGGAACATGCTGATTATCTGGTTCGCCGTTTCATATGGTGCCGGAATTCTGTTTGCTGGTGCGCTAAACAGCATCTCAATCGGTGGCTATCCGCTGGGATTCTGGTTTGCCCAGCAGGGTTCAATCTATATTTTCATCGCTCTCATTTTTTACTATGCTCGTGCAATGGGAAAACTTGATGAAAAATATGACGTCCACGAAGACTAAGGAGGAATTTTAATTATGGGTTTACAAGCTATGACATACTTCGTTGTTGGACTCACCTTTGCCATTTATATCGGCATTGCTGTATGGGCTCGCGCGGGGAGCACAAGTGAATTTTATTCTGCTGGCGGTAATGTTGGTCCAGTCGTTAACGGTATGGCAATTGGTGCTGACTGGATGTCAGCTGCGTCCTTTATCTCTATGGCTGGTCTCATCGCCAATATGGGTTATGGTGGCGGTCTGTTCCTGATGGGCTGGACAGGGGGTTACGTTTTGCTGGCGATGCTGCTAGCTCCTTACCTACGTAAATTTGGTAAGTTTACCGTGCCATCTTTCGTTTCTGCTCGTTATTATTCCAAAGGTGCCAGCTTGGTGGCGGTTCTCTGCCTTCTCGCAGCATCATTGACCTACATCATTGGTCAGATGACTGGTGTTGGTGTCGCCTTCTCCCGCTTCCTTGGTGTTTCTAACGCTATGGGTATTTACATCGGGATGGGAATCGTTTTCCTCTATGCTGTTTTCGGTGGCATGAAAGGAATCACCTACACTCAGGTTGCTCAGTATTGTGTTCTGATTCTTGCCTACACCGTACCTGCGATCTTTATCTCAATGCAACTGACCGGCAACCCACTCCCACAACTTGGGCTGGGTTCTGGATTTGTTGGCACTGACATGTCCCTGCTGGGTAAGTTGGATATGGTTGTTACCGATCTTGGTTTTGGTAAATACACCACTCAAGTTCCTGGCAGCCTGCTCAACATGTTCGTTTACACCGTATCATTGATGATCGGTACAGCTGGTTTACCACACGTTATCATGCGTTTCTTCACCGTTGCTACGGTTAAAGATGCACGTTATTCTGCTGGTTACGCACTGATCTTCATCGCTCTTCTCTACACCACTGCTCCTGCTGTTGCTGCCATGGCTCGTTTGAATCTGCACGCAACCGTTAACAAAGCAGTTATGCAAGCAGACGGTGACGTCTTCGCTACTGAGAACAGTATCGTCTATGAAACCCGTCCCGACTGGATGAAGCGTTGGGAAGTTACTGGCCTGTTGAAATTTAAAGATCTGAACGGTGACGGCCGAATCCAGTACTACAATGGCAAGTCAAAAAATGCTGAATTCCTCGCAAAAGTTGAAGCAGCCGGTTGGAAAGGCAGTGAACTTTCGGTTAACCGCGACATCATGGTTCTCGCAAACCCTGAAATCGCACTACTGCCAAACTGGGTTATTGCTTTGGTTGCTGCCGGTGGCCTTGCTGCTGCGCTATCAACTGCAGCCGGTCTACTTCTGGCAATTTCCTCCGCTATTTCTCATGACCTTTTCAAAGGAATCTGGTTCCCAGAGATGAGCGAGCAAAAAGAACTGCTGGCTGGTAAAGTCGCCATGGCTTGTTCTATCGTTGTTGCTGGTTACCTGGGTCTTAATCCTCCAGGATTTGCTGCCGGTACCGTCGCCATCGCCTTTGGTCTGGCTGCCAGTTCTATCTTCCCATGCCTAATGATGGGTATTTTTAGTAAAACTATGAACAAGCAGGGCGCTATTGCCGGTATGCTTTCCGGTCTCGGCATCACCATGCTCTATGTTTTCGCCCACAAAGGCATCTTCTTCATCAAAGGAACAGAGTTCCTGGGTCTGTTTGGTGGAAAATCAAGCTTCTTCTTTGGCATTTCCCCGAACGCTTTCGGTGCTATCGGTGCGATTGTTAACTTTGCCGTTGCCTTCGCAGTCAAGAACATGACTCCACCGGTACCAGAAGAAATCGCTCAAATGGTTGAAGATGTACGGATTCCACGTGGTTCCAAAGCTGTTGACGGAGCTCACTAAGAATTACTAGTTCAATGCGATCGGTGCATTATGCCTGATCATTTTGCCCCGCCAGTACTGCTGGCGGGGCTTTTTTAACCCCATTGTTTTGCTAAGATGAATAAAATATTCTTGATTGAAGCAGCGACCTCGAGTACAAAGAGTCTCTCAAATTTGAATGTTTCTTACTGAGGAGTTTCACATGGTTTTTGATATCGGCGTGGCACTGACATGGCTTCTGTTTCTTGCCCTGTTCCCAATGGTATTCTTCTGGTTGCGACGTGCCTGGCGAATTCTCGTAAAAAAGAACTATTCTGAAGTTGCGACCAAACGTGGCTTGCCACCAAAAAACCCAAAAAAATGGGCTCCCTTTGTCGGTCTCCTCAACCTCATCTGCGGCGGGATAGCTGCAGGGGTTATTGTTTCTGTCCTCATGGGGCTTTATTCCTATGAAACCTGGAGTGCCGTAGCCGGACTGACTATCTGGGGAAAAATTATTGCTGATTTTATAATCCGCTTCCAAGCTCACCCAATTAATTTTGATAAAAAGAGAAAACCAGCAACAGATTGACAATCTACAAACGATTCAAGCTCTTCCCATTTTACCATAACTGTGATATTACTCTCTTAGTTTCATTCAAGGCTTCCAAATGGAAGCCTTTTTCGTTTCTATATTTCCACATTGAGAAGACAGGGAGACCTCCATGGGGCTCATCAAAACCTTACGTGAGACAGAACCATTCAATCAGCTCCCCGAAGAAGTTTTTGCGGAACTCAATCAATCCGCTAAAATAGAAAAATTTCCAGCACCTATCCATATTTTTAACCAGCATGATGCCCCAAGCGACTATCTCTATATAATTAAATCTGGGTTAGTTGAGATTGTCGTCCTGACTCCCGGCGGTGTCGAGATGATTGTTGATTATCGTAAAGAAGGCGCTTTCTTCGGTAGCACTCCAATCTTTACTGATGGCGGCTATTCGGCCGGAGCACGAACAGTTAAAGAGACAGAATGTTATCTGATCCCAAAATCGATACTCACAAAAACTGCTGAAAACTATCCCCATATCACTGAGTTTTTCAATAAAGCTATTTACTCACGAGTACGCAATCTTTACTCCGGCATGGTTAACGATCATGCCCAGAGCACTCTGACACAAACTGAAGCCTACCCTTTCAAAAAACGGCTATCAGAAATCATGTCAACCCCTGCGGAAACTTGTACCCCTGACACACCGATCAGAGATATTGCCAGAAGAATGGTTCAGCAAAGCATCGGCGCCATAATGGTGTGTGACAATAAAAACAAACTTACCGGAATCGTGACTGAACGTGATCTGGTTGCAAAAGTTCTGGCTAGGGAAACGGCAGATTGTCAAACAGCTAGCGCCAATGATGTGATGACTCCAAAACCCTATACTATGGCTCCAGATACTTTCATGTATGAAGCTACGACCTTCATGATGAGTCACAAAATAAAGCATATGCCAATATTGGATCGGGGGGAAATTGTTGGCATTGTTACATTTCAAGATTTAATGAAATATCGTAGTCAGAAATCGATGCTTCTTATTGGTAATGTCAGCAAAGCTCGCACAGTTGAGGATTTGATTTCTGCTCGCGAAGAAATTGTAAAAGTTGCTCGCGTACTACTGAGCGAAAATCGTTCCAATATCGAAACTATGGAAATCATCTCATATATTCACCACCGCATTATCCAGCGCTGCTACGATATCGTATTGAGCGAAATGATACGTCAGGGGAAAACCCCGCCAGATATTAAACTCTGCTTTATAATCATGGGGAGTGGTGGCCGAAAAGAGATGTTACTGGGTCCTGATCAGGATAACGGTTTTATCTTTGAAGACTTCCCTGATGAAAAAATCGAGGAAGTTAATACTTTTTTTATCCCTTTTGCCGAAAAACTTGTCGCCGCACTTGCCCGCATTGGTTACCCGAGATGTGATGGAAATGTCATGGTTAACAATCCTCTCTGGCGAGGTCGCTTAAAAGATTGGCAGGCACGAGTATCCGACTGGATCAGAGTCCCAGAAGCCCAAAAAGTGCGTTACTCTTCCATCTTTTTTGATTTCATGCCCATTTCTGGCGAAGCTTCACTGTGCCAAGATCTGAGAGAAATTATCCACCAGGAGATCAAAACCCATCCAATATTCCTTTATCATATGATGGAACTTGATTTCAAACATAAAGTTCCATTGAGCCTGATAGGTCGATTCTCGCTAGATAGAGATAAAAAACATAAAGGAAAGTTATCTGTTAAGCAGGCGGGAAGCATCTTTATTGTCGATTGCGTACGGATGTTCCTACTGGAACAACAAGTCGCTGCCACGACCACCATAGAACGGCTTGATCAGCTGGTCAAACTAAAGGTAATCAATTTTGAAACTGCAGAGCATATCAAAGCGGCCTTTGAAGCGTTTACTTTTTTACGTTTGCGCAATGAAATTACCCTGATCGATCAGGGTAAATTCCCGACTCACTATCTAGATCCCTATGCCCTGACAAAAAACGAGCAGGACTTACTCAAAGAGTCATTCCGGGTTGCTAGCAAACTACAGGATTCAACTAAAAGGCACTTTTCTAAAATCGTGAGCTAACCTATAAAAAATTCCATATCAATTCCCAGCTTAAGCTGCAGTGTCATACGGTTCCTACAACCAGAAAGTGATTGCGAAAAATACTTATTTGATTAAAATAAGGAGTATAAGTTCAGTGGAAATTCCCTGAAAATACCCATCACATGAGGCATACATGGCAAGAGAACAAGAGCTACAGGCTTACTGGAAACAGAATCTCAAATATATCGCCATCCTCTTATCAATCTGGTTTACCGTCTCCTATCTTTTTGGCATTGTTTTCGTTGATCAGCTGGACAGCATAAAGTTTTTTGGCTTTCCGTTGGGCTACTGGTTCGCTAATCAAGGTGCGGAAGTTGTCTTTTGCCTATTAATTGTTGTCTATGTTCGACTGATGAATTCACTGGATCGAAAGTATGATGTCTATGAAGATTGATGCCTCCTATGCATAGCAACCTTATCATTACTGAGTTTATTAAATACGCAATAACATTGGATCTACAGCGAGGGGAGATCCAACCATGAGCATTACAACTTGGACCTGGATTCTTGTTGGCGTGACATTTTTGATCTATATCATTATTGCCATCCGTGCCCGCGCTTCATCAACTGGGGCTTTTTACGCCGCAGAAAGAACCATCCACCCGGTTCTAAACGGCATGGCAACAGGTGCTGACTGGATGTCTGCCGCTTCATTTATTTCAATGGCAGGGTTGATCTCTTTTATGGGTCGTGACGGATCCATGTATTTGATGGGTTGGACCGGTGGCTATGTTTTACTCGCCATGCTATTGGCTCCCTATTTACGCAAGTATGGTAAATTCACCGTCCCCTCATTCATTGGTGATCGATATTATTCTCAAAGTGCCAGAATTATTTCTTTATTCTGCGCCATTTTCATCTCTTTTACCTATGTTGCCGGACAGATGCGCGGTGTAGGGGTCGTTTTTTCCCGTTTTCTCAATGTCCCAATCAATACTGGTGTGGTGATTGGGATGTGCATTGTATTTTTTTACGCTGTCCTCGGGGGAATGAAAGGGGTCACTTACACCCAAGTCGCCCAGTATTGTGTTCTTATTGTTGCTTACATGATTCCTGCGATTTACATCTCGATCATGTTAACCGGCAACCCGATTCCTGCGTTTGGTTTTGGTAGTACCATCAGTGCTAGCGGTGCAGAGATTTTACAGGATGCTTCAACCCAAGGGAGATATCTACTTGATGTTCTGGATGGCATCCATAAAGATCTTGGATTTAGTGAATATACCTCTGGAAACCGCCCCAAGATTGATGTCTTCTTTATCGTCATTGCTCTGATGGTCGGAACTGCGGGCCTACCACATGTCATCATTCGCTTCTTCACAGTTCCCAAAATTAAAGATGCACGAGCCTCAGCTGGCTGGGCACTTTTTTTTATCGTTCTCCTATATACGGCGGCTCCTGCAGTCGCAGCATTTGCCCGAACCAACTTCATCAAAACCATCCATAATGTCAGGTATGATCACGCTCCGCAGTGGTTAAAAAGCTGGGAAGAAACTGGACTGATTGCCTGGGTCGATAAAAATGGAGATGGGGTCATGCAATACGGTCCAGGAAATGCATTTTCTGGAAAGCCAAAATATTCTGGACAGACAGGCTCCTTTGGCCAAGCAATGGTCTCCAATATTATTTTAGACAGCCCAAATGAAATGTATATTGATCGCGACATTATGGTTCTCGCTAACCCGGAGATTGCCCGGCTACCCAACTGGATTATTGCCCTGGTTGCAGCTGGGGGGCTAGCAGCGGCTCTCTCCACGGCGGCAGGGCTCTTACTGGTCATCTCAGCGTCCATCTCACATGACCTGATGAAAGGGGTGCTGATGCCAAGCATGTCTGAAAAAGGAGAGTTATTATGGGCACGCTGCGGTGCCGCTGGCGCGGTCGTTATTGCAGGACTTTTCGGTATTTTCCCACCCGGCTTTGTTGCCCAGGTTGTTGCATTTGCTTTCGGACTTGCAGCAGCTTCTTTTTTCCCTGCCATTATCATGGGGATTTTCAACAAAAAGACAAACGTGTACGGCGCAATGACTGGAATGATTACCGGAATCACTTTTACCGCCTCATACATCGTCTATTTCAAGTTTATTAACCCAGGAGCTAACAAACCCGCAAACTGGTGGTTTGGAATTTCGCCTGAAGGGATTGGCACGGTTGGTATGATTATCAATTTTCTACTGATGTATGTCGTTTCCAAAGTAACTCCTGAGCCACCACAGGAAATTCAGGATCTGGTGGTAAAATTACGCTATCCAGTTGAAAGAACCTCAGGAGAGAGAAAAGTTTCTACAGATGCTCGGCGACCATATTGAGAAACTATTTGTTGAATTCAGTTCAAATCTCCCACAGTCCCTCTTTCGTAAAGAAGGGAGACAAAAGCCTCCCCCTTTGAAGAAGGGGAATTGAGGTAATTTTCATATCAGATCAACAAAATAGCCCCTGAAAGTAATGACTTCCAAGGGCTATTTTATTCTCATATTGTGATAGAACTAAAGAAGCTTGTTTACCGCTTCCAAAGCTGCTGCGTAGTCTGGCTCTGCTGTCACTTCAGGAACCAGCTCAACATAAGCCACCTTATCATTCTGATCGATAACATAAACGGCTCGAGCCAGTAGTTTCAGATTCTTCAACAGTAATCCATAGTTCAATCCAAAAGAACGATCCTGATAATCGGAAAGAGTTTGAACCTTATCAATCCCGGCATTGCCGCACCAACGTTTCTGGGCAAAAGGAAGATCGACACTGATGGTATAGGCTGCAACAGAGTCAGGGAGAGCGGCAATATCCTGATTAAAGTGGCGGGTCATTGCATCACACACCGGTGTATCCAGAGAAGGGACAACGGCAATCAGACGAATTTTTCCAGCATCTGTTGCCAGAGTCACTGGCTGAAGACCATTATCAACAACACGAAAATCTGGAGCAACATCCCCAACTTTAACTTCAGCTCCAAGCAAGGTGGCTGGATTTCCCTTAAATAATACTGCTGCTTCACGTTCTTGATAATCACTCATTGTATCTCTCCTTTATTTGTTTATTAATGTAAATACATGACTAAATCTGTCAGATATTTACATTCCCTGCACCGACTGTCAATCAAATAATCAGATTAAATAAAAAAACCGCTCACAACAATTGTGAGCGGGACTAATTATCAGTATGTTTTATGAACTAATCACCCTACCTGAGGCGGCACAATCGTCACTGCCCGGTGAGTTTTCCGGAGAATTTTTTCTGCAACACTGCCAAGGAATGCATAGTGCAACTTTCCTTTGCTATGGCTGCCCAAGATAATCATCTCGACATCGAGCCGATCAGCAACATTCAGGATCATCGGCGCCGGTTCACCATGATGTACCTCAATTATTGGTGGATGAATAACTTCTTCCTCCATCAACTCGGTTTCTTCCTGAATAATAGCATGTAGCTGGTCACGTGTTTTCTCTGCCAATTCGGCCTCATTGACTGCATTAAACTTTGCTAGGTTGTCTGGTCCCATAGTTAGAGCGACCATATTCAGAACTGAAGAATCAACCGTTGGCATAACATGGAGCACATGAACCTGCGCATGAAACTTACAACCCAGCTCAAGTGCATAACGGATGACTCTAGAAGATTCCTTGCTTAGATCTTTAGCAACAAGAATATTATTTATTTTGATACTCATAGCGGCCTCCCCTTTTCCCAACTCATTAACAGCACCCACCTTCGCTATCAAGCTTAACACCTAAAGGGCGAAGATGGGATTTCTTAGTTAAATAATTGTTTATGCGGTAACGACCGCAGGCTGTTGTTTCTTTTTTCTGCGAGCTTGAATCAACCAGATAAACCCATAGAGAGCCGCGGCTGGGAAGTACATTAACTCTGGCGGCAAACGATGACTAGGAACCTGAATATTCAGGATTTCCTGATCGAAATCAACCCCTGATTTCTCTGCAGCACTAGAAAAAATAACGTTATCAATAAAGATTTTCCCGTCTTCTTCACGGGTTTCAAAACCGACCCCAGCCAACTTTTCAGCTCCGGTCGCTTCATCCCCGACCGTCAGCATAATTGTCTTGGTAAATTCCTTGCCGCTCATTTTCTCCCCCTTAAGCATTATTCGGAGGGAAGAGCCAGGATCCATATCACCAACATAAGAGACAATTTCAGTTGCTGGTTCTTCAAGCAATGGCGGAAATATTTTATCCCAGACGATACCTGGGCGAAACAGAAGCAGTGCAACGACTAGCAGAGCTACCGTTTCCCATATCCGGCACTTGACTATAAAATAGCCCTGTGTTCCCGCTGCAAATGCAAGCATGGCAAAAACCGCAGCAATAACTACAATAACCAGCTCATACCAGTGATCGATTCCGATCATCAGCAACTTGGTATTAAAGATAAACATGAACGGAAGTACTGCTGTCCGAATATCGTAGATAAAACCCTGAATACCGGTTTTGATCGGATCTCCACCCGATATTCCAGCAGCGGCAAAAGCCGCCAATCCAACCGGCGGGGTATCATCAGCAAGAATTCCAAAATAGAATACGAAAAGGTGAGCAGCGATCAGTGGAACAATAAGGCCGTTTTGTGCTGCCAGATTGACAATAACTGGTGCCATCAGGGTAGACACAACAATATAGTTGGCTGTGGTCGGCAGGCCCATCCCGAGAATCAAGCTGATAATTGCAGTAAACAGCAAGATTAACATCAAGTTGCCACCTGAAATGAATTCAACAAATTCGGTCATAACCAGACCTATACCGGTCAAAGTTACAGTACCAACAATGATCCCGGCTGCGGCAGTTGCGACACCGATGCCGATCATGTTCCGCGCACCAGCGACACTACCGTCAATCAGATCCATAAAACCAGCTTTGAAAGAGAATTCTTCTCCCTGAATCTTACGGAAGATTCCTTTGAGAGGTCGCTGCGATAGCAAGATAACTATCATCAATACGGTTGCCCAGAAAGCCGACAGGGCTGGAGACAAGCGCTCCACCGTCAGACACCACATCAGCACCACAACAGGCAAAAGGAAGTAATATCCGGCTTGAGCTGTTTGACCAAGATGCGGAAGCTCCCTGATCTCAGTACTATGCTCCAATTCAGGAACTTTGCAGGCATACCAGAGAAGAAACAGGTAGGCAACCGCCAACAAAACAGAGACAACATATATTGTTCCATCACCAGCGACAGTCTTTATCCAGCCTAAGCCGTAATAAGTCACTCCGGCGAGAATAATCATAAATAAGAAAGTAAAGACAAAAGATAACATCCGCTGCGCAACAGTCTTAGTAATCGTTTTCTCCATCCCTTCCAGCCCCATCTTACAAGCCTCAAGGTGGACGATATAGACCAAGGCAACATAGGAGATGATAGCCGGCAGAAATGCATGCTTGATAACTTCAATATAAGTTATGCCAACGTACTCAACCATCAGGAAGGCTGCAGCCCCCATAACTGGTGGCATCAACTGCCCGTTAGTTGAGCAGGCAACCTCAATAGCACCAGCTTTTTCAGCTTTAAAACCAACCTTCTTCATCAGTGGTATCGTAAAAGTACCAGTCGTAACAACATTAGCAATAGAGGAACCGGAAACCAGGCCGGTCAGACCAGAAGAAACGACGGCAGCTTTAGCCGGTCCACCTTTTAAATGACCAAGGGCAGCAAAAGCAGTCCGGATAAAATAGTTTCCGGCTCCAGCCGCTTCAAGCATGGCACCAAACAGCACAAACATAAAAACCATTCCGGTTGAAACCCCTAGTGCAACACCGAAAACACCCTCAGTTCCTAACCAGTAATGAGACATCCCCTTTGCCAGACTTGCCCCTTTATGTGCAATAACATCAGGCATCCACTGGCCACCAAAGGTGTAAGTAATAAATACTGTCGCCACGACCATCAGCGGAGGACCTAAGGCTCGACGAGTTGCTTCGAGTAACAGAACCAGACCGACAACCGAAACAATCAGATCCATCTGTGTTGGCATGCCAGGTCGATCCGAAAGCGACACATAAAAGATATACAGATAAGCCGAACTGAATGCACCAACCAGACCTAACGCCCAATCCTGTAGTGGAATATATTTTGTTGGTGATTTTTTAAATGTTGGAAAGGCGGTAAAAGAGAGAAAAATTGCAAAAGCAAGGTGAATGGCCCGTGCCTCGGTATCATTAATAACAAAGAAGTTAAAAATAAATGGCAACGGCGATGCGTACCAGAGTTGAAATATTGTCCAGATCAGAGGAACCGCAAACAGAACTTTTTTCGGAAAAGCACCGGTCGGATTTCGGGCACCGGACTCCGTCTCAGCAATCATCTCCTGAAGTTCTTCATCAGTCTTTATAGTGGTCTCTTTTAATTCGGTCATGGCAAACACCCTTCAGAGTAACAAATATAGATCGATTCTATTCGATGAATGCTTCAAAAGGTAAGATTCACAGCCTTAAATCACCGAAGGGTCGATATGAAAAAAAATGCACCGCCGTAACGGTGCATTTTTTTCAGCGCTAAAACACAAGACTACATCATACCTGCTTCTTTATAGTACTTAGCAGCACCTTTATGCAAAGGAGCAGAAAGACCATCTTTGATCATTTCTGATGGCTTCAGATTTGCAAATGCTGGGTGAAGCTTTTTGAAATCATCAAAGTTCTCAAAAACAGCCTTAACAACATTGTAGATAACATCTTCAGGAACATTTGCAGAAGAAACAAAAGTAGCACCAACACCAAAAGTCTTGGTATCAGCATCAGTAC
>JADGEB010000039.1 GCA_016744595.1 Desulfuromusa sp.
GCCTGGTACTCACATTCACTTTCTTGACCCGGTTTGCGAAGGTAAAACTGTCTGGTCAATCAATTATCAGGATGTGATTGCTTTTGGTAAATTTTTTATCTCCGGGCACGTACCAACCGACCGCGTTATAGCCCTCGGTGGCCCTGGCGTTAAAAGTCCCCGTTTGGTACGGACCCGTATCGGAGCATCTCTAGAAGAGCTTCTGGCCGATGAACTCAATTCCGGCGAACAGCGGATTGTCTCCGGTTCTGTTCTTGATGGCTCAACAGCTATGGGAAAGATGGCTTATCTAGGTCGATACCATCTGCAAATTTCGGTTTTACCAGAAAAACAAGAGCGAGAGTTCCTGGCTTCATTGACTGCTGGAGCAGATAAATATTCTATCAAACGGGCATTCTTATCGGCATTTACTGGTGGTCCGTCCAAGCCAATGAATACCAGTCAATACGGAAGCAAGGGAAGCGTACTGGCTATTGGTTCTTTTGAGAAAGTGCTGCCATTGGATATGCTGCCAAACTTTCTGTTGCTCAGTCTGGCGGCTGGAGATACCGATCAGGCTCAAGAACTTGGTTGTCTGGAGCTGGCGGAAGAGGATTTGGCATTATGTAGCTATGTCTGTTCCGGTAAGAATGATTACGGCATTATGTTGCGTGACGCACTCACCACCATTGAGAAAGAGGGATAACGACTGTGAAATTATTCGATACATTGAACGAAGCAGTCAATGCTTCACTCTACTCACCTGCCGATGTGACAACTGGTTCTGTTCACGTACGTGACAGCATCAATCACAAACGGGTCATGAGTATCATTATGCTGGCATTGTTGCCCTGCATCCTGATGGCTATGTGGAACAGTGGATACCAGGCAAACTTAACTCTGAATCAGATGCTGGCAGCCGGACAGATCGACGCTCTGCCTGGCCTCAGTGACAGTACTTCAATTGTCGCCAATCTCGTCAAGGGATTGGGGATCTTTCTTCCTTTGTTAATTGTTGTCATGGTGACCCAAGCTTTTTGGGCGGCTCTTTTTGCTTCGATGCGGAAAAAGAGCATCACTGCAGGATTTCTGGTTACTTCCACATTAATTGTTTTACTGATGCCTCCTACCGCACCGCTGTGGCAGATCGCCATTGCAACATCCTTTGGTGTAGTGATTGGCCGTGAAATTTTCGGTGGTGTTGGAATGAATTTTCTCAACCCTGCCTTGGTTGCTTGGGTTTTCATGTCCCTGGCTTATTCAGGATCGATGTCTGGAGATAGTGTCTGGACAGCAGTTGATGGCTATAGTGGTGCAACACCACTAGCCATGGCTCTCAACGATGGAGTTGCTAGCCTGGCTGCGCAAGGAATCTCTTGGCAAGCAGCATTCTTAGGAACAATCCCTGGTTCTCTGGGTGAAACATCTGCTCTTGCATGCCTGTTTGGTGCGGTAGTTCTACTTGTGACCGGAATTGCATCATGGCGTATTATTGCCTCAATCCTGATCGGGGTTGTCGGCCTCTCATCAATCCTTTGTATGTTCAGCCCTGACGCAATGAGCCCAGCTTGGCATTTGGTTCTTGGTGGCCTGGCTTTCGGTACTGTCTTTCTGGCAACCGACCATTCTGCTTCGTCAATGACGGTTAAGGGGCAATGGATTTGCGGTATCATGATTGGCATGCTGATCGTTATTGTTCGTATTTACAACCCAACGATGCCTGAAAGTGTCGGAATCATTCTGCTGTTTGGTAGCGTTTTGGCGCCATTGGTTGACCGTCTGGTCGTGAACGCACACATCAAGAAAAGGAAGTCGCGCCATGTCTAATGATTCTATTTTAAAAACATTCCTGGTTGCCTTTCTGCTCTGTGTTGTCTGCTCGATACTGGTCTGCTTGGCGGCAATTGTGCGGATCGATAAGGAAGCATATAACAAACAGCTTGAAATACGTAAAACCGTTCTTGCTGCTGGTGGCTATCAACAGCAGATTGATGACGGTGGAAGTGTCGATGAACTTTTCACATCGAATATGGAGCTGAAGCTGGTTGATCTGGCTACTGGCGATTACACAACAGCCGTTGATGCTGCAACCTACGACCAGAAAGAAGCGGTGGATAACCCCGAGTTGTCAGAACAAATTCCTGCCGACTTGGATCTTGCTGGAATTGGTACCCGGGCTAAGTATGCTGCCATCTACCTTGATAAGAGCGGTACAGTCATCCTGCCAATTCGTGGGGCTGGAATGTGGGGTCCGATGTATGGCTATATTTCTGTTGATGCAGATGGGACGACTGTAAAAGGCTTTACATTCTATCAGCATGCAGAGACCCCGGGTCTTGGTGCCGAGGTTGACAATCCAAACTGGAAGAAACAATGGCCAGACAAGCAGATCTATAACAGTTCCGGCAAACTTGCCCTTAAAGTCGTTAAAAAAGGAAAGTACAATTCAAGCGCTGCCGATGCTGTCAATACGATTGATGGTATTGCCGGGTCAACAGTGACCGGCAACAAGGTCCATGGCATTATCCGCTACTGGTTTGGCGAGCATGGATTTGCCCCATACCTAGCCAAACTTAAAGCAGAGAGAGGTTAATCATGGCAAAAGCAAAAGACGCCCTGCTGGATCCATTATTTAATAACAACCCAATTGCCTTGCAGATTTTGGGTATCTGTTCAGCTCTGGCAGTTACCAACAAGCTATCTACGGCACTGACCATGACCGTCGCTGTTGTTTTGGTTACGGCTTGTTCTAATGCGGCAATCAGTGCGATACGCAATCATATTCCCAACAGTATCAGGATCATTGTCCAGATGACCATTATTGCGACTCTGGTTATTATTATCGATCAGATGCTCAAAGCTTACCTCTATGAGATGAGCAAGGCTCTATCGGTTTATGTTGGTCTGATTATAACCAACTGTATCGTTATGGGGCGCGCCGAAGCCTACGCGATGAAAAATCCGGTTGGTTTGAGTTTTCTTGACGGGGTCGGAAACGGTCTGGGTTACGGTATCGTTCTTCTGACCGTCGGCTTTGTTCGTGAACTTTTTGGTTCGGGAAAACTCTTTGGTGTCACCATCCTTAACACAGTTAATGATGGTGGATGGTATGTCACTAACGGTTTGATGCTGCTCGCGCCCAGTGCCTTTTTTCTGATTGGCTTTATCATCTGGGGTTTGCGTACCTGGAAACCTGAACTCCAAGAATAGGAATAGCTGCAATGTCACATTATTTCATGATTTTCTTTAATTCAGTTTTCATCGATAACATCGCCCTCACCTTTTTTCTTGGCATGTGTACTTTTATTGCCGTATCAAAAAAGGTCAGTACAGCGATTATGTTGAGTGCTGCAGTTATCGCTGTCGAAGTGATCACGGTTCCGGTCAATAACCTCCTTTATACTTTTCTATTGAAAAAAGGGGCATTGGCATGGGCTGGTTTTCCAAATCTAGATCTTAGCTTCCTAGGTCTCATCTGTTATATCGGTGTTATTGCTGCGATTGTACAAATTCTTGAGATGGCTTTAGACAAGTACTTTCCCGCACTCTACAACGCTTTGGGGATCTTCCTCCCGCTAATCACAGTAAACTGTGCCATCCTCGGTGCCGTTCTATTCATGGTTGAGCGTGATTACAATGTCGTTGAAAGTACAGTTTATGGTGCTGGTGTTGGAGTTGGCTTTGGCTTAGCCATCTGTCTGCTGGCCGGTATTCGTGAGAAATTGGTCTATAGCGATATCCCTAAGGGGTTACGGGGAGTCGGTGTCACTTTTATTATCGTTGGTTTGATGGCCATGTCGTTTAAGGCCTTTTCCGGCTTGCAATTTTAACGGCAGAATAACCAAGAACAATAAGGATTGGATAATAGTATGGACTTCACACTTATAATAGCCGGATCCACTATGTTCACGGGAGTTATCCTGGCTCTGGTTGCCATCATTCTGGTGGCGCGAAAGAGTCTGGTTCCCAGTGGTGACATCAACTTTCTGATCAACGATGATCCCGATAAAACCATCGTCACCAAGCCTGGTGGTAAGTTATTGGGAGCATTAGCCGACCAAGGTATCTTTATCCCCTCAGCTTGTGGTGGTGGTGGAACTTGTGGACAATGCCATGTTCATGTCTTTGACGGTGGTGGTGATATTCTCCCTACCGAAACTGGCTTTATAACCAAACGTCAGGCACGTGAAGGGCTCCGTTTAGGTTGTCAGGTTGGCGTCAAGCAGGATATGAAATTGGGTATCCCTGCAGAGATTTTTGATATCAAAAAGTGGGAATGTACCGTCCGGTCGAATGATGGTAAAGCGACCTTTATCAAAGAACTCATTGTTGATCTCCCTGAGGGTGAAGATTGCGATTTCAGAGCAGGTGGCTATATTCAGATCGAAGCTCCTGCACATGAAATTCCCTACTCCGATTTTGATATTGAAGATGAATACCGTGCAGATTGGGATACCTTTGACCTATGGCGCTTCAAGTCGACTGTTAAAGAACCCATTATGCGTGCCTATTCGATGGCCAGTTATCCTTTAGAAAAAGGGATGATTATGCTTAATGTGCGTTGCTGTCCACCACCTCCAAACGTACCTGATGCACCTCCTGGGCAAATGTCATCATTTATTTTCAACCTTAAGCCTGGCGATAAAGTTACTATCTCTGGTCCCTACGGTGAGTTTTTTGCCCGTGAAACCGATAACGAAATGGTCTTCATTGGTGGCGGTGCTGGTATGGCTCCGATGCGCTCCCATATTCTTGACCAGCTGCTGCGGCTGAATTCAACCCGCAAAATGACCTATTGGTATGGAGCACGTAGCCTTAAAGAGATGTTCTACGTTGATGAATTGAATGAACTGCAAGAGAATCATCCGAACTTCAAATGGTATTGTGCTCTATCAGATCCAGTCCCAGAAGATAATTGGACTGGTCCTACTGGTTTTATCCATGATGTTCTCTATGAGCTTTACATTAAAGACCACGAATCTCCCGAGGACTGCGAATACTACATGTGTGGTCCTCCACTGATGGCCAACGCCGTTACCAATATGCTGCTTGATCAAGGTGTCGAGCGTGAAAACATCATGTTTGATGATTTTGGTCCCTGATTAAGGAGTGAGGAGAAATATCGTAAATCACGGCACGTATGTTAAGTTAAGCCAATAGGGCTTTGATCGATAAAGGAGAGAGCTGATGCCATATGGACAAGCAAAAGAAATTGTTGATGCAGCGCAAGAGTTTCACAAGAGAGCTAGTGCATTTTACCAGCAATTGGCAGATAAAGCAGAAGGTGCCCGAGTTAAAATGTTACTCGACTACCTTGTCCGTCATGAAGCACACCTTGATCAAGCTTTAGGTGATTTCAAAGACGAAATTAAATCAAAAGCTCTGAATGCATGGTACCAATACGCTCAAGAGCAATGTCTTATGCAGCCATTTGATGTCAACCAGTATCCTAAGAATATGACAGTGAAGGAAGTTATGGAAATTGGTCTTGATATAGATAGTTGCCTGGTTGCTTCATATAAAGGGATGGCAGAAACGGCAACGACTCCAGAGTGTCGTGAAATATTTCAAAGTTTACTGTTGATGGAAAAACAGCAAAAACATAAATTAGCTCGCATTGCACTTGAAATCGACGAAATGTAGTTTTGTCCTGACAACAGGATCAAAAAGCCGCATCGTTTGATGCGGCTTTTTTTTGGAGAAAATAATGAAACGAAGTTCCCTGATCATCCTGATCCTGCTGGTAGTAATAGGTGGAATAATCTATTTGAACCAGAATAAAACGACCAACGACCAACTATTAGCTATTAGCGGAACAACAATGGGAACCAGTTACCATATCAAACTGGCACCTGCCGCAGGAGATAAGATCAATCTTCCTGCCCTGAAAAAACAAATCATCTTACGTCTTAATGACATTGATAATAAAATGTCTACGTATAAAAAAAAATCAGAGATTTCCAATTTCAATCGCCATTTGGATGCTAGCTGGATGCCAATCTCCGCCGAAACAATGGATGTTATTAGTACAGCCCAACAGATCAGTCAACTGAGCAATGGTGCTTTTGATATCACTATCGGCAAGTTGGTCAATTTATGGGGTTTCGGACCAACTATCACTATCGATGCAATCCCGGATGTCAACGACATCCAGACCTTGCAGTCTCAAGTTGGATATCATAAACTGGAACTACGTCAAACACCTCCTGCATTGCGCAAAAGCAGTGATGCTGTCTATCTTGATCTGTCCGCTATCGCAAAAGGCTATGCCGTTGATGCTATTGCGAAATTATTGTTAGACAACCAGATTGATAATTTTTTGGTGGAGATTGGCGGTGAGATTATTACTCACGGTCAGAAACAGCAGCAGCAACCCTGGATCATTGGTATTGAGAGCCCTATAGCGGGGCAACGTAGTATCCGCAAAAAATTACACCTTCCTGATGTTGCTATGGCGACATCTGGTGATTATCGAAACTATTTTGAACATGAGAATACTCGATATTCTCATACTATTGATCCCAAGACCGGCTACCCAATCAAACATCAACTTGCATCTGTCACAGTTATCGACAGATCATGCATGCGAGCAGATGCATTAGCCACGACAATTATGGTTATGGGACCCGATAAGGGGTTGAAATTTGCTCGACAAAATCAGCTCGCCATTTTTATGTTAGTCAAACAAGGTGAACATTTTATTGAAAAACACAGTAAAGCTTTTGAGCCTTACCTTAGAGCAGAAGAGGATTAACTATGGAACTGCTTATTCCCACCTTAATAATCTTTTTGCTGGCTTTTACCGGGCTGTCAATTGGCATAATTTTCGGTCGTAAAGGTATATCCGGAAGCTGTAGCAGCAATGAAGCTAAACTCCTTGATATCCAATGTTTCTGCGGCCAAGATGAGAGTTGCCCAGTGGTTGCGGGGGATGGTGAGATCTCAATTACAGCGGTCTGTGCTGACGGTGACATTGAAAGATGTCGCCAGATACAAGCTGATTTTGAAGAACGTACGCAGAATTTAGCTTTGCCAAAATAGTTAAATGAACCTTGAAGATATTATTCAATTTTTACTCAAGATTAATCTTGTGCGCTATTAACTGATGAGCTCACTTTACATCCATATCCCTTTTTGCTCCAGCAAATGTCCTTATTGTGATTTCTATTCTCAGGTTGGTACGCTAGAACAGATTGATGAATATGTTAATTTTCTGAATCTAAACACTGAGATTCTGAAACAAGGAACATCATCACCCCAGCCATTTGACACTATTTTCTTTGGTGGTGGCACCCCATCTCTTCTTTCCGTACCGCAAATTGAAAGAATCCTCAACACTATCCAGAAAACCTTTGGGATCAAGGAAAATGTTGAAATTTCTTTAGAAGCTAACCCTGGCACAGTGAATCTTGAGAAGCTGCAGGGATACAGACAGGCTGGAATCAATCGACTTTCACTCGGTATCCAATCACTCAATGATAAAAATCTGCAAGTTCTTGGCAGAATTCATAACGTTCATCACGCACATGAAAGTATTGATGCTGCCCGCTCTGCTGGTTTTGACAATCTAAACCTTGATCTAATGTTTGCTCTCCCCAACCAGGATCTGACAGGGTTGAAGCAGGAGATTCGTACACTGCTGAGTTTCGCTCCTGAGCACATTTCCCTCTATGGTCTTACTTTTGAAGAAGGGACAGATTTTTCTGCCCAACTCCAATCTGGCAAATTATCCTCTTGCGAAGAAAGCCTCTATGCAGAGCAATATAATTTATTGCATGAGAAGTTAGCTGCAGCGGGCTATGATCATTATGAAATTTCTAATTTTGCCAGCCTTGATCGACGCTGCCACCACAACCAGATATACTGGCAACGTGAAAGCTGCCTAGCCATTGGGGTAGGTTCCCATAGCTTCATTGGGGAGGGATGGGGTGAGCGTTGGCACATTCCTGCAGATCTGAAACTGTATAAAAGTTCACTACTACACGGTGAAAACCCAGCTGAACTCCTCGAAACATACGACCACCAAGATGCAATGAAGGAATTTGTCTACCTTGCTTTACGCACCCGTGACGGTATCAATCTTAACAAATTCAAACAGCTATTTAACCTTTCAATTGATCAGGCTTTTCCCATAGCACTTAAGAAAACAGGCAAGTATCTACACACAGATAATAATCATTACAACTTCAGGCTGAATGGCTGGCTTCTTTACGACCATTTGATCAGTCGCTTCCTTTAGCTAAGTCCACTTAGCTGAAATCAACTTAGAACCTGCTAGCCGACATAGTTTTTAGCTATACTCTCTAAAGGAAAACGGTGCCCTGATACATTCCTAGTAGCAGTGATAAATTACAAATGACAGTATCTCAGGCCGGCATAAGTCTTGACAAAAAGAAATGACATTGATAATCTTCCCTATTAGCACTCGTCTCTATTGAGTGCTAACACTAGTTAGGTAAATTAAAGCTCATTGCAAATATACTGGAGTAACACTCTATGGCTGACTCACTAAATGAACGCAGCCAAAATATTCTTGAAGCGATAGTCGAAGATTATATCTCTTCTGCAGAGCCAGTTGGTAGTCGTGCTATCAGCCGAAAGCACAATTTTAATCTATCTCCAGCATCGGTACGTAATGTGATGGCAGACTTGGAAGAGATGGGGCTTCTTTGCTCACCGCATACGTCTGCAGGTCGAATTCCGACTGGAAAAGGCTTTCAATACTATATCGATACCCTGCTCGAAGTTCGTGACTTAAACCGAAATGAAAAACAGAACCTGCGTAATAGCTACCGTTTCCAGAACATGAGAATGGAAGATATTATGCAGGAAGTCGGTAGGGTTCTTTCTGGTCTTTCGCAATATACTGGGTTGGTTATGGCACCCAAATTCATATCGACGATTTTTCGACAGATAGAGTTTGTTCGCTTGTCTCAAGGCCGACTGCTGGTGATATATGTCTCCGAAACTGGGTTGGTTCAGAATAAAGTTATCGAAGCAGATCCAACAATAACCACTCATGATCTTGAAAAAATCAGCAATTATCTGAACAGTGAATTAAATGGCCTTACAATTCATGAAGTACGCGCCAAGCTGAATCAAGAACTGCAGAATGACCGAGTTCTTTACGATAAATTAAAAAAACAGGCTTTGAGCCTTTCCTGTGCGGCACTGCAAGACGAAATTGAAGATCAACTTTATGTCTCTGGTGCCTCTCTGATGTTGGGACAGCCAGAATTTTCTACACCGGAACAGATGAAACGCTTGATCCAAACTTTTGAAAGCAAAAAAATCCTCATTGATCTATTAGATCAAGGGCAATCAGCACAAGGAGTACAGATCTTTATTGGTAGCGAAAGTAGTCATGTAGATCTGGAAGGATGCAGCTTAATTACCTCAAACTTTTCCAATCAAAAGGGGGCAATAGGCAGCTTGGGCGTTATTGGTCCAGTTCGGATGAACTATTCACAGGTCGTCCCGATTGTTGATTTTACTGCCCAACTGGTCAGTCGGGTTCTAGATCGGGAAATAGAAGAAAAATAACAAAGAGAAGGAGCGCAAAAGGTGGCAAAAAAAACTGAGCAACAGGAACCGGAAACTAAGCTAGAAACTCCGGTCGATGTTGAGCCGGAGGTTGAGGCAATAGAAGATGAAACTGTCCAGTTACGCAATGAACTAACCCAGGCGTTAAGTGACACCAAGGTTCATCAGGAACAATATTTGAGAACTTTGGCTGATATGGAAAACTTACGCAAGCGGACTCAAAGGGAAAAAGAAGAGTTAGCCAAATTTGCTAACGAAAATATCTTGCGCGAAATCCTGCCAGTTATCGACAATCTGGAACGGGCAGTTGAACATGCAGAACAAGCCGAAAGCAATGATGGTCTCTTTGAGGGGGTGCAGATGACTCTGACCCAATTCAGCCAACTGCTGGGTAAATTTGGAGTAGAGCCAGTAAAAGCTGTCGGCCAGATTTTTGATCCTGCATACCATCAGGCCATGGGGCAGATGGAATCTGAAGAACATCCGGTTAATACGGTTGTTCAACAGATGCAGAAAGGCTATCAACTAAATGAACGTCTGTTGCGACCAGCTTTTGTGATGTTAGCAAAAGCTCCAGTAGCCACAGAAATCGAAAACATAGACACAACAGAAGAAACTGACAAAGAGTAAAAACTCTGACAAAATCTCTAAGGAGGATATAAATTATGGGTAAAGTTATTGGAATTGATTTAGGGACAACCAACTCTTGTGTAGCAGTTATGGAGGGGGGCGAACCTGTTGTTATCGCCAACTCAGAAGGCTCACGAACAACACCATCAATTGTTGCTTTTACTGAGAGTGGAGAGCGTCTGGTCGGTCAGCAGGCAAAACGCCAAGCAGTTACAAATCCAGAAAATACGCTCTTTGCGATCAAGCGTTTGATCGGACGTAAATTTTCTTCTGCAGCAGTTCAGAAGGATTTAAAAATTAGTCCTTTCAATATCATTGAAGCTGATAATGGTGATGCCTGGGTACAGTCCCGAGATAAAAAATATAGTTCACCAGAAATTTCAGCCATGGTGCTACAAAAAATGAAGCAGACAGCGGAAGACTACCTGGGTGAGAAAGTCACCGATGCAGTTATTACTGTTCCTGCATACTTCAATGATTCTCAACGCCAAGCCACTAAAGATGCTGGTAAAATTTCAGGACTGAACGTTCTCCGCATTATCAACGAGCCGACCGCTGCATCTCTTGCGTATGGACTTGATAAAAAGAATGAAATGACGATCGCGGTTTTTGACTTGGGTGGCGGTACTTTTGATGTTTCTATCCTTGATCTGGGTGATGGTGTTTTTGAAGTTAAGTCTACCAATGGTGATACATTTCTCGGTGGTGAAGACTTCGACCAACGGATCATCGATTATGTTGCCGACGAGTTCAAAAAAGATCAGGGAATTGATCTGCGTGGTGACAAAATGGCTCTACAGCGACTGAAAGAAGCGTCAGAAAAAGCCAAGTGCGAGCTTTCCTCGTCAATGGAAACTGACATTAATCTGCCGTTCATAACAGCGGATCAATCGGGACCGAAACACCTGAATATAAAGCTATCTCGTTCCAAGTTGGAAAGTATCTGTAGTGATCTGATTAGTAAATTGACCGAACCATGTCAAACTGCCTTGAAAGATGCCGGGCTATCAGCCAATGAGATCACTGAAGTTGTTCTGGTTGGTGGCATGACCAGGATGCCTGCGGTACAAGAGCGGGTTAAAGAAATTTTCGGGAAAACTCCTAGTAAGGGGGTTAATCCTGATGAAGTTGTTGCTATTGGAGCGGCAATCCAGGGTGGTGTTCTGACTGGTGACGTTAAAGATGTTCTTCTTCTTGACGTAACTCCACTGTCATTGGGGATTGAAACCCTTGGCAGCGTTATGACCAAGTTGATCGAAAAAAATACCACTGTCCCCTGTAAAAAGAGCCAGGTTTTCTCTACTGCAGCAGACAACCAACCGGCTGTTTCGGTTCATGTTCTTCAAGGTGAACGAGAAATGGCAACCGACAACAAAACCATCGGCAACTTTGAACTGGTGGGGATTCCATCTGCACCACGTGGAGTTCCACAGATTGAAGTTACTTTTGATATTGATGCTAACGGCATTCTGCATGTTTCGGCTAAGGATCTTGGAACTGGCAAGGAGCAATCAATCCAGATTACAGCATCAAGCGGTTTATCCGATGAAGAAATAAATAAAATGGTTCAAGATGCTGAAGCTCATGCAGGTGAAGATAAAACCAAGCGTGAGCTAATTGAAGCTCGCAATCAGGCTGATGGTTTGTCCTACACCACAGAAAAATCACTGACCGAGCATGGCGAGAAGCTGGATAGTGCAACCAAGAAAGAAATCGAAGATGCGCTTGAAGATCTGAAAAAAGCAGTTGAGGGTGACGATCCTGAAGAGATCAAAAAGAAGAGTGAAGCTCTTGCCCAGGCATCCCATAAACTGGCAGAAATGATGTATGCACAATCTCAAGAAGGTGGTGCTGCAGGTGATGCTGACAATGATGCCTCTGCTGATTCGACTAGTGATGATGTTGTCGACGCTGAATTTGAAGACGTCGACGAAAAGAAGTAATTTTTAGGATAAAGAATGGACGCCGACTCGGTAAAATGTCGGCGTCTATCTTTTTAGATCAGGACAGTTATTTTGGCAAAGATCGATTACTACGAAGTTCTGGAAGTCAATAAAAACGCTAGCGGAACTGAAATAAAGAAGGCCTATCGCCGCTTGGCCATTCAATATCATCCCGATAAAAATCCTGATGATAAAGAGGCCGAAAGTAAATTCAAAGAACTGTCGGAAGCTTACGCGGTTCTCTCCGATTCCCAAAAAAGAGCTACATACGATCAGTTTGGACATGCTGGAGTCAATGGTGCGGGAGGCTTTTCAAGTGGTGGCTTTGGAGGAGCACCATTTGAAGATATTTTTGGTGATATTTTTGGTGATATTTTTGGCGGTGGCGGATCTCGCCGAGGCAGTCGAGGACAGCGAGGCGATGATCTTCGTTATAACCTGACCATCAGTTTTGAAGAAGCCGCGTTTGGTACCGAAAAAAACCTCCAATTGCCCCGCAAGCAATCCTGTGAGACCTGTCATGGCTCTGGCGCTCGTCCGGGAACTGAAGCACAAACCTGCTCCACTTGTCGTGGTGCTGGTCAGGTTCGTTATCAGCAGGGCTTCTTTACTATGACTCGCCCCTGTCCCGATTGTCGTGGACAGGGGAAAATTATTGCTGACCCCTGTCCCGATTGCCGTGGTACTGGACAGGTCAAAAGTAAACGCACTGTAGCACTGAAAGTTCCTGCTGGAGTAGAAGATGGCATTCGTCTGAAATTAACCAGTGAAGGTGATGCCGGAACCCAAGGAGGCCCTCCTGGGGATCTTTATGTTGTCATCAGTGTTGACAAACATTCTATATTCGAGCGTGATGGACAAGATGTTATTTGTGAAATCCCGATCTCTTTTGTTCAAGCTGCGCTTGGTTGTGACCTTCAGGTTCCCACTCTGGAAGGAAAACTCAACCTCAAAGTGCCTGCTGGCACCCAGACTGGTAAGGTTTTCAAACTCTCCGGAAAAGGGATTGTTGCTCTGCAAGGACATCTTCGACGTGGCGATCAGTTGGTCGTTCTGAAAGTTGAGGTTCCAACTAAATTGAATGCTCGTCAACGTGAACTGTTAGAGGATTTTGCCAAAGAGGGCGGTGAAGATATTCATCCCCAAGGGAAAGGTTTTTTTGATAAAGTCAAAGAACTGTTTGACTGATACCTGAATCGATTGAATTATGGAGTACGCATGAAACGGATTTTTTGTCAGGTTCTTATCGGAACTCTGTCTGCAGCTCTGCTGTTCACTGTTTCTATTTCTACTGCCACAGCTGCTGAAGATACGGAGTTAACACAAGGTCAGGAACTATATCAGGCAGGAAATCTGAATCAAGCTTTGGCCGTTCTGCGTAGTTTTGTCCAGCAATCTCCAGATTCAACTGAATCTGCTCATGCTTTTTCATTAATTGGTCGGATCTTTTCGCAACAATCTAATTACGCAGATGCGATTCTCTATTTGCAGCGTATTCCAACCATTCTTCGCAGTCCTGAAATTCAACTTCTTTTGGGAAACAGCCTGGTCAAAACTGGTAAATTCGAGAAGGGGCTCTATCAATTGCAGCCTCTTCTTGATGAGCCCCTTTCCCAGACTGACAGAATCACGCTGTATCAGGCACTCACTATTGCCTCAACTGAACAGCAACAATTCCTTCTGACACTATTTTATTTACAGCAGCAACTCCCTTATAGCTCAAATCCAGCAACAATTTTAGCCCAAGCCCATCAAATATTACAAAGCCGTCTCAACGATACTGACTTGGCAGAAACGGCTTTTATGTGGCAGGAAACGCCAATCGGGCAGGATGCGCGCTTGCAACTGGCACGGCGAGCTCTGGTTCAACAACAACCAGATCAGGCTAAGCAGCATTTGCAAAAGTTGTTTGCATCCTCTGTAACCTTTCCTTACTGGCAAGAAGCTGAACAGCTGCTACAGAGAACCAGTCTCGATAGTTGGCTCAGTCGTGACAGTATCGGCGTTCTTCTACCTTTGAGTGGCCGCTATGCTTCTTACGGCGAACTGGTTAAAAAAGGGTTGGAGCTGGCATTGCGGGAACATAATAAGACTCGTCTCCCAGCACGTTTCATTTATCATGATACGGCAATTGAGGGAGTTACATCTGCCCAGCTGGTCAGCAGCTTGACTGATGACGATAAAGTAATGGCAGTTGTTGGTCCACTTCTTGGGACAACAGCTGGGGAAGCAGCCCGCCGAGCTCAACGTGAGATGGTACCGATGGTCACTCTGGCACAAGCTGAAGGGCTTCCCGAAATTGGTAATTTTATTTTTCGTGATTCTTTGACTGCTGAGCAACAAGTGAAAACTCTGATTGATTATGCCTTGAAAAATGGCCATATCTCTTTTTCGATTCTACATCCGGAAAATCGTCTCGGTGAAAGAATGACGGAGGTATTCGTTGCTGAGTTACAGAAAGCTGGTGGTGAGATTATTGACATTATCAGCTATCCGGAAGATAGCACCGATTTTCGAAAACAAATTCAGCAATTACTCTGGGAAGATCGGGAAATAGAGATCCCAAAAATATTATCTGAAATTGAAGGGGAAGAAGAGCAGGAGGTCACGAAACTAGAATATCCACTAGCGCCCTTCCATGCTTTGTTTATTCCTGACTATGCTGACCAGATCAGTCAAATTGCTCCCCAGCTGAAATTTTATGGTGTCAAAGATGTCACCCTTCTTGGGATTAATGGTTGGAATTCATCAGAAATACTTGGTAGAACGAGTCGGTTTCTTACGGATGCAGTATTTGTCGATACATTCTATTCTGACAGCAAAAGTCCTGAAGTCCGGCGCTTTATGGAACTTTATCGCCAAACGTATAGTGAAGAACCAACCATTCTAGGAGCTCAGGCATTTGACATTGCCACGCTTCTATTACAAATAATTGATGATCCTGGAGTGAAAAACAGAGATGATGTACGGAAAAAATTGGTAGATCTGAATAATTATCCTGGAGTCACTGGAACCACTGGTTTTGATCTCTATGGCGAAGCAATCAAACAACTCTACCTGTTACATATCAACCGCGGACGAATTGTTGAATTGTAATTAACTTCTCAACTATTTAGCTGGCTAAAAAAGGCTCACTCTAAAAACAGGTGAGCCTTAACTTTTTAATATATACTTGAGTACAAGTTAAAAATAATAACGACCACGTAACTCCAACTTACTTTCATTGAGCTTTTCACCGTGTTCTGTGTATCTGTCACCACTAATTTGCGTGTAACGCAGCCGTAATTCCCAGTTGGTAAACCCCGTGTAAACAATTTCAGGGCTCAATGAATAACTTTTATCATCAAGATTGATAATGGTGGTGATCCCTGGTGTAAAATAAAGTAAATCAAACGGTTCTTTCTGAGCCACTTTGGTATAAATATAGTTGCGACCCACTTGAGGTTTTGCATATCCACTTTTACTGATGGTGGCAGCTTGTTGAAAGAGGCTATCATCATCTGTGCTGTTATATAGCGTGTCTGCATCGCTGACCAGCTGAAAAAACTGACCCATTTCAGCTTCGGAGTAGCCCGCATCATTATGGTAGAACTCAAGGATGGTAGTGATGTCATTTGCAGTTAAGTAACGCAGACCAAGCAGATAACTGGTGACAGCTATTTCACGATTCTCAAGGGATCCAGAGCTGTTGAGGGTTTTTACTTTCTGTTCAGGGATATAGGCAATTTCCCCGTGAATTTCAAAATTGGTTGCCAGATTTTTTGAAAAATCAAAACCGTATCTTGTTGAGCGACTGTCGCCAGTCAAAAAGATAAAATCGATATCGGTATCCCGATAGAGAAAATAGAGTTTAACTGCTAAATTCATATGGTTCTTCACACCGAAATCATCGTTAACATCCTCAAAAACTGGCAGTAGAACTCCGGTCAATGCGAGTGTCTTCAAGGTTCCAGGGAGACTTTTGATCAAATCAACACCGATTCCGATATAGCCTTCAAGAGCATCTTCCGGGTTGTTCGGATCTTTGGGGCGATCAATAAAGCTGACAGGAGCCCAGGCATAACCTTTGCCCCATTTGTAGGTTTTTTTGCCCAGTTCAAAGGTAACTGAAGGGGCAGGCTTGATACTGGCGTAAGCAAAAAAGACATCCAGATTCTGTTCGGCATCAACCTGATCTTTCTGCGCAGAGGCCTGAAGCAACCAGTTGAAATCGACGATCCCCTTATTGTAGTTGCCATCCAATTGAACGGTTGATGTCAGTCGATCCAATTTTGCACGCGGGTTGTCATGGAATCCAAGCAATCCGAATGTGCCCGACTGGTTAATCCAGTTATGATCCCACTTCAATTCGGCATAACCACCCCAGGAAAAATTCTTCTTTTCAAATTCGTCCAGATTAAAGCTGTAGTCTTCTGCATGTCCCGAGAAGGGAAGTAATAGCCCGACCCAAAGTAGCAACCTGACGAGATAGTAAATATTCTTCCTTGCTTTGATCGCCACTAGCGTAGCTCATCAACCCGTGACAGATAATTAAGAGAAAAGACTTCGTCCGCCAGTTCTTTCGGGGTTATTTTAGCGTAGACCATTGCCGACTTGTACCCTTTGTAGAGCGGGCTGTCGGTTTCCAACACCGAGGGGCGCACGATGCCATTGCCAAAATCTTTCGGCTCTTTATAGTAGAGGGTTTTGATCAGCATCCCGCTGGCGGCAAAACAATCAATCGTGGTCGGCACAAGGGCCTTCTTGTCAACCTGCATTTTTAACACGTCATAGGCGATAGTATTGGTTTTAGCTTTGAGCTCCAGCAGGTAAAGATCTCCTTCTTCGGTGATATTGGCCACATCATATTCAGCACTGTAATCAAGCCGTAGGATATCGGAATTATTGAACACCCCGCCGACAACCGATTGTAGGCTGGTGATCCGGATCGGCTTGCCGACGTTGGGGATATAAAGCCACATATTGTCGTCCAGACGCAGCGTCGAGCGCCCTTTTTCGCTAGCTGGGGAAAGAAACAGAGCAACCATTTTGTCCTGACCTTTTTTTACCGAATAGAGGACGAACTCCTTTTTTGTTCCGTCCGGCTCGATATTGATCAACTTCCGGTACATCTCATACGTTTCTGGATTCAGGTTTCTATCCACCTGCAGCAGGATCTTTGTGCCGTCCAGAGCAGAAGCTTTTCCCGGCAGTGTCAGAGTCAGGAGGTTGATACTTAACAGAATGAAAAAAAGTGCCTTCAACGAAGAAGGATAGGTTTTTACTTGCATAGGATATCCCTTTCTTTACACATGTTTCAGAGCAGTAATCGGATCCATCTTGGATGCTTTCCACGCGGGTTGCAAACTGGCGATAACTGCAATCGCGATGACAATTGTCACAACCAGAATCACGTCGGTAGCCCCTATTGTTGGTGAGAGCAGTAGCCCAGTCTGGCGACCAAAGTCGAAACTAATTTGTGTTGCATTCATAACAGCAATACTGATAAGACTGATGACAGTACCGACAGCGGTGCCCAGGATCCCCATTAAAAAGCCTTCAACAACAAAGAGCCCGAGAATTTTATTCGGCTGGGTTCCGATAGCAGAGATGGTTCCAATTTCATTGATCCGCTCGTAAACAGCCATGATCATCACATTCATGATACTGACCAGCACAATGGCGACCAACATGATTTTGATGAAGAACGTCATCAGGTCGATCATTTTGGCGATATTGAAGAAAGGGGAGATTTTCTCCCATGTATGCACCTCGAAAACCGGCATTCCCTGCTGATTTTTCATTGATCCGAGTTTTTCCTGCAAGCTGGCAAAGACAGCAGGCAACTGATCAATATCCTTCAGGCGAATCGCGATTTCACTGACTTCTGCTGCTCCAATTCTGAGCAGGGCTTTGGCATCGTCAATATGCACCATACCGTCACGCCCACCTGGCCCGGAGATCCCTTCCAGAATACCGCGTACCATAAAGTTCTGCCCATTGACTGAACCGTCCTTATTGTTTGCAACCAGGACAATCCCATCTCCAACCTTGACCTTCATCCCTCTTGCAATCAGTTCTGGAATCAGGATTTCGCCCGGCTTGAGCAGATTCTCTTTCTCTCCCTCAAGGATACGGTCAGTCAGTAAGGGAGCTGCCTTCATCTCATCTGCTGGGGTGACTGCATTCAGGCGGATATTGGTCGTTTCGATAAAATTACTGAACATTGCTCCCAGCTTGATACGCATGGAGTAAGCTTCAACTGCGTCTTCCTCTGCCAGAATTTGCACAACTTTGTCAATTTGCTTGCCGGTCAGGTTGCGGTTTAATGGCAAACTGTCAATTGATGCCAGATAGCCTTTTTTGTGAATCTGGATATGGCCGAGCATCGAATCGGTTATTTGCCCGACCATCAATGCTTTGAATGACCCGGAGATAGAAATAAACAGCAATACCGAAACAACTCCCAGGGTGATTAGCGTGGAGGTCAGCAGAGTCCGTCGTTTGTAGCGAAATAAATTTCTTGTAGCAAGCTTGAATATATTATACATAAGCACCTCCAGCGGGCTTTTCAAGCCTGTGCAATGTGCCGTCATCAAGGGCAAAGGTGATTTCGACGTTTTCAACAATTCGTGGATCGTGAGTGGAAAAGACAAAGGTTGTCTGGTATTCATTGCGCATCTGCTTCATCAGGTCGATGACCATGTTGGCCGTCTCCTTATCCAGGTTGGCAGTCGGTTCATCAGCCAGCACCAGTTTGGCATTGGTCACCAAGGCCCTTGCAACAGCAACCCGCTGCTTCTGCCCCCCGGAGATCTGGCTGGGATATTTATGTGCCTGATCAGCCATACCAACCGCATCGAGCATCTCCATCACCCGTTTTTTACGCGCTTCAGTTGGCCAGCTTTGCACCATCTGTAAGGGATATTCGACATTTTCGAAAACAGTCAGAACCGGAATCAGGTTGAAATCCTGAAACACAAAACCGATATGTTCACCGCGAAACCGTGCCGCAGCCTGACGACTTAGAGTGGTAATATCTTGCCCAACAACCTGCAAACGCCCAGCTGTAGGAGGATCAAGACAGCCGATCATATTCAGCAGGGTTGTTTTGCCGCTCCCTGAAGGACCAATAAAAGAGACAAAAGAGGCCGGTTCAATGGTAAAATCGACCGCGCGAATCGCCTCAACCTCAATGTCACCGGCGATATAGGTTTTAACCAATTGTTCAGCAACAACTACGGACATAATATGTCCTCACTTTCTCTAAAGCCCAAAACCACCTGCTTATTGAGTACATATTGGCAATCGGGGAAGAATCAGAAACCTATATTTTGGTGAAGTTTATCATAAATATGTTTACCTGTATGTGCCGTGAATGAAAATCGTTTTCATTTATAGTTCTATTTACGACAAAGTAAAAAAATAAGGGCAGGTTCCAAGTGTAAAGCCTACCCGTTATACAATATCTGATCCATACAAATAGATTTAGTGACTAAATCCCAGACCACTACGTCCCTTGCGATCACGACCGCGCATTTCTTTATGTACAGCTTGTCTTTCTTGCCATTGATTGTTGAATAGTGCTTTGATTTGCTTTTCTTGGTTGTCGTTCAAATCAAGGCTGACATCCATTCGTTTTGAGCGGTTTTATACGCGCTGTTGATGTTGCTCTTCGGTCATTATCCCCGTTTTTCTTTGACGATTTGACTATAGAGAAAAGAATCTAAAGAGGGGGTTAAGAGGTGTATGGATACTGTAAAGTTGTGTGAATTATTCTGTCACATATGCTGTTCATCGGAGTAATCACTGCATCATAACGGATTAACCCCGTCGCTAGAGCAATGTCGAATATTTGGATATCGGTAGGTTGGAAAGATCTTCAAGAAGATTATCGGTTTCGCTATAGACCCGCATATTCCAAAAAGGTGACAGGTGGTTTGTAGATTTCCTGTCCTGCTAGCAAATCATAGATTTCTTTAGGGCCAAAGTATCTTGCCTCTAAAGCCCGACCATGTTCCATCCAAAATCCGAATTGTGGAATAATTGTATTATGGCGAATCGTGTGATCTATTGTCAGGCCAGCGAGAACAAATATATTAATATCGCTGCCATCAAAACTATCGGTAATAAAAGAAGCAATCCGGTGAAATTGACGCCAAGTACTGACATTACACAAACGCCGATGGGGAAAAGAAGAGGCAACTATTTCTGGTAAGAAGTCGAAAACCGAAACTTCCAGCATGGTTTTAGGTTCATGACTCTCATGGTCTAAGTTTTTTCTGAAGGAAAACAACTCTGGTGTTAACAGCTCACCAATCGGCTGTGGCTTTTCCGATACTAATTCTAGCAGTTTTGGCTTTTTACTAATGATTTTAGAATGTGCCCGATATATCTTACCAAGTGTTCCCTCGCTAAGGGCACTTCCTTCAATCAAGTTGTTTAAGTTGATAACTATCCGAACTGTGTCACTTACGGGTTTCTCAAAAAGATATTTATAGGGAACTTCAATCTTGACAATGTTTCCTTCACGAAAAATTTTAATCAATTGAGTTGCGCGCCGATAGACTCGTAAATATTCATCCAGGACTCGTGCGAGCATTCCACAACAAGGAGCGTGCTGACCATTAACCCTTTCAATATAACCAATTCCAGATGATTCTTCTGCACCGATATGACTACCACCAAGGATCACCACGTCTTTCCCGTGATGGGCGGCTGTTGACAGGCGGGTTGGGTCAAGTAATGCACCAACCCTACCTAAATTGAAGGTAGGACAGTTATAAACATAGCCGAACAGGGCTTTTTTAATCGATTGACTTTCATCTGAGCACTGCCAAATTGCTGGGAGTGTCCCCACAAAACCGGCCTGATCGGTTAAGCTGCGCATTCGCCCATAGAGTTCCATTAAATCCATCGGAGTTTGATCGAGGAAGCTATCAGGAGGCGGGGCAATAGGCATGAGACACTCCTTTACTATTTATGCCGATAATTGATTCTCTCTATGACGTACTTTCTTGCTCTTTTTGTCGGTCAGGCGAATAGTGCTTTACCAGCACTTCAAACTCTTCAGTCAACTGATTGTAGTATCTCAGCTGTCCGGTTCCCATATTATAATACCAACCATGTAAACTCAATTGCCCCTTGGCAACCCTCTCTCTGACCCAAGGAAAGGTCATCAGATTTCTAAGCGATACCAAAATTGCCTCTTTTTCACAGGCTCGTGCCTGTTTGTCCGGAGTTTCATTCGGCATTTCCTGCAGGACTTTATCTCGGGCAGAGGCCGCAATATTAACCCACTTACCAATGAATTCACCGGCTTCTTCACCTTTGGCTGAGTCCATCAAAGCGCCGATGCCACCACAATGAGAGTGACCAAACACAATAATATCAGAAACTTCCAGATTGCAAACGGCATATTCGATTGAGGAACTAACTCCGTGATGCTCATTACTTTTCAAATAGGGGGGTACCAAGTTAGCGATGTTCCGCAGAATAAACAAATCCCCTTGCGAAGAATCGGTTACTAATGCTGGATCCACTCTGGAATCGCAACAACCGATCAAAAGAGCCTGAGGCTTTTGGCCTTCTATTAACGTGTTGGCAAGCTCAGGGTTTTCACCAAAGTGTTGTTGTTGAAAGTTCTCAATACCAGTAAGGAATTTTGTTACATCAGCCACCTGTATACCTCCATTTTTTCTGTGCCGAATTCTAACACAAATAATTATGGAAGCTATACTTTCATAGCAGGACTGTCAAGTTGGGTTTATTTAGAGTAAAGTATTTTATTTTGAGTAAATAATTAACAGCAGGTGGCAAAATATAAGTTCTATTCGTTTCTTTGGTCTTTTCTCATGCCAGCAATTACTGATTATGATCGGTTTTTACATACGTGATCTCTTGAGTGTTCCACCGCCTTATCAAATGAATGATAAATATGTTTTTCAGAAAGAGTTGAAGAAATTCCCAGTTCAATCAGTTTTTTTTGTATTTCATCACTAACGATAATGAAGGGAATAATTCCATTCTCTTTTAGCTTCAAGATAATTTCACTTAAGGCGAAAAAGGCAGATAAATCAATAAATGGGACTTTGAGGCAATTGAAAATCACAATTTTTGTTTCGAGCATAGCTCCAACCTGACCAACCAGACGAGAAGTTGAACCAAAAAAGAAAGGGCCGTCAATATCAACAACCCTGACGTGAAAACTTTTGTCATGATTGAGTCTTTCACAGCCTTCAATGTCCCGCACTGACACCTCTAAGTCATTAACTGATGAATGTACCTGACTTGTCATGCGAACCGTGAGAAGAACAGACGCAAGCACGACACCAACACCCACCGCCATAATCAGATCGACAAAAACAGTCAGGAACAAAACAGTAAACATGATAGCAAGGTCATGTTTTGGGGCTTTTTTAATGATTTTTATAAACCGGTAATCAACAATATCCAGTCCGACTTTTATTAATATTGCTGCCAGAACTGCCATAGGGACAATGGAGGCGTATTCACCCAGTCCCAAGAGAACTCCTAATAAAATAAGAGCATGCAAAATCCCTGAGAGCCTTGTTGTCCCGCCCGACTTGACATTGACAACTGTTCGCATGGTTGCCCCGGCGCCAGGAATACCACCTACAAAAGCCGTCAGGGCATTGCCAAGCCCTTGGCCAATCAGTTCCCGGTCTGAATTATGTTCAGTTTTTGTCAGGGAATCGGCAACCAATGAGGTGAGGAGACTGTCAATTGCTCCTAAGACCGCAAGACTCATGGCAGCAGAAACAATGATTGATATCTGACTAAGGGTGAAATTTGGCAAGCTTATTTCAGGTAGTCCGTTGGGGATCGTTCCAATGGTTGCTAGCTGAAAATCGGCCAATTGTGAAATGGCTGTTACCGTAACCAGAGCCAACAGAGGCGTTGGGATAATTCTGGATATCTTTTTAGGAGTAAAAAATACGATTAGCAACGCAATAGTGCTGGCAAACAGTGCATCAGTCTGGAACATTGTCCAAATATCGCCAAGAGAAGCAACCGCTTCCAGGGGGGATTTCACCCCTTCAATGCCAAGAAGAGGGTTGATCTGCAGCAGGATGATAATGATACCGATCCCACTCATGAAACCGGAAATAACCGGATAAGGAACATACTTGACAAATTTACCAACTTTTAGCAGTCCAAGAAAAATCTGGAAAAGGCCGGTCAGTAAGACGGCGGCCATTAATAGCGAGACATCTCCATGAAACAGAACGAGGGTTGATGCCGCAACGATCGTCATCGGCCCTGTTGGTCCGGAAATTTGTACTTTGGTGCCACCCACCAGAGCGGCAATTAAACCGAGAATGATAGCTCCATAAATTCCTGCTTGCGCACCGACCCCACTGGCAACTCCAAATGCCAGAGCAAGGGGTAAAGCGATAACGCTGGCAGTTACTCCGCCAAAGGCATCTCCCACAATTCTTTTATAAGCCAAACCTTGCATGTCTGTATCCAATCAGGTGGTACTATTTTTAGCCTAGAAATTTTGCTTCAATCGCGGTGACTTGCTCTATCAGAGCCCTGCGATTCAAATGTTTTTTAGCCATGGAAATAAACTCTTTTTCCATAAATAATCTTGAAAGCCTGGTTTTTATTATGAGTTGTTCAGTTTTGTTGGCTGCCAGGAGTAGGAGAACAATTTCGGTATCAATCTTATCAATCGCTTTAAAGTCCATTGGTTTTTCCAGGAATACAACCAGAAGCTTTGACTTTTCAATATGATAGGAGCCATCAACGTCTGGAGCCATGAAAGATAACCCCTGTAGAGAGGATGAGATGATTGATTCGCTATAGAGTATTTGTCTTTTGATATTGGTCACTTCATCGCTGGTAATTTCACTGTCCATTCCCAATATCTCATCAAGAACTTCGTCCCTGTTTTCCCCGTGTGCTCGATAGATAATCAGACCATTGGCCAAAACATCTACAACACGAATTTTGTCATTTGTTGGAGTTCTGTCCGATCCTCCCTTTTGAGAGTCCAATACCCACTTTTCAATTTTTTCAGTATTAAAGCGCCATTGACCCCCAATTTTTATGGCAAATGGGATCGATTTCGAATTAATCATTCGGTAAACGGTCTTCTCTGAAATATCCAATTTTACCGATATCTCTTTCACTGTTAAGAATGTTTTGTCCATATCGGCTCCTTTTTGTCCAGAATTGTCCATATTGTGCTTTTGTCGTATTTTTGGCAAGCTCTATGTTTATATATAGCTGTGAATAGGTTGATCGAAATGGCGTCCTCTGCTGTTTTCTGCTATGCTCCCGGAAAACCTTATATATCTAATCATAGATCAGCAAAGGAATAAGATGTCGAGCTTTGGTCGTATATTCAGAATCAGCACTTTTGGGGAATCTCATTGCCCGGGAGTTGGTGTTGTTGTTGATGGTGTCCCCCCACGCATGTTGTTATCGGCAGCAGATATCCAGCAACAGTTAGATCGTCGCAGACCGGGTGGTAACAAACTTGGTACCGAGAGAAATGAAGCCGATCAAGTACAAATTCTTTCCGGAATTGAAAATGGACAAACCCTTGGCACTCCGATTGGTATGCTGGTCAATAACAAGGATCAGCGTCCAGGAGATTACGGCTCAATGAACCAAATCCCGCGTCCCTCACATGCAGACTACACTTACCAGCAAAAATATGGGATTCACGCATCTAGTGGTGGTGGTCGTTCCAGTGCCAGAGAAACTATTGGTCGAGTTGCGGCAGGTGCTATCGCTGAAAAATTTTTACTGGAGAAATATGGTATCGAAATTATTGCCTGGGTCAGTTCTGTCGGTGATTTCGATACTGACAGTGTAGATATGGAAATAATAACCAGGGATGACGTTGATGCTAATGAAATCCGCTGTCCCGACGCTCAGGCTGCCGAAAAAATGACTAGTGAAATCGTCGCCGCCCGTGAAGCAAAAGATTCTGTTGGTGGAGTCGTCAGCTGTGTTTGCCGCAACCTTCCCGCTGGGTTGGGAGAACCTGTTTTTGATCGTCTGGAAGCAAAGCTGGCTCATGCGATGATGTCACTTCCTGCAACCAAGGGTTTCGAAATCGGTTCTGGTTTTTCCGGTGCCCGGATGCGTGGCTCTGTACATAATGATCCCTTTATCAAAAAGGGAGATACTCTTGGTACGACAACCAATAATAGCGGTGGCGTGCAAGGTGGTATTTCCAACGGTGAGTCTGTCTATTTTCGGGTTGCATTCAAACCCCCAGCAACAATTGGGCAAGCACAACAAACCGTTGATTATGCTGGAAATTCAACAACGCTTGAAGCTAAAGGTCGTCACGACCCCTGCGTCGTCCCCAGAGCAATCCCAATCGTCGAAACCATGACTGCACTGGTTTTGGCTGATTTGGTGATGCTCCAAAAAATACGCGAGTAACAATTCAAGAATAAAATCATAGGGGCGCTGCTTGCCGCGTCCTCCTCTGAAAACATGAACAGGGCACAGCAAGCAGCGCCCTTATAGAAGAGAATAAATGATTATTGATTGGTATCCCGGCCACATGAAAAAGGCGCGGGCACAGATTATTGAAATACTACCGAAGATCGATCTGGTCATTGAAGTCCTTGATGCGCGACTCCCCGCCAGTAGCGCCAATCCACTACTGGAACGTTTACGTGGAGATAAACCCTGCATCAAAGTCCTTAATAAGAACGACCTTGCCGACCCAACCATCACCAAAAGATGGGTCACCTTTCTTGAAAAACAGCAGGGGGTCAAAGCGATTCCACTTGAAGCGACAAATCGCCGTGACGCAGGACTGATTCCAAAGCTTTGTCGCAAACTTCTACCGGCACGCACAAAGGCCAAAAAACCATTAAGGGTTCTGGTGGTAGGGATTCCCAATGTTGGCAAATCGACATTGATCAATACCATGGTAGGTAAAAAAATAGCTCGGGTTGGTGATAAACCAGCTATCACCACCTGTCCCCAGCAAATTGATCTTCGTAACGGGATCCTCCTCTCCGATACGCCGGGGTTGCTATGGCCAGTTCTGGATGATCTCGCTGGAGCTTGTCGCCTCGCTACCAGTGGTGCCATTGGTGATAATGCCTTTGACACCATAGAAGTGGGATTAACCACAGCGCAATATCTGGCAGAAAAGTATCCGGCACTTTTATTAAAACGTTACAAAATGACTGCCATAGACGATACACCTTTAGCGATTGTTGAAGAAATCGGCAGGCGACGTGGTTGCCTGATCAAGGGAGGAGATGTAGATCTCCATCGGGCAGCAGAATTGTTACTACGTGAACTAAGAAGTGGAAATCTCGGACGTATTTCACTTGAACGACCAGAAGAAACGACTGGAGCATTTGTAAAAGGAGTACTACAGAATGAAAACCAAATCCAAAATTAAAGATATTTTTGTAGCCGATATTTCATTTGAAGCAACCGAAGAAGATCTTCATAAGCTCTTTTCGGTCTGCGGAAAAGTTCGTTCCATAAATATGGTGACCGATCAACGTAGTGGACAATTCAAAGGGGTTGCCTTTGTCTGTATGTCCAATGATGCAGAAACCAAAGAAGCAATCAATATGCTTGATGGAACAAGATTAATTGACCGCTGTATCGTTGTCTCCGCAGCAAAGTCAAAAGAGGAACTAAAAGCAGAAGCTCCTGTTGAAATTCTCGAAACAAGAACTCGGCGAAAGAGGGTACCAAAGGGGCGAAAAAAGGTGCGATAACAAAAAAATCATCAGGTACTGTTCAGTAAATTTCTGCCCCTCTTTAACTATAATAAGACTAACGTTGTTGCTTTTTAATATAGCTTAGACACGATCGGGCCTGTAAAGTATTTTGTGTAAATGGCCCGCCGGTCAGAGTAGTGGCATTCGCCCTTCAAACATAATCGAAAAC
>JADGEB010000003.1 GCA_016744595.1 Desulfuromusa sp.
CTTGAAAGCTGCTTATCATTTGAACTGTATCGGTTGCCATCAGGAAGTCGACGGGCCAACCGGCTGTGAAGACTGCCATGCAAAAACTGAGGCTGGTGATAAGTTCTATCGTTCTGGAGAGTTTGCCCCGAAAGAGTCAGCACATTCATCTGGCCACTGATGATTGCTGTACGGGAATATACAAGGAGATTTCGTTATGAGTAAAATAACACGTAGAAGATTTTTAGCCGGAAGTGCTGCCGGTGGGGCTGCTTTGATGCTGACCCCAGCTCAAAAAGCGCTCGCTGCCGGTTCATTTGAAGGTTTCCCTGAGGGGATGGGTGTTCTGGTTGACTTCACCCGTTGCGTTGGTTGTCGTACCTGTGAAGCTGCATGTAATGAAGAACAGCATTTACCAGAACCGGCTAAGCCATTTGACGATACTTCAGTTTTTGATGAGATTCACCATGGTCAGAAACGTCGTCCAACCGACAAGGCTTATACCATTGTTAATCGCTATGAGCCAAAAGATGCAGATAAGCCACTTTACCGGAAGATTCAGTGTAATCACTGTAACGAGCCAGCATGCTTAACTTCCTGTTTTGTTAATGCTTACAAGAAGACCCCGGAAGGTGCGGTTATCTATAATTCCAAGGTCTGTGTTGGCTGTCGGAACTGTATGATTGCCTGTCCATTTCATATCCCTGCCTACTCTTATACATCGGTATTAAATCCGGTGATCAAGAAGTGTATCTTCTGTTACGACACCCGCTTAAAAGAGGGGAAGCCGCCGGCGTGTGTAGAAAGTTGCCCACAGCAGGTTATGACCTTTGGTAAGCGGAAGGATCTGATGAAGATTGCTCACGAACGGATCAAAAAGAATCCGGGTAAATATGTCAATCATGTTTACGGTGAAAAGGAAGTCGGTGGAACTGGCTGGTTCTATCTCTCAAATGCTCCTTTTGAAGAGGCTGGGTTTGATGTTAACCTGCCGAAAAAACCAATTATTGACAATGTTAAGGATTTCCTGGCCATAGTTCCTATGGTTCTCACAATCTGGCCGGCGCTGTTTACAGGTTTCCACCTGCTTGCAACCAAAGGAAAATCTCACGGTCATGGAGATGATCATAGCCACGACGAGCAGGAGGGCCACTAACAATGAAAAAATTAGAAACTTATGGGGTTAAGCCTCACGATGCAGGAATGAAGGCAGATGGGCAGAAGTGGTCAATAATGGAAAAATTGCTCCTCGGGCTGACCTTGGATCAATATATTGGCCAAGCACTTCGCAATAAGCTTAACTGGTTTCTGGCAATTATCTTTGCCATCGGAATCCCGGTTATTCTGTATCGTTTTGTTTTCAGTCTAGGTGCCGTGACCCATTCTTCTTATGATTATCCTTGGGGTTTGTTCCTCGGTTTTGGTCTGTTCTGCATGGTTCCGCTGTCCGCTTCCGGTTTTATGCTTGGAACGACAGTTGAAATCTTTGGCCGGCACGATTTTGAGCCGATAGAGCGCCTTGCCTTGTTAAATGGCCTGCTTGGTTACTTCTTTGCTGTTGTTTATTTGCTGGTTGACCTTGGTCAGCCATGGCGCTTGTCCTACCCAATGGTTTATTCGTTTGGTCCTGCTGCTGTTCTGTTCCTGGTCGGTTGGCATGTTGCGACCTACCTTTCGGTTCAGGTTGCTGAAGTTTCCACCGCTTTCTTTGAGTGGATTGGATTTCAGCGCGGTTATGATTTTATCCGTAAGGGAACCGTTGGTTTGACCGTTTCTGGTATCATTCTTTCGACTTTGCACCAGGGAGCTCTGGGAGCCTTGTTTCTATACGCTCCGGGGAAAGTCCATCCGCTTTGGTATTCATCGGCATTTCAGTGGATCCACTTTTTTACTTCATCGATTCCAGCAGGTCTCTGTATGGTCATCTGTGTTAGTACGGTTGTTATTTATACGATGAAGTGGCGTTGCGACCAGCGGTTTATCGACAATCTTGATAGAATTACAATTTCATTGGCAAAAGGTGCGGCCATGGGGCTTAGTACCTACCTCATTATTAAGCTGATTGCTGTTGCCCATGATAATGAGTGGGCATATCTGACAACGGGTTGGGGGATCTGGTGGTTGTTTGAAATTGTTGGGTTTGTGTTCGCACCATTGGTTATCCTTTCCTATGCAATTCGCAATAAGCTGGTTGGATTGTGCCGTATTGGTGCTTTCCTCACGGTAGCCGGAATTCTCTTGAATCGCCTGAATACAGCTTTGATTACCTTTAACTGGCAGTTATATCAGGAGATTCCGCACTATCTTGAGTTTATTATTGCGGTTACAATTTTCGGTATTTATGTGGCAACCTATCGTTTTATCCTGGCTCGTTTGCCGATTCTCTACCAGTTTAAATCTCAGGCAGAGAAATAAGGGGACGATCATTGCCGGTTAGATAAAGGCATGAAGTTCCAGTAATGGTTTTATGAAAATCCCTGACAAGCAGAGATATCCTTTGCCTGTCAGGGATTTTTATTTTACTATCGCCACATTGTTAAAATTGTAACAATCTGAAGTGAGGGAATATGTTTGATAATTTGATCGCCAGAGCTATTGTTCCGGTTACTATTGCAGTGACTGGATTTGTCATTTTTGGCTGCATTCTACTGTATTCTTTTGTTAAATCAGATATGACGGCAGAGTCTCTGCAATATTTGAACAATTGTGCTGATACGGTGATCAAATCAACCAGCTACGCCATGATGGAAGATGATCGGCACTCTATCCAGAATATAGTGACGAATATTGGCACAAGATCAAATGTAGAATTTATTCGTATTTATGATCAAGATGGCACGGTTCAGTTTGCTGGTCAGGATGAACCTGAGGGGCAATCTAAAACAGTTGATGCCCATATTGACGAGTTTTTACAGACCAATATTTTTACCAAGGAAACGGCTCTGCGTGATATCGATCATGCTAATGGTCATATTACTGTTTCTTTGCCAATTTTGAATGAATCCTCTTGTATGACTTCAGCTTGTCATTTTCACCCCGAGGATGAGCAAGCTCTTGGTTTTTTTACAATCGCTGTATCCAGTGAATCTCTGGACGAAACCCTGTCTGTTTTGCGTTATCGAATGATGATTTTCTGCGTGATGGTTTTATTTATGACTATCGGTGGTGTGACCGCCTTGTTGAGGATGAATCTTTTTCTACCAATTATTCGTTTGACATATAATGCTGAGCAGGCAGCTCAAGGGGTTGCAGAAGGTGACCTACCAAAATCTGATCATAAACTTGGAAAGCTCAATAAAGATTTTCGTTTGTTGGTCAAACAACGGGATCAAGCCTTGCGGGATATAGAGGCTTTGAGAACCCCGGATAGAAATGTAGACGATGGCTCTCGATGACTCAAGAAACGGAAATTCCTCTACCGGATATTAATCCACTACGAAAGCAAGTTAAGGCGAAGATTAAAAAACTAGAGTTGCATTCTAGTACTGGTCTTTGGATTCTTGCTCTGTTTACTGCCCTTAGTATGGGTGCTTTTCGTAATTTTGATTTCCTTCCCCCTCTAAGTGAAGGCATTCGAGCTGCATTAGGTGCAGGTCCTCCGGTCAAATATATCAATTGGGCTCTAGTTGTTTACGGGTTTTCAGCAATTATTTTGATTTTGACCCAGATGGCCAGTGATAATAAACCGCGCGGTGCTTTAGCTCACTTTGGTTATCTTGGAGCCTTCTATCTTTTTTATCATTTTTCAGAAGGGCTAAGCGAAAATTTCTGGGCAATTTTTGTGGTTGGATTAACGATTTTAGGGCTGCAAAGTTATCATGTCTGGAACTATTATCATGAAAAGATTCAGGAGCAGACTGAAATTTTACAGGAGTTGGATAAGCTCCTGGATTGATCTTTTAATGGATTTTCCTGAGATCTGTATTGTTTAAAAACCCGCCCCTAAAAGGGCGGGTTTTTAATTGTGATTTATTATTCGGTTCTGTTGGTGACCTCAATCAGGTGATAACCGAATTGGGTTTTTACTGGACCTAAAACTTTTCCGATAGCGCCACTGAAAACCACTTCATCAAATTCTTTTACCATCTGTCCAGGAGAAAACTCACCAAGAGCCCCTCCTTGCTTGCCGGATGGACATTGTGAGTGTTTTTTTGCGACCTCCGCAAAATCTGCACCAGCCTCAATTTCGACCTTCAGATTGTTGCAGTTGTCTTCACTTGGAACCAGAATGTGACGCGCACTTGCTTTTGCCATAGTTGTTCTTCTCCTTGAGGTTTTATTGACCTGAATGCCGTGCTTCAGGTTGAACTGATTGGAGGCTGGTCACAGCAGCCAGCCAAAATCCTTATTGCAATTGTGACAATGCCATTTTGGATTAGTTTTGCTGATCATGCAACTGCCGGGAATGATTTTTCCTGTTTCAAGACCATCAATATATTTCTTACTAAGGCATGGTTTCCCGTATGCAAAGAATGCAACATTATCAGATGCGCAGGCTGGGCAAGCAGGGATAGTATCAACATCAAAATTTTCGTCAAGAATGGAATCATTGGTAGTTAACTGCTGGGGAGAGTCCCTCATGGATGAAAAAAGTTTTCGCAGTATTGCCCTAAAGAGAGACAAAGGTTCAGCCATTTCTCAAAATATTTATTTTCTTGCCGAACCACGGATGGTTCTATTGACGAAAACCGGAGCTCCAGCCATTGGAGCTTCAGTCAATAGTTCAAAATGGAGGCCAGTTGCTTGAATCGCTGCTGCTGTATCGCGGGTTAAACGGCAATTTCCGGCACAAAAACTCCAAAAAGGTTCGATACGGCGTTGCCAGGTTAAAGTTGGAGGGTGGTTAGAAATAATATGCTCAAGGAAAAGAAACAGGCCGTTGGGGCGTAATAAACGATATATCTCGTTGAGGCTGGCCTCAAGATTGGGAACAGAGCAGAGAACCAAAGTGGAAACAATCGTGTCAAAAGAGGCATCAGGCATCTCTATTGATTCTGCCTCCCAATGGGTAATATTGAGTCTGTCTTTTTGTAAGTCTTCTGATTTGCGTACTAAATTCTTGCGCATCTGTGCGTCTGGTTCGCTGAGAACAATCTGTGTGACAGCATCAGGATAGAGAGGAAGGTTGACTCCTGTGCCCGCTCCAATTTCGAGCAGGTCTCCACTGGCCTGAGATAGTAGATCTTTGCGCCATCCATGCAAGCATTTTTTTTCGGTACTGCGCATGGCATAGTCATAACTTTTTGCAATCAAATAGGAACGTATTTTTTTAAGTGGCATTGTTTTGGATACCGTCTCTTCTCTTGTTCGCAAATAGACTCATGAAAACGAACCTGACACATATGTTACCATAATGGTTATGCTTATTGTAGCCGGTAAACTCTTATAAAAGATGGTTGTAATTTTACGAGTTAAGTATAATCAAATTTGTTGTTAACCACCTTGTCAGGTTGATGTAGCAGTTGTATATTCAGCGCCATGAATGCATTGGATATAGAAAACTTACATAAGTCTTTTGATGGGGTTGCAGCGGTAAAAGGGGTCAGCTTTGCCATTAAAAAAGGTGAAATCTTTGGTTTGCTGGGTCCAAATGGCGCTGGGAAAAGCACCACTATTAATATGATTGCGGGGGTTGTTCGGCTGGGAACAGGGAGTATCACCGCCTTTGGCTACGATAACCAACGTGATTATCGGCACACTCGAAGAATGTTGGGAGTCGTGCATCAGGAAGTTGTTATTGATAACTTTTTCACTGTTGACCAGGCTCTTCAGCTTCATGCCGGTTACTACGGAGTTAAGGATGATCCCGCCTGGCGTCAGTTGTTGATTGAACGGCTGGGACTGAAGCCTCATCTGAATAAAGTGATGTTAAAATTGTCCGGTGGTTTGAAGCGACGTTTCATGATTGCTAAGGCGCTTATTCACAGGCCACAATTATTGCTTCTGGACGAACCAACTGCTGGAGTTGACGTCGAATTGCGGCATGGGTTGTGGGAGTTTGTCAGAGAAATCAACCAACAGGGAACCACAATATTGTTGACAACGCACTATCTGGAAGAGGCCGAAGTGATGTGTGATCGCATTGCGATCATGAATCATGGTGAGTTGATTGCACTGGAAGAGACACAAAAGTTGATTCGGCGCTTGTCTCGTCGTCAGTTGCGCGTTTGGCTTGAGCAGCCTCTACAGGAAGTTCCTGCAATTTTGGAGCAATACTTGCCTCAATTGAAAGAGGATGGAAATGTTCTTCTTCTCAATTTACCAGCAGGTGAAGGTGCAGGGAAAATATTAACTCTACTTGCAGAATCGGGACTGAGGGTTCGAGATGTCGAAACCGATCAGAGTGGTTTGGAAGAAGTTTTTATCCACCTGACTGGCATGAAGGGGGGCGATGGTGGCAATCAGTCAAGACAATAAATATTATCCCTGGCTCCCCTTTGTCACGCTGTTGCGTAAAGAAATTCTACGTTTCTGGAGGGTCTCAACGCAAACGCTGTTAACCCCAATTGTAACGGCATCGTTATACCTCTTTATTTTTGGGGCAACTTTGGGAGAGCGTCTTAATGTTCTTGAAGGGTTCAGTTATGCCCAGTTTGTTATTCCTGGCTTAATTATTATGGGGGTCATCAATAATACTTTTGCTAACACCTCCTCGTCTTTATTTATGTCACGTTATCTTGGGGGGATCGTCGATCTGCTAGTGACTCCGGTTAGTCCGCCACAGTTCATTATGGCATATACTCTGGCAGCGATGCTGCGTGGATTGCTCGTGGGGACAGTTGTTTGGTTGATTTCAACGTTGTTTGCAGTGTTGCCTTGGGAGTCTCCTTTGTTGGCGATTCTGATGGCGATTCTGGCTAGCTTTTTATTTGCACAATTTGGTCTTATCGCTGCAATTTATGCTCACAATTTTGATACCCTTTCTATGTACAGTAACTTTTTAATTCTACCGTTGGTTTATCTTGGAGGGGTTTTTTATCCAATCTCCATCCTTCCCGACCCTTGGGGAACGTTTTCTTATCTGAACCCATTGTTCTACCTGATAGACGGTTTCCGGCACGCGATTATCGGTGTTGGGGATACCAGTTACCTGCTTGCTTTCGGGGTCAGTTCAGGAATTGCGGCAACCTTATTTGTCTGGGCTGCATGGTTGATCGGGAAGGGGTATCGATTGCGAGCCTGAAAAGGAGGAGATATGTTGTCAGGAAAAAACCGTACTTCATTTAATGTATTTTATGATGCTGTCAGGGATGAATCATTGCTTGACAATAAAACCACGATCCTGATCGGCCTTGCTGCTGCAATGACGAGCGGGTGTGCTCCCTGAATGGAACACTACCTTGGCGTGGCCGAGGAACAGGGGATCTCTGGAGGTGAAATTGGTGCCGTGCAGGGGATTTGTATGGCAGTTTCGGCTGGAAGGGTCAACGCACAATTTAGAGAGATTGAGAATCAGTTTAAGGAAAGAGGCAGCTGATTTGTTAGCTTGGAGCAGATATAGATGCAAGATTATTTAATTCGGGTTGTCAGTCCAGATGGCTTATTTCGCGCTACAGCAGCGGTAACAACTGGATTGGTGGGCATGATCTGTGAAAAACAGCAGACCGACTTTACTGCAACGGTTGCATTGGGTCGATTGTTGACCGGCGGAGCTCTTTTGGGTTGCTTGCTAAAAGGGCGACAACGCGTTGCTCTGTCGGTTGAGGGAAATGGCCCGTTGGGTAAAATGAGTGTTGAGGCTGATGCTGATGGGAGAATCCGTGGCACTATTCGTAATCCGATTGTTAACCTTCCTCCAGCAGAGGGGCGCTTTGATGTCGCTGGTGCAATCGGCAAGGCTGGTTTTCTCCATGTTTGGAAAGACCTTGGCCTGAAGAATCCTTATCAAAGCATGGTGCAATTGCAGAGTAGTGAAGTTGCTGAAGACCTGGCTTGGTATTTGACTAGCTCAGAACAGGTACCATCGAGTGTTGGGCTGGGGGTTGAACTTGATTCGGAGGGTCAGGTTTCGGTTGCTGGGGGCTTTTTAGTCCAATCCTTGCCTCCCGGAGATCCAGAGAAAATTGAGATTCTGAGTGAGCACATAAAAAATCTGCCACCAACCACTAGCATGTTGCGACAAGGTTTGGCACCAGCTGAGATACTTGCTCGAATATTTGGCTCGGATGGATTTCGTGTGCAGAAAGAGATTCCCCTACGCTTCTCTTGTCCATGCAGTCAACAACAGATAGAACAGATGTTAACTAGTCTTGGCAGTCAGGAACTTACTTCTCTTGTCGAGGAACGGGAGTCGGTTGAGGTGACGTGTGAATATTGCCGTAACTGCTATGTTTTTAACCGTGAACAGATGGGTAGGTTAATAAAAATAGCAAAATAAGAGAGGCAGGTCTTCCCGTTGGTTTTGCATGTGAATTCCGCACCTCACCCGGACAGGTGATAAAAATTCTTAGTTTGGAAAAATAGTAATTAACGGAAAACCTCTGTAATATCAAACCAAAAGTAGATTGTTTTAGTTGTCTTAATTGCATACAGTATACGGTATTTCTCTTGACATATTGAGTGAATTATCCTAGTTTTCACACGCTGTGGAGTATCCTGCCGGCATGCAGGTACAGCTGAACGGTTCAATCTCTTCTATGGAAGGAGCGGTTTTTATGTTGGATGTTTATTTGCCGATTCTCGTTGTTATGGCAATCGCTTTCGCTTTTGCTATTGGGTCGGTTGTTTTATCCCGACTTATTGGTGTGAAGAAGCCGAGTGCGGTTAAGTTGGCACCATATGAATGTGGTATGCCCCTGCTTGGTTCGGCTCAAGAGCGCTTTTCCATCAAATTTTATATTGTTGCGATGCTTTTTATTCTTTTCGATATTGAAGCCGTTTTTCTCTATCCTTGGGCGGTCATGTTCAAGCGTCTTGGGGTTTTCGGTTTTATTGAGATGGGAGTGTTTATTGTCATTCTTCTCGTTGGCTTTATCTATGTATGGAAAAAAGGAGCTTTGGAATGGGAGTAGGGCAACCAGTGGAAGCTAAGACACTCGGTAGTGGTTTTGTTACGACGAGTCTGGATAAATTGGTTAACTGGTCGCGAGCTAGTTCTATGTGGCCGCTGACTTTTGGTTTGGCATGTTGTGCCATTGAGATGATGGCAACAGGTGCTGCACGATTTGACCTAGACCGGATGGGGATACTGTTTCGCGCCTCTCCACGTCAGGCAGACGTTATAATCATTGCTGGTACGGTTACGAAAAAAATGGTGCCAGTTATTAAAACTGTATACGAGCAGATGCCAGAGCCAAAATACGTTATTGCCATGGGTGCTTGTGCTTCTTCGGGTGGTATCTTCGATACTTATAGCACCGTTCAGGGGGTTGATGAATTCTTGCCAGTAGATGTTTATATCCCCGGCTGTCCACCGCGCCCAGAAGGCTTACTTTATGGTTTGATGAAGCTTCAGGATAAAATCCGGGCTGAGCGTAACACCTTTGGTGCAGCAATTGGTGTTGGTGACGTAATACAGAACAAGGCCTGATGGCCGTCAGTTGATAACAGGGAAAATCAATGAGCGATCAAGCAATTGTTAAAAAGTTGAAGGCAAAGTTCTCCTCTGAAATTCTGGATGTTGTTGAATTTCGTGGAGAGACAACTGTCACTGTTAAAAAGGAGCAGATTGTCGATATCTGTACTTTGATGCGTGATGATCTAGGTTTCAACCTGCTTTGTGATCTTTGTGGGGTTGATTATATGGGGAGATCTCCACGCTTCATGGTGGTGTATAACCTCTATAATATCACGACAAAGAAACGCATTCGGATCAAGGCACCAGTCGAAGAGAAGAATGCCAGTATTGATACTGTTAGCACTGTTTGGGGAACGGCCAACTGGCATGAGCGTGAGTGTTGGGATCTAATGGGAATTAAATTTAATAACCATCCCGATCTGCGACGCATTCTAATGCCTGCTGACTGGGAAGGGCACCCATTGCGCAAGGACTACCCTGTGCAGGGGCCGGATCGCGAGCCATATCAAGGTCGACTTTCCTAATTAAAACGCTTTAGACACTCCTTAATCGGACGAGGCATATAATGGCAGCTAATACCGAAACAATGACCATCAACATGGGACCTCAACACCCGTCAACGCACGGTGTGTTGCAGCTGATCCTTGAGCTCGATGGCGAAATTGTGGTGAAGGCAACCCCGCACATAGGTTTTCTTCATCGAGGGATTGAGAAACTTTCTGAGCATCGCACCTACCATCAGACGATTCCACTAACCGACCGGCTCGATTATCTTGCGCCGATGAGCAACAATCTTGGCTATGTGTTGGCGGTTGAAAAGTTACTTGGAATTACAGATGAAATTCCGGAGCGAGTTCAGCGAATCCGGGTCATTATGGCTGAGTTGACTCGCCTTAAGAGTCACTTGGTATGGTTGGCCTGTCATGCCCTCGATATTGGAGCAATGACAGTTTTTCTCTACTGTTTCCGCGAACGTGAGTGTGTTACCGATATTTATGAAAAAGTTTCCGGCGCACGAATGACCTCCAATTATTTCCGTGTTGGTGGTCTTGCTGATGACCTTCCCAATGGGCTTGAGGGCGACATCCGAGCTTTTGCTGAATCTATCCCTGAGCATGTTGAAGAGTATGAGGGACTGCTGACAGGTAACAAAATTTGGCAGAAACGGACAATTGGTGTTGGTGAAATCAGTGCCGAGGCAGCTATTGATATTGGAATCACGGGTCCAGCATTGCGGGCTTCTGGAGTGGATTGGGATCTGCGTCGCGACAACCCCTATAGTGGCTATGAAGATTACGATTTTGAAGTTCCTGTCAGAGAAGGCTGTGACACTTTTGATCGTTATAAGGTTCGTCTCGATGAAATGCGCCAGTCTGCTCGCATTATCCTGCAGGCGTTAGACAAGTTGAAGCCAGGCCCAACTTTGGCCGATTGCCCTAAGATTGTACTGCCGCCCAAGCAAGAAGTTGTTAGTAATATTGAGAGCTTGATCCACCATTTCAAGATTGTGACAGAAGGGTTCAAGACAGAACCGGGTGAAATTTATCAGGGTATTGAAGCTCCCAAAGGTGAACTTGGTTTTTATCTTGTCGCCGATGGATCAGCATATCCTTTCAGAATGAAGATACGTCCACCATCTTTTGTCAATCTGCAAGGGTTGCCACAGATGGTTGAAGGTAAATTGCTGGCAGATGTTATTGCCGTTATTGGTACGCTTGATATTGTTCTTGGTGAAATTGACCGATAATCAATTCATTGGGCGGCTAAGCCCAGCTGACCCAGCATGCGGTACATGCAATAAATTGGATTGTCGGTAGATATTGCCGACTGCAAACGGCAGAGATGCCATAGACTGATGAAGGAAGAGGATGGTCATGACGCCAGAAGTTCTGACACTCTCGGAAACACCTTGGTTATTTACAGGGGTCATGTTGGTAAAGATTGTAGTGGCTTTTGTGGCCACGTTGCTGATCGTTGCCTATGCGACCTACGCAGAGCGTAAAATAATTGGTCGAATGCAGACCCGTATGGGGCCAAATATGACCGGACCCAAAGGTCTGTTGCAGCCAATTGCAGATGGTTTGAAACTCTTTTTCAAGGAGGATATCATCCCATCACAGTCTCATTGGTTTGCTTTTATTCTTGCTCCAATGATGATTCTGGCTCCTGCCTTTATCTCGATTTCGGTTATCCCATTCGGTGGAGACCTTCAGTTTACCTACGATGGCATTCTTTACGCTGTCCCGATGCAGATAACAGATTTGAATATTGGTGTGTTGTTCATTGTGGCAATGGCTGGGCTTGGCGTTTATGGAATCGTACTGGCAGGATTAGCATCAAATAGTAAGTATGCTTTGTTAGGAGGTATTCGCTCAACAGCACAGATGGTTTCTTATGAGCTTGCTGTTGGCCTCTCCATTGTTGTTATTTTCATGCTTTCGGAAACCCTCAGCTTACGTGGGATTGTCGCGGCACAGCAGTTACCTTTGTGGGGTCTTGATTCTGTCAGTTTCATTCCGAATTGGTACATTTTTTGTCAGCCTCTGGCCTTTGGGCTGTTTGTTGTTGGCTCCATGGCTGAAATCAACCGGACTCCATTTGATTTACCCGAAGCTGAAACTGAGTTGGTTTCGGGGTTCTGTACTGAATATTCAGCAATGAAATATGCACTGTTCTTCATGGCCGAATATGCAAACATGATTACCGTGTCCGCGATTGCAACAACACTGTTTCTTGGTGGATGGGGTGGGCCGTTTTTCGGTTGGATAAACTTTCTGATTAAAGTTTTCGCATTCATGTTCTTCTTCATTTGGATTCGGGCTACTTTTCCGCGTCTTCGTTACGACCAGTTGATGTTTCTTGGTTGGAAAATTATGCTCCCGTTGGCGCTTGTAAATATTGTGATCACGGGCATTGCCATTCTTCTCTGGTAATAACCATACGTTGCGTAGAGGATAGATATGTTTAAAGAGTTCGCCAAAGGCTTGAGTATTACGCTGAAGCACCTTTTGCCGGGAAATTGCACAACCGTACAATATCCGAAGCAAAAAATGGAAATGGCACCCCGTTTTCGTGGGTTGCACCGATTAATACCAGCTCAGGATCGCGAGAAATGTGTTGCTTGCTATCTCTGCCCGACAGTTTGTCCAGCTAAATGCATTACGGTTGTAGCAGATGAAAACGAATCGGGTGATAAATACCCGAAAGTTTTTGAAATCGACATGCTGCGCTGTATTTTTTGTGGCTACTGTGTTGAGGCGTGTCCGATGGAAGCAATTGAAATGACAGATGCTTACGAACTGGCAAACTTTACCCGCGAAGATTTTGACTTTGGTAAAGAACGTCTTCTCAAGTCGTAAGAAGGAGCTCAAGTTATCATGGAAGCCATTCTTTTTTATCTCACTGCGTCAGTTGCAATCCTTTCGGCTTTTTTTGTTACGCAATGTCGGAACCCGGTCAATAGTGCATTGAATCTGATTACTACTTTTCTTTGTCTGGCAGTGTTTTATGTCATGTTGGAATCACCATTTATGGCTGCTATTCAAATTATGGTTTATGCCGGGGCGATCATGGTGTTGATTGTCTTTGTTATCATGCTACTGAATCTTGGTTTGGCAGTGAAAGAACGGTACACGCATGGAATCGCAGCTGCTGGTGTTCTTTCAGCACTAGTTCTTTTTGTCGCCAATTACTTTATCCGAGCTGGTGAAGCAACGGGAACGGGCGGTAGTGTGACCAGTGAAATGATATCAAGTTATGGCCATACAGAATTGATTGGTAGAGCTATGTTTGTTGACTTTTTGCTCCCTTTTGAGATTGCTTCGATCCTGTTGTTGGTAGCAATTGTCGGTGCCGTAGTTCTCTCAAAACGTGAAGTTTAATCGAGTTCGACTCGGGAGATAATCCATGATTACCGTAAATCACTACTTGTTGTTGAGCGCTATTCTGTTTGCCATCGGAACATTTGGTGTGCTCACTCGGAAGAATGCCATTGTTATTTTCATGTGCATTGAGGTGATGCTCAATTCGGTGAACCTGACCTTTATCGCTTTGTCACGGCATGTTGGCAATATGGATGGTCAGATTTTTGTATTCTTTGTCATGACGGTTGCTGCTGCTGAAGCAGCTGTAGGCTTAGCGCTGATGATTGCATTCTTTCGCAATAAAGAATCGATTGATACAGACGATTTCAATATGCTCAAGTGGTAGATATGTCCACTTTTACGGGTGTTTCAGCTAATAGGAGAGTTTGATGTACAGTAATCTGTGGCTCATCCCATTCTTCCCACTGATCGGGTCGATTATTAACGGCTTGTTCGGTAAGAAGATCAAAAATGAAGCGGTGATTGGTGGTATTGCTACCGGTCTTATGTTTATTTCATTTTTGGTTGCCGCTCAAAACTTTTTCAAGCTGTTAGGTGATACAGAAAAAGTTCATGAGCTTGTCATTGCGTCCTGGATGACGGTTGGCAACTTTCAGCTCAATTGGGAGTTACTGTTAGATCCATTATCTGCAGTTATGATCATGGTGGTTACCGGTGTTGGTACTTTGATTCATCTGTACTCAATCGGCTACATGCACGGTGAAGAAGGTTACTACCGTTTCTTCAGCTATTTGAACTTGTTTGCTTTCGCTATGCTGATGCTGGTTCTTGGTGGTAATGCCCTGGTTATGTTCATCGGTTGGGAAGGCGTTGGTCTCTGTTCCTATCTGCTGATAGGCTACTACTACGAAAAGAAAAGTGCGAGTACCGCTGCAAATAAAGCTTTTATCGTCAACCGGGTTGGTGATTTTGGTTTTCTCTGTGGCCTGCTTACACTCTTTTGGGCTTTGGCAGAAAAAGGGGTATGGACGCTCAATTTTGTAAAAATTGCTGAAAGCGGGCATTTACTTGAGTCTGGCGGGTTGTTGATTACCGTTGTCACTCTCTGTTTTTTTCTTGGTGCAACGGGTAAATCGGCACAGATCCCTTTGTTTACCTGGCTTCCTGATGCAATGGAAGGTCCCACCCCTGTTTCAGCATTGATCCATGCAGCGACCATGGTTACAGCTGGTGTGTATATGATTGGCCGGATGAATGGTCTATTTGCCATGGCTCCGGCAACGATGATGACGATTGCTATCGTTGGTGGATTGACAGCGTTTTTTGCTGCAACTATTGGCTTGGCACAAAATGATATCAAACGAGTGCTTGCTTATTCGACAGTCTCACAGCTTGGTTATATGTTCCTTGCAATGGGTGTCGGTGCGTTTTCCGCTGGTATCTTCCACTTGATGACCCATGCGTTCTTCAAAGCCTGTCTGTTCCTAGGTTCAGGTTCGGTTATTCATGGTTTGCATCACGCTTACCATCATGCTCATCTGCACGATGATCCTCAGGATATGCGTAACATGGGTGGCTTGCGGAAGAAAATGCCGATCACCTTTATTACATTCTTGGTTTCAACCATTGCTATCTCTGGAATTCCGTTTTTCTCCGGATTCTTCTCTAAAGACGAAATTCTCTGGTGGTCATTCGGGTCAACTCGTGGTCATTGGATGCTTTGGGTTCTTGGTGCCGCCGCCGCCGGGATGACTGCATTCTATATGTTCCGTCTGGTATTCATGACCTTCTTTGGTGAGCAGAAGACCGATGCTAGAGCTAAAGACCATATTCCTGAGTCACCATTTACGATTACTATCCCATTGATGGTGCTTGGTTTCCTTGCTCTCATCGGTGGTTATATTGGTGTCCCGAAAATTCTGGGTGGTGCCAATCGCTTTGATGCTTTTCTGGCGCCAGTCTTTGAACATGCCCAACATGCCAATGAAATACATGCACATGGTTCTCATGCGACCGAATACACACTGATGGCAGTTTCTGTTGCAATTGCTATTGTCGGTATTTTTACCGCATGGGTGATGTACATCAGAAACCCAGAATTGCCTGGTAAATTTGTTGCAAAATTTGAAGGGGCTCACAGGGTCATCTTCAATAAATGGTACATCGATGAATTGTACGATTTCGTCTTCGTCAATCCGTGTAAAAAAATCGGCACTTTCCTGTGGCGAGGGTTTGATGTGAAGGTAGTCGATGGTGTTGTTAATGGTTGTGCATGGGTGGTCAAGGGGATTGGTTCTGGTCTCCGTTACACTCAGTCCGGTTATCTTTATAACTACGCCATGGTCATGGTGGTCGGTGTAGTCGTGATCGTCGGTTTTTTTGTCTTTTAGATTTTAGAAAATTTAGTTCGCCAGCGAATTACGATAAAGCTACAAGGAGCGATTCCACATGGCTGATTACCTTCTCAGTGTGATGACTTTTTTCCCATTGTTGGGAATACTGATTCTTCTCTTCCTTCCACGGGATAATGGTGGGCTGCTTAAAGGGGTTACCCTGGCGGTTTCACTGATTACTTTTGTAATCAGCATGCCTCTGGCGTTGGATAACATTTTCACTACATCAGGTGGAATGCACTATCGAGAATTCTACCAATGGATCAACATCGGCGATTTCTTCCAGATGAATTACAATATTGGTGTTGATGGAATCAGCCTCTGGCTGGTGATGTTGACGACCTTTATTACGCCGATTGCCATTCTCTCTACCTGGAATGCCGTAGAAAAGAATGTCAAAGGTTTCATGGCAATGTTGCTACTTCTTGAAACCGGCATGCTTGGCGCCTTTATCTCCCTCGATTTGTTCCTGTTCTATATATTTTGGGAATTGATGCTGATCCCGATGTACTTTCTGATCGGTATCTGGGGTGGTAAAAACCGGATTTATGCGGCTGTCAAATTCTTCATTTACACGGCAGTTGGTTCTTTGTTGATGTTGGTAGCAATTATTTTTGTCTACTACTTTGCACAACAAAGTGGCTCCCTGACGAATGGTTTTGGTATTCAGGAACTCTATAAACTAGATCTTCCCTATAACGCACAGTTCTGGTTGTTCCTCGCTTTTGGGTTTAGTTTTGCGATCAAGGTACCAATGTTCCCACTTCACACCTGGTTACCTGATGCACACACCGAAGCACCGACAGCAGGCTCGGTTATCTTGGCTGCGGTTCTGTTGAAAATGGGTACCTATGGCTATGTCCGTTTTGCCATGCCGATGTTTCCTGATGCGTTACCGACTTTCATCCCATTTTTGGCATTCCTGAGTGTTGTCGGGATAATTTATGGTTCGTTAGTTGCGATGATGCAGGACGATATCAAAAAGCTGGTTGCCTACTCATCAGTTGCTCACCTTGGTTTTGTTATGCTTGGTGTCTTTGCGCTGAACCTACAAGGTCTGGCAGGTGGCATGATTCAGATGATCAACCATGGTATCTCAACGGGCGCACTCTTCCTTATCGTCGGGTTCCTCTATGAGCGTCGTCATACGCGGCTAATTAGTGAGTTCGGTGGAGTTGCGACCAAGATGCCAATTTTTGCAACCATTTTCATGATCGTCACCTTTTCCTCTATTGGCCTCCCTGGAACTAATGGTTTTGTTGGTGAATTTCTTGCGCTGATGGGTGCGTTTCAGAGTGGCTTACGCTGGTATGCGGTCTTTGCAACGACAGGTGTTATCCTTGCGGCAGTTTACATGCTCTGGGTTTATCAACGGGTTATGTTTGGTAAGGTGACTAATCCTAAAAATGAAAATCTCAAGGATCTCTCTGTCCGAGAAATTGTCATTATGTTGCCACTACTATTATTCATCTTCTGGATTGGTATTGCCCCCAATACATTCTTCTCAAAAATGAACCCTGCTATGGAATTAATGCTTGAGCAGATGGGTGCAGATAAGGTTGCCGTTGTCGAAATGCATCAACCTGTAGATACCGGCCATACTGGTCACACTGATACAAACGCAGATCATAAATAATAACTGTATTTAAAGTTGAAATAACACTGGTTCCGAGGAGCTGTTAGATGGAAAATCTGGTTCAAGAAGCCATCCAGAACGTAAACTTGCAGGCAATTATGCCATCACTAGTACTCTGTGCTTTTGGCATGGCCATACTGATGGTTTCAGTTTTTTCCAAACGTGGAAGCACAACACACGTTGCCTGGTTAAGCATTGCTGCTCTGGTTGTTACGGGCTTTATTACCCTGACTGGCTGGAATAACCCGCAGGCCGGATTTGCTGGAAGTGTCCTGTTCGATAATTTTGCGACCTTCTTCAGTATGATCTGTATTATTGCTGCAGGTCTGACAATTCTTATGTCAGATGACTATCTGAAGCGTGAAGGTTACCCGGTTAGTGAATACTATCCGCTGATCCTGTTTACGACCGCAGGGGCTATGTGGATGGCATCAGGAACTGATCTGATGACGATCTTCCTTGGTTTGGAAGTATTATCAGTGTCTCTTTATGTCTTGGCTGGCTTTTTCCGTAATCAAACTCGATCCAACGAAGCAGGCTTGAAATACTTCTTTCTTGGAGCTTTTTCTACTGGCTTTCTTCTTTACGGTGTTGCATTGCTTTACGGCGTCACAGGAACAACGAAAGTTCAAGGAATTGCTGCCTATATAAGTGCTAACCCTGATTCAGCAATGAATACAATGTTTATTGCTGGCGGTGTATTACTGCTGGTTGGTTTCTTGTTTAAGGTCGCAGCTGCACCATTCCATATGTGGACTCCTGATGTCTATCAGGGAGCACCGACTCCGATTACGGCATTCATGAGTGCCGGACCTAAGGCTGCAGCTTTTGCTGCTTTGATGCGAGTTACTATTATTGGTCTCGACGGTCTCCAGTCTGAACTTACTTCTATGTTCTGGATTCTGGCAGTTCTGACAATGACTATTGGTAACTTCATTGCATTGACTCAAAAAGATCTCAAGCGAATGCTGGCGTATTCTTCAATTTCTCATGCAGGGTATGCCTTGGTTGGTCTGGTTGCATGGAACCAAATTGGACTGTCAGCAATCCTTTTCTACATGCTTGTGTACACATTCATGAATATGGGTGCTTTCGCTGTATTGATTTTGATCGGTAAAAAAGGTGAAGATAATTTGACCCTTGATGGTATTTCTGGCCTTGGTTACAAAAAGCCGGTTCTGGGTATTGTCTTGGCCATTTTTCTATTCTCTTTAATGGGACTTCCACCAACAGCAGGGTTTACTGCCAAATTTTATATCTTTGCTGGTGCTATTGAGGCGGGGTATATTTGGTTGGCCGTTTTGGGAGTTTTGAACTCTGCGGTGTCTCTTTACTACTACTTGCGGATTATGGTGCAAATGTACTTTAAAGATCCTGAAGAAGATTTTTCTTGGGTTTCTATTAATACGCCGGTCACAATTTCTATTGTTATTTCCGTTGTTGGTGTCCTTTATCTAGGGATATTTCCAAATTCACTTATGAACTTGGCAAAGTTAGCTGGATTCTAAGGTTATTATGACTTATCCTTAAAAAGCCCTTCAGCTTGCTGGAGGGCTTTTTTTTGCCTTTTTGAAAATCGAATCGGTTACAATCTTGAAATGGATTTAAGGAAATATCTACAACAGATAGATGATTCAGGTGAACTCAGAGTTATTAAGGCTGGTGTAGATACCAGACTGGAATTAGCTGCTCTGTGTCGTCGGGAATTTAATAAAGATAAAGGTGGTAATGCTCTACTATTTGAAACTGTCATTGATTCACCTTTTCCGGTAGCTGCAAATTTGTTTGGCTCTGAACAAAGAGTCAGTCGGTTGCTCCATTCTGATTCACTTCTCCATTTTTCTGCTAAATTAAAAAAACTACTAGAACAGAAAGCTGGAACAGTTAAAGAAAAATTTCACTTTACGGAAAGCAATAAAGGGTCATTTCATATAGGGACAACACAACTGCAGTATATTCCCGACTTGAAATTAACCAGCTTACCAGCAATTCAGAGTTGGCCAGCTGAAAGGGGACGTTACCTCAATCTAGCAATGGCGTTGACACAACATCCGCAGAATGGCCTTAGAAACCTGGGTCTATATCGTGCGCAGATAATTGATTCAGACCGGTTGGCAGTTAATTTTTCGCCCCGTTCTGGTGCTGCAGAACACCTGAAAATTGCGGGAAAAGCCAATAAACCTCTACCAATAAGTTTGATTCTTGGGTCTGACCCAGCATTGCTCTGGGTTGCCGCTGCACCTTTACCTCCTGATTGTGATGAATTTATTTTCAGTCGATCCTTGTTTACACCTGACATAAAGCTTACTGCTGGTCTCAGTCAAGCGTTGGAAGTTCCTTCAGATGCTGAGATTGTTATAGAGGGACAGATTTCACCCGGAGATTGCGTAACGGAGGGTCCATTTGGTAACCATACCGGCCAATATGTTTCAAGGGTTGATTGCCCAGTGATGCAGGTTACGGCAATCCGTCATCAACCACGACCGATCTATCCCACCACTGTAGTTGGGCCACCACCGAGTGAAAATATCTACCTTGCCAAAGCAAATGAGATTTTGCTGCGGGAAATGTTGAAAATTGAATATCCGCAGATTTGTGATCTGCAAATGCCACTAGAAACAATTTTCCATGGAGTAGCGTTACTGGCGGTCAAGCCGCAGACTGAGTCCGATAATAAAGAGTTACTCTATTCCCTCTGGAATAAGAGTCCCCTGAGTAATTCCTGTTTGCTGGTACTGCTCGATGAGGATATCGATTTAAAATCGGCATCGAAAAGTTGGTGGCGTACGGTCAATTGCTTGAAAAATCAACGAATCTATCAGGATAATGGCCGGATAGCGGTTGATGCAACCGGGATTAATCCTGCATCACTGGTGGTAGAAGATCGGCAAACGAGCGAACTCATTAAGCGCCGTAGGGATGAATATTAATTATGCTAGGTAGTGAAACTCTATCGATTCGGCAAACTCTGAATGATGTTTTTGGCTATCAGTCTTTTCGCCCTTATCAGGAAGATATTATTAATGGTTTAATTCAAGGGCAAGATGCATTTGTTTTGATGCCAACTGGTGGTGGAAAATCACTCTGCTATCAGATTCCAGCTCTGCATCGTAATGGGATTACAATTGTTGTATCTCCATTAATTTCCCTGATGAAAGATCAGGTCGATGCGCTGCATGCCAATGGGGTACGTGCAGCATGTTACAACTCATCACTTGGAGCCGTCGAAGCGCGTCAGGTTTTGGTACAATTACATGCGAATCAACTTGATTTGATCTATGTTGCTCCAGAACGCTTGTTAAGTTCAGATTTTATCAAGCGCTTGCGCTCGTTTGAAATTGCCCTCTTTGCAATAGATGAGGCGCATTGTGTTTCTCAGTGGGGGCACGATTTTCGACCTGAATATGCCGGTCTCGGGAGGTTACGAAACCTCTTCCCTGCAGTACCGATGGTTGCCCTGACAGCAACCGCAGAAAAGCAGACACGCCTCGATATCCTTTGTCATCTTAATTTACAAAATGCTCATCAAGTTATCGCCAGTTTTGATCGTCCGAACATTCGTTATACAGTGATTGATAAGGCTAAACCATACCTGCAGCTGAATGCATTTCTTGATCATCGGCAGAATGAATCAGGAATTGTCTATTGCCTAAGTCGTAAACGGGTTGATGAGGTTGCTGGGAAGTTAAAATTGGATGGTTTTAGTGCGACCGCCTATCACGCTGGATTGCCGATTGCTGAAAGGAAGCAGGTTCAGGAGGATTTCATTCGTGATGATTTACAGATTGTCGTCGCGACGGTTGCTTTTGGGATGGGGATTGATAAGCCAAATGTTCGCTTTGTCGTCCATTACGATTTGCCGAAAAATCTGGAAAGTTATTATCAGGAGACTGGTCGCGCAGGGCGAGATGGTTTGCCGGCGGAAGCTCTGTTGTTGTTTGGCTACGGGGACATTGCTATTGGTCGTGGTTTAATCGAAAAGGGGGGAAATTCCGAGCAGAAACGGATCGAAATCCACAAGTTAAATGCGATGGTTGCATTTGCTGAATCGGGAACCTGTCGCCGTCGGGCGCTATTGGGTTATTTTGGCGAGACACTCGAAGATGATTGTGGGAACTGTGATATTTGTCTCAACCCACCGCAGCGCTACGATGCCAGTGAAGATGCCCGAAAAGCACTTTCTTGCGTCTATCGGGTCGGACAACGTTTTGGTATTGGACATGTCATTGAGGTGTTGCGTGGCGCCAAAACCCAGCGAATTTTTGATTTACGCCACGATAAACTTTCAACTTACGGGATTGGTCGCGAACAGAATCAGGATCATTGGAGTCACTTGCTGCGGCAGTTGATCCATTATGGCTATTTGGAGCAGGATATCGGTAATTATTCGGTACTGAAACTAACTGAAGCAGCCAGGCCATTGCTACGTAGTGAGAGTGAATTGACCATCACCAAGCCAAGGGTTAAGCCAGGTCGTAAGAAACGTCAAGAACGGAAGATTGTTGGCCTCGAATATGATCAAGAATTGTTTAATCAATTGCGGATTCTACGTAAACAGATCGCTGATCGTGACGGAGTGCCGCCTTATGTCGTTTTCGGTGATGCTAGTTTGGCAGAGATGGCGGCAACACTCCCAACCGACAAGGATACATTTCTGCAAATCAATGGCGTTGGTCAGGCAAAGTTACAACGCTATGGTCATGAATTTATGGAAGAAATTATCGGTTTTATGTGTCGATAGGTTCTTTCTCCATGTGTCAAAGAACCAGGGTGAAGAGGTCGCGTCACATAGATTGTAAGAATTGAAAATTGATCTTAGTTCCTCCCTCTCCAGCAAATGGCCACTTTCACTTCAAGGAAGAATATTTAGTAAAATCTATTCAAATAATTTCTAAAGAAAAACATCTTTCCTGTCGATACTGTCTCCAAAGAGTTCTCATAGGAGGAGACTTATGACTGGACAGATTGATCCTACCCATAGTGCTAAACCGATAACAGGGCAACAACAGGAAGAAATGATTCAGCGCCAGCAGCGTGAAAAAAGCAGGTCTGCTGGGGAGGATCGTGTGTCCCTCGGTGAGCAGGAAACAGTTGGTGAAACCTACGGGCCGGGACTCAAAGTTGCTTCACCATATGAACTACTCCGCAACCTTGTCATAAAGACTCTTCAAGAGCAGGGACTTGAACTGCAATTCAGCACTGGTGATACCGAAGTTAATTTTAATACCATGACTCAGGAAGAGGCTCAGTCACTCATTGCTGCGGATGGCTATTTTGGTGTTGATCAGACCTCACAACGGATTGTTGATTTTGCGATTAATGGTTTTGGTAACGATCCGACAAAACTGCAGCAAATGAAAGATGCTATTGATCAAGGATTTCTGGAAGCACAGCAGGCTTTTGGTGATGCTCTGCCAGAAATATCACAACAAACTTACGAAGCTATCATGGAAAAGCTGGACGCATTTGCTGGTCAGTTTGAAGAATCAAGGGAATAGGGAGTCTATCATGGTCGATAAAATTATTGGTGGTAAAGGATTTAGTCCACTCGGGAATATCAATCGTACCGGTAATGCCAGTGCCGCTAAAAAATCTTCTGACACCGCTAAGACGGATCGGGTTGATTTTTCCAGTGCACTGCAGAATGCCAGTAAAACTCAGGCTGCCAGTACTTCCCAGGAGACGAGCCGCACTGAAAAGATTCAGGCGCTTAAAGGCCAGATTGAAAATGGTACCTACAAGCCGGATCTGGATAAAGTCGCATCAAGCCTTCTGCCATTTATTCTGAAGGAGAGCTAAAATGGCTCATTCAGAGATTAAACTTAAGCTTGAAACCCTTCTTGAGCTGTTGCAGCAGGAACGGGAAATGGCCAAAGTTCTTGATATGTCGGGTTTGCAGGAGATTGTTGTTGCTAAAGAAGAATTACTATCTGAATTGCAGCCACAACCTGAAGACATTGTTGGTTTGGAATACCTGCTCAAGCAGATTGATCAAGAAAACCGTCGCAATGCCTTTCTCCTTTGGACTGGCCTTAACTGGGTTCGTGATTTAATGGGCTTTTTTGGCAAAGCGGCTTTGCCGCAAGTTTATGGTGACACTGGTCAGTCTCGGACATTATCACAGGGTGGCCGTCTATTGTCAGGGAAGGTGTAAACAATGGGTGGTGGACTTAATGCAGCGCTTAATTCCGGGCGAACCTCTTTGCAGACCAATCAAAAAGCGATTGAGATTACCGGTCTCAATATTGCGAATGTCAATACCGATGGTTATTCTCGGCAAACTCCAAATCTTAATCCTTACCCCGCTTTAAATTTCGGCGACTTTTTTTTCGGAACCGGTGTCACTGTTGGTTCTGTCGGCCGCTCACATGATGTTTTTCTCGATGGTCAAATCAAGGATAAGTCCGCAGAATCTGGTCTGGAAAACAGCATGGTCAACACGTTGGCAGAACTGGAACGTGTAGTTGGTATCGGAGATGGGAGTCTGTCCGAAGAATTTGATCAGTTTTTTGACAGCTGGAGACAGCTCTCCACTAATCCTGGAGGTGAAGTTGAACGGCAGATGGTTCTTCAGCGCGGTGAACTGATTGGTAACACTTTTACCAATGTTTACAATGAAACTCAGCAGGTCGTTAAAAATATCAATAATACCATTACTTCTAAAATTGATGGTGTCAACCTGCGGCTCGATGAAGTTGCTCAGCTGAACAATCGGATTGCAGCGATTGAAATGTCTGGGCAAGAGGCCAATTCTGATCGTGACCGCCGTGATATGTTACTCAAAGATCTCTCTGAACTGATAGGCGCTCGAGGCTTTGAAACATCCACTGGTACAGTTTCTGTGCAGTTGGCGAATGGGATGCCACTGGTCGAAGGGGATAAAGCGACTCATATCTCAGCAGTGTATAATGGGACAGATGTCAACCTTGAGCTTGATTTTGGAACCACAAATATCTCTCTGGATCGAACCGCACTCGGTGGTGAATTTCGCGGACTGTACGAAGTACGTGATGTGATGGTTCCCGATATTGTCGATCGACTCGATCAACTTGCTTATACTTTTGCTACCGAAGTGAATACAGCACATCAAGCCGGAACAGACTTGAATGGCAATCCAGGGCAGGATTTCTTTGTCCAGCCTGCCACTGTAGCGGGGTCAGCATCATCATTGGCAATGAATATTACGACTACGAATGAAATTGCTGCAGGAACTAGTGCTGCTTCAGGTGATAACACGAATGCTTTGTCTCTCCTACAGCTGGAACAACAGCAGACTATTGGCAATGACACCTTTGTTTCTTACTACGGCAAGATTGTTTCCACTGTCGGCGTTGAGGCATCTCGCAATCGTCAAGCTCAACAAGGGTACGAAGACAGTTTGATTCAACTGCAGAATATGCGTGATGGGATTGATGGTGTTTCCCTCGAAGATGAAATGATCAACTTGATGAAATATCAAAAAGGTTTTGAAGCTTCAGCCAAATTTCTCGCCACTGTGGATGAGATGATGGGAACCTTGCTGACGCTGAAGAGGTAGGTAAATTATGAGAGCAACCCAGACCACAACATATCGTAGCCTTCAGTCTTTTCTGGATCGTACCAGTGATAAACTGGCGAATTTACAGTTGCAAGCTGCGACAGGGAAACGGGTTAATCGCCCTTCAGATGATCCAACTGCGATCAGTCCAATAATCAGTGCTAAGACTCAGATACAGACTTCAGATCGTTATATCGAAACCATCGAGTCAGGGCTGGATAAAATTGATGGGGCGGATGGATATCTTGACAGCATTGAGAATACTTTGGTGCGAGTCAAAGAGATCAGCATTGCAACGGTCAACGGATCTCTCAGCTCACAGGATATGCAAACCTTTGCCGATGAAGTTCATCAGTTGCGTGAAAGTTTGCTGGCCGATGCTAATGCGCAGATTGATGGTAAATATCTCTTTTCCGGATTTGCAGAGAAAACAGCACCATTTTCAGTAAATCCAGCCTACCCTTCTGTCCCCCCTGCACTGCCGGTACCACCGGTAAACTACAATGGTGACTATGGTGCTTTGGAATTTGAAATTGCTCCGAATGAGTTGATTGGGGTGAATATGACAGGTAATTCCTTGATGCTTGGTGATGTCGATAATGATGGTGTCGTTGATGCGGGAGCCGTTGATATTTTTGCCCTGATTACAACTCTGGAAGAGGAACTTCAGGTGAATAACCCGGCTGGGGTGGAGGCATTGATTGATCCCCTTGAAACAGCCGCCAATCAAGTACGTAGCCAGCGTAGTCTTAAGGGAAACGTCGGACGTCGCTTGGAAGTGGCTCTTGACCATATGGAACAGATCAAAATTGATATGGAGGAATTTCGTTCCCGTTTTGAGGATGCGGATATTCTGGAAACCATTACTGAAATGCAGAAGCAGGAGCAGAGTTTTGAAGCTGCCTTAAACGTAACCGGAAAGGTTTCAGCTCTCTCAATATTGGATTATATCTAAGAAAATTTTCAACTGTGTGCGGAGGCATACGGATAATCAGCCAGGAGGCGAATTTATGTTGGTACTGACGCGAAAAACTGGTGAAGGAATCATCATCGGAGACGACATCAAAATTACTGTCGTTGAACTCAAAGGAGGTGGGGTGCGGATCGGTATTGATGCTCCACGTGAGATGAAAGTCCATCGTCAGGAAGTTTTTGACCGAATTAAACAGGAAAATAAGGAGGCGACACAGTGGGCCATTGCCGATCTGAACGAGTTGAGCACAATTCTGGATGCGGGGAGGAAAAAATAATGAAGACAATTCAGTCCCGTTTTGGCGAAATTGAGTACGATCCTGACAATACCTTGTTGTTTCCAGAAGGGTTGATCGGTTTTGAAGATCTGCGCAATTTTGTTGTGATGCCGAATGAGAAAGAAGGACCATTGTTCTGGATTCAGAGTATCGATGATCCGCAAGTGGCTTTTATTTTGACCGATCCAACAAGCTTCTATTTTGACTATAAAGTTGTTCCTGATGGTCGTGAGCGGCAGAAGCTGGGGGTTGATGACACTAGTGAGTGTCTTATTGTCAGTGTGGTCTCGGTTCCAGCAGATCGCAAAATCACCCTCAATCTGGCAGCACCGATTTTGTTTGCACCGGAAACCAACCGTGCTTTGCAAGTGATCTTGGAAGGGACGAAATTTAGTCCGCAGACTCCCTTGCCGGAAGTTGTTAGCTCCTCAGATACAGGAGAGTAATGACAATTAGTTATGTTCCTCCTTAACTATGTTCTATAGGCGGAGATTCAATTAAAACAGCAGGCAGCGCATGATTTGATAGCAAAAGATGATACTCTCTATGGGTAAAAAAAAAGTAAAAAAAAAGAAAATAATTGGTAGTCTGAAAAAAAACAAATCAATAAATATTGATGAGATTTTTTCTTTAGCGATTCAATATCATCAGGCCGGCCAACTGGATCAAGCGATTCAGATATACCAAACAATTCTTAAGTCCAATCCTGAGAATCACGCTGTCCACAATCTTTTTGGTTTAGCACTTCATGCAAAGGGTCTATCTGATAGAGCCTTTGCATTTTTATCAAAGGCCGCTACCCTTTCACCGGAAACTGCAAAGTACCATTACGATCTTGGTGCTATATTGCAGAGCTCTGAAAAAGATGAAGAATCAATCAGCCACTATCGGTCTGCCCTTAAATTGAATCCACAAAATGGAGCAGCTTGGGAAAATTTAGGTGTTGCATTGTCTGATTGTGGCTACAATCAGGAAGCAATATCTGCATTTGAAGCAGCACTAGAGATAAACACGAAATCAGTTTTAGCATTGACGAATCTGTCTACTTTGCGACGCTGGCAGGGATTACATCAGCAGGCTTTAGAATTATTAAATACTGCAATTTTGGTCGAACCAACACACGTTCCTGCACGAATGAAGAGAGCTGAAGTTTTGTTGTCTCTTGGTGATTTTGAGCAGGGATGGGATGAATATACCTGGCGACTTATTGGAGCGGGGCGACCAGGGCAGGATCTTGTCCGGTTTGTCCCACTGCCTAAATGGGACGGTCAATTGTTGGCTGGTAAAACCCTTCTGGTTTATGCAGAGCAGGGGATTGGCGATGAGGTGATGTTTGCCTCCTGCCTCCCTGATTTATTAGGCCAAAAAGGGGATATTCACTTTCTCTGTGATCCACGCATGGTCTCTCTATTCAGGAGATCTTTCCCCGAAATCAAAATTTCTCCCAATATTTCTGGTGACTGGGGGCAAGCGGGTGAGACTGTTAAGGCCGATCTGCGGGTGCCAATAGGGGATTTACCAAAATTTTACAGGTGTTCAGCTGATGATTTTTCTCAGCAAAATGCATACTTGAGTGCCGATGTAGCACTATTTAATCATTGGCAACATCGTCTTAAAGAGCTTGGAAGCGGTTTGCGAGTTGGCCTTTCCTGGCGAGGTGGAAGGCAGAAATATACTCAGCGTGCACGGTCTATCTCTCTTGAGTCTTTTGTCCCGCTGTTGTCTCTCTCTGGAATTACCTTTGTTAATTTACAGTATGGAGACTGCCAAGAAGAGTTGGATGCTCTTCCTGAACAAGTACGTTCTAACATAGCCTCCTTTGATGAGGTTAATCCTCTTGTTGATTTAGAAAACTTTTCCGCTGTGATTGCTAATCTTGATCTGGTTATTTCGGTAGATAACTCAACGGTTCATTTTGCCGGAGCGCTGGGAGTGCCAACCTGGCTGCTACTACCAGCTTTAGCAGATTGGCGTTGGCCCGTGAAGGATTCCGATAGCCGTTGGTATCCGAGTGTTCAGCTTTTCAGACAACAATATGATGAAAGAGATAGTTGGGCTCCAATAATTGATCAGGTTGTACAAAAAATTTCAGAAGTCAAATGTCAAAATATAGAAACGCCGGAAGTTGTTGTAATTTCGCCCGAGAAGCAACCAAAACTTACCCTTACTTTGCCTCAAGCAGCAACTCGTAAAGCTTTATTATTGAACGATACAACCTTCTGGTATCACTGGGGGTGCACATGTACCAGTCAGGCAATCCGCAATAACTTACAAGACAACGGATGGGCAGTCAGGGGTGTGTCAATCCACTATTTACAGTCTTTGCATCCAGTCCCTGCAAATTTTAACCAATGGAATGATGAATTATTTAGATCTTTCAAGGGTATTTATAAAGAATTGTGTGAAAGTTTGGAAAAAACGGATGTAGTGGTTGTGAACGGTGAAGGGTCATTGCATGGTAGCAGTCCCCTTTCAATCAATCTTTTGTATTTGATGCATATTTCCAAAACTTATTTTGGGAAGCCGGTACATGTCATAAATCATTCTTGTTATCCTGATGGTCAACAACAGACAAGTGGTTCGGAGCTTGAAAAGCTCTACCAGCAAGTCTACACAGAATTAGATCATGTTGCCGTCCGTGAACCCGTAAGTGTCGCTTTACTTGAAGATCTTGGAATCAAAGTGACCCAGAGTTTTGATTGTTTGCCTCTATTTGTTGAGCAACTTCGTGATCAGATTTCTCATCGGGAACCTCAACAAATTGTATTTGCTGGATCTGTTGCATGGAACCAGAAAATGCTCCAAGCAGTTCGCCAATTGATTATGGAAGTAGCAGATGGGCAGTGTCGCTTCATCTTTGGAGCCAACGCTTACCCTGCAGGGGATGATATTGCATTTGTCCAGCAGCTCCAGAAAGCTCTTCCAGGCCAAGTTGAACTTGTTTATGCACAGTCAGAGGTCGATTGGTTAAGTGCGATTTCTTCAGCTAAGCTCCTTATTTCTGGACGGTTCCACCACTCGATTGCGGCGGCTTGTCTGGATACCCCTTTTATTGTTCTAGACAGTAACACTCCAAAAATTTCCGGTCTGATGCAGACATTGGAACTACAAACTTTTATTAGTAGTAAATCACCACAGTTTGGCAACCAGCTATTGACCCTCTCTGGAAGCCTTTTAGACAATCCTGATCAAGGGTTGCTGACCAAAGAGAATCACCAGAAAATATTAAGTCAGGCCGAAAAAAACTTTACTGGTTTAATTTGACGTCAATGAGATGTTGCCCCTGATTCGAATATGAATCTAAAAAATATCTCAAATAAAAATAATAAATTTCCATAAAATCAATATACTCAATAAGTTATTCATTCTACATGAGAACAAAAAAACTAAAGTTTTCGGCAGGTTGTGTCGAAAAGAAGCAAGACGGGGAAACTATCGCCAAGGAGGTATCGACTTAAACATTGCGTCCCCCAGAATAGAACAAAACACAGGTAAAGAAACACAAACTAACGCAGGGCAAGGATGCCCGACCCAACTCATTCATGGAGGAAAATCATGGCTTTAACAATTAACACAAACGTAGCTTCTCTTAATGCTCAACGTAACTTAGGTTCCTCTCAGGGTGCTCTGAACAAGTCGATGCAGCGCCTCTCTTCAGGTCTTCGTATTAACAGTGCAAAAGATGATGCTGCTGGTCTGGCAATTTCTGACCGCATGACTTCACAGATCCGAGGCCTGAATCAAGCTTCTCGGAATGCTAACGATGGTATCTCTTTGGCGCAAACTGCTGAAGGTGCTTTGCAGGAAAGTACCAATATTCTGCAGCGGATGCGTGAATTGGCAGTACAATCTGCCAATGATACCAATAGCGCTTCTGACCGTGGCTTCCTCCAGGCAGAAGTAACCCAGCTGATTTCCGAACTGGATCGAATTGCCGGGACCACTACCTTTAACGGTCGTCGTTTGTTAGACGGCTCTTTCTCTGGTGCAACTTTCCAAGTTGGTGCCAATGCTGGTGAAGCAATTTCCTTTGGTATCGCCAGTGCCAAATCAGCCAGTATGGGTGGTATTGCCGAAGGTACTGGAACGGAAGTTACAGCGGCCGTATCAAACGCTGGTCTTACCATCGCTCTGGGCTCGGATGCAGCAGTTACAATCTCAGGCAGTGGAGGTTTTGCTGTTAGTGGTGATAGCTCTCGCGATGGTACTTCTGCATACGCAAAAGCAGCAGCTTTGAACGATGCTGGTCTCTCTGGCTTTACTGCAACTGCTGAAACAGAAGGCACAGTGACTATGGGTACTATTGGCGGATCAGCCACAGATACTTATACAATGAGTATCAATGGGACATCGATCTATAGTGGTGCGGATGCATCTGCTGGTTTGAGTATTGTTGCTGTTCGTGATGCAATCAATCTAAGCAGTGCAGATACAGGTGTTTCAGCGAGTGTTGCTGGAGGCGATCTGACTTTGACTGCTACAGATGGCCGGAATATTACGGTTGCAGAATCTGGTACTGGGTATGTTGCGGGAACCAGTGGTCTTATGGTTACCGGTGATGATTTTACTGATGCTTTGCGCGGAACCGTAAGCATGTCGGCTACAGAGACTATCGGTGTTGCCAATGGTACGGAGATTGGTCACACAACTGATGTTGCTGTCGATACCACAGGCATTGATTCTGTTGATGTTGGAACCCTGGCGGGTGCCGAAACTGCAATGAAGCGGGTTGATGCTGCTTTGGCAACAATCGATGGTATCCGCGGTGGTTTGGGTGCGGTTCAGAACCGTTTTGAATCAACTATTGCTAACCTGCAGAACGTTTCTGAGAATCTTTCAGCTGCACGTTCACGGATTTTGGATGCGGATATCGCTCAGGAAACTTCGGCGATGACCAAAAATAATATCCTGCAGCAAGCTGGTGTGTCGATCTTGGCACAAGCAAACCAGATGCCTCAATTGGCTCTGTCACTGCTCGGTTAATTTGCCGGCTAACTATCTGGGGGTCGGCTTGCCCGACCCCCATTTTTCCCTAGATAAAATTTTGTACAGTCACAGGGGGAGGATAAGATGATGAACGTTGAAGCTGTCAATTTGCAGAGTACTGGTCAATTCCAGTTAAGTAAGGCTTCTGACCAAGTCAGCGATTCAAGAAAAAAAGCAGTTGATTTGGTGCAAAGCGAACAGGTTGAAAAAAAACAGGTTCAGCCTGAAGAACTGCTGCAACAAATTAAATCTTTAACAGAAGATGGTCTTTATAGTGTTCGTTTTGAGAACGATGAGCGCTCAGATGGTCTGATAGTCAAGATTGTCAATCGTGAAAATGGTGATGTGATTCGCCAGGTGCCGTCAGAGGAACTCTTAGATCTTACTGCGGCACTGGAAGATTTGCGTGGGAATCTGGTTGATACCGAAGGATAGTTAATATCTTTCTGGAGTTTCCAGAAAGATACTGGTGAGTAGCAAGGCGGACAAGTTGCCGCCTATTGATTTATCTGTTTCGAAAGCGGAAAGGGAGTTGTATGCCCATCACATTTGGTGGATTAGCGACAGGGATGGATACTGAAAGTATCGTCACTGAACTGATGTCTCTTGAGCGGCGTCCGATTGTCCGTATGGAAGCGGATAAAACTTGGATGACGAACCGTCTTTCCGCCTACACTGCTTTCGATGCGATGTTGAACAGTTTTCGCAGTGGCATCAATAATCTTGATTCTGAAGATATATTAGAAACAAAACAGGTAGCAGTTTCTGACGAAAGTTTTTTTGCGGTGACAGCAGGTTCTGATGCTATGGCCGGAGCCAACTATCAGGTTGAGGTTTTGTCTGTTGCTCAGGTGCAGAAAAGTGTCAGTCAGGGGTATGCTGATAAAGCAGCCTCATCTTTTGGTTCAGGTGAGATGACCTTGACCATCGGAACCGATTCCATCACAACAATTGCAATCAATGATAGTAATAATTCACTCGAAGGAATCATGGAGGCTATCAATGAAGCAGACGTGGGCGTAAATGCTTCTATTATTAATGATGGCACCGATAGTCCTTATCGTTTGGTTTTGACTGGTGAAAATGTCGCTTCGTCGTTTTCATTGACCTCAACTCTGCCAACTTATAATGGTGATATTAGCTCTCAACTGATGGCAGGCGGTTACGCAAACGAGACAACTGCTTACTTTGGGAGCGGCACGTTGGATCTTTCTACTGGTCATCAGATCACTTTGAGTAATACATCAAATTCATTGACCGATATGATGGAAGCAGTCAATGCTGAAACGGGAACAACAGGGGTGACCGCTTCTATTGTTGCTGATGGTGATAATTTTGTTCTTGCATTAAGTGGTGGCGCGACAATCACAGCAACTGATTTGACTGGTGGTAGAAATGACGCACTGCATGTAACAGAAACTCAGGCAGCAGCTCAGGCACATATCAAAGTTGATAATATCGATATCTACAGCGACACTAATACATTGAGTGAAGCGATTCCTGGTCTGTCAATTGATTTATTTCAAGCAGAGATTGGGACAACTACATCAATAAATGTTACTGAAGATACCGAACCAATTAAGGCTGGCATCCAGTCTTTTGTTGCAGGGTATAATTCTGTCATTTCCTATGTGTCCAGTCAGTCCAAAATCGGTGATTCTGAGGGGGGAATTCTTGGTGGAGATGCTGGCTTGAATGCGGTTAAAAGGCGCCTGCAAGACTTGTTAACGACTGTTGTTGATAATTCCGGCACTTTTATGTCGTTGTCACAACTGGGGATGGAAACACAGAAGGATGGAACTCTATCTCTGAACAATGTAACTTTAACGAAAGCTATTCAGGACAATCAGGAAGATGTTGCAAAGTTGCTTGCAGGTGAAAATGGTGAAGATGGAATAGCTGGAAAGTTTAAGAGCTACCTGTCTGATATTACCGACTCTCGGAACGGACTACTTGCGGGCCGAAAGGATAATATTGATGCCAACATTGAGAGGATAGATTCTCGGATTGAACAAGCTGAATTAAGGCTTGTGACTAAAGAAAAAGCAATGCGATTGAAATTTTCCGCGATGGAAGAACTGGTCAGTGGTATGAATAATCAGAGTTCATTTTTGACTCAGCAGATGGATATGTTGACAAATATGATGACGAGGAATTAATAAAATGAACGCCTATGTGAACCAATACCAGAATAATCAGATCCTGAATGCGTCTCCAGAGCAAATTCTGATCCTCCTTTACGATGGTTCGATCCGTTTTTGTCGTCAGGCGATTCATGCGATGGATGAAGGTCAGCGGACGGTTCAGGCAGAAAAGATCAGCCGTGCTATGGCGATTGTCTGTGAATTTGCCAATACCCTCAATCATGAAGTGGGTGGGCAAATTGCCACCGATCTGGATGCTCTTTATTCCTTTATGACCCGTGAGTTAACCCGGGCAAATCTGCAGAATGATCGTAAGGCACTTGAAACAGTTGAAGATTTGTTGACTGGTCTGCGGGCGACTTGGGTTGAAGCAATCAAGATCAATCGGGGTACTATTCAACAGACATCAAAGGCAGAACCTGCTGCGAAACAAGTTGCAGCATCATTCTAAATTAGGAATGACCATGGAAACATGTCTAAAAAAATCGATAGAACAATACCGACAGATCATTGCTCATGCCGGGCAGCTTGATCATTTGTTGCTGAAGTCCGATCCTGATGAGCTGCAAAGCTACACAGCACGTCTTCAGGAGTTGCAAGATGAGGCTGGATTGAATGATCGAATCTTTTTGGAAGTCTTTCCCCATAATTCTACCTATTGGCAAAATCACCCTCTGTTTTTGGAGCGTTCCCGCCTATTGGAAAAAATTGTCGAATTGAATTATTTGCTATTACCAAGAATCCGTGGCATGATGGCTGTTACTGCTAATGAGTTAAAACAGATCAAAGGTGGTCGAGTGGCGGTTGCGGGGTATCACCAAACACCTGCCAAACAAAATCAATTTATCCGGGGTGTTGGTTAGCTGTTTTCCCTCTTTTGAATTCCATCCCATCAGGGGATTTACCATGTCTGTACTCAATCAACTGAAAGATTATCGGGTTGTCAAAGTATCCCTACCGCTTTTGGATGGGAAACAACTGTCACTTGATGGTGTCGCTAAAACAACCACGTCCCCTCAGTTTGAAGTCACTTTTCTTCCGGATCAACTCAATGCTGAACTTTTAAATCCTGAAGAATTTTGTATGGTGACATTTGATGTTGCTGGGGAGAATAAATCAATTAAGGCTACAGTTGTTTCATCTGCTGAAGAAGCAAAGCTGCTGTTGGAGATGGTTGAGTCGTTTTCCTATATTCAAAAACGGGGTTACTTTCGTGTTGATGCTGAGTTGTCGGTTAGTTATTGGATAATTGATGATGAAGCCTCTACTGCAAAATCAGTACAGACGTCGGTTAATATTAGTGGTGGTGGTTTGCGCTTGCCAGTTTCTGAAAAGATTAAAGCCGGGACTAAGCTGGGTTTAGAGATCATCATTGATTCTCCGCAAGCAGCAGTGGTGGAATGCACTGGTGAAGTTGTTAACAGTTACGAGACCAATGGTGAAAAATATGTCGCCCTCAGTTACGTCGATATGGAAGATGAAGATCAGGATGCGATAGTTGCTTATTGCTTAGCTGAACAGCGTAAGCAGCTGCGGCTGAAAGTGAAAGTTTTAGCGGGATCCAGTTCTTAAAATAGATTTTTAGGATGTTTTTGAAATGGGGCCTGAGTGATACTCTGACCCCATTTTGTGTTTAGTATGTTCCAAAAGCCAATTGTGGTGAGGAATTGTAGGAAAACTGTACTCCAGGGGAGACATAGTCGGGTTGCCAAGTTTCAGTTCGGTTGCGACCATTATCTTTTGCCAAATAAAGAGCTTGATCGGCTTCCTCAATTAACTGGGTTGGATGAACGTCGTTTCGGTTGGCACAACTGATTCCGATACTGACAGTGATCGGCATCCGCCCTGATGTCTGTTTGCGGGAAACCTTTGCTACTTGTTTGTGGATTCGTTCAGCCAGAACTTCAGCATTATTGGCTTTAGTATCGGGGAGAATGACGGCGAATTCTTCACCACCATAGCGACAACAGATGTCGGCATCTCGAGCAGAATATCGAATTGCATCAGCAACTGAGCGAAGTACAGTATCCCCGGTTTGATGACCATAGTTATCGTTAAAATTTTTGAAATGATCCAGGTCGATCATCAGCAATGAGTAGGGACTCCCTGAGCGTTGCGTGCAGGCTGCCGCCTGTTTGATACTCATGTCAAAGGTTGCACGGTTGCCGAGCTTTGTCAGTGGATCTGTCAGTGCCATCTTTTGTAATTGCTCTTTGCTTTGACGTAGTTCCAACAATCTTTGCCAGCGTTCCAGGTGGCGATTCATCCGAGCACTCAGTTCGGTTGAGTCAATTTCAACATGCACAGAATCGCTTGCACCAAGATTAAAGCCGTTGATTAGACCTTGTTGATCTTCAGCGAATGCAATCAGGGGAAGATCATGCCACTGCTCATCAGAGTGCAGTTTGCTGATCCAATTTGCTTTCCGATTTTTTCTCTCAACTGCCCAGCAGACCATATCAGTACGCTTTGATTTCAGATGCTGAAAGAGCGCTGCTGAAGATCCTAGCGGTTTGATCTGTTTAAACAGTCCGGTGGCAGAGAGGTGGTTAATCAGTTGAGTTTTTTTGGTTTTGTCGTTAGCAATAATCAAAGCCGTAGTATTCATCATTTGTGTATCCTTCTATCCCCCGGAATATTAATATTCTCTTCTATCGACACATCATTAGATAATCTTTAGGAGTTTTTAGTTCCTACCTGACATATATAGCTATTATTGTGCCAAGATAGAAAATGCTTTTATATCATTAGGTTGCTATCGTTTTGTCGGTTTTATGACGAAAGACGAAGGACAAACCTGATAGTTGCTCTTTATGTTGTCGTAATTTTGACAGCATTTGCTGCCTCTCAACATTCAACTTAATTCAATGACTTGTGTTATTGTTCTCCTGAATAAGATAACCCCTGAACCTAACGGTCGATAAGGTTTCCATGACGACAGTCAATTCTAATTCTATTTTTCCTGGAAATTTATTTATTTCAACAGCAACACTTCCAGTTAATGTTGTTGAAGGACTAAAGTGTGAGCTGAATACTGGGCAGATGGTTCGAGCTACGGTGATTGAAGCGGGATTGAATGGGGCAATTTTGGAAGTCAATCGCCAGCGTTATTTGGCACAAGGAGAGCAAGAATTGCGGGTTGGACAAAAATTGAACTTGCAAGTCTTGCAAACTCAGCCACAGCTTGAATTCAAAGTTCTCAGCGATTCTCTGAATGATAGGCTTAGTCAAGCACTTCCATTGCTTGCACGTTCATTCGATTGGAGTCAATTGGTGGGTCAGTTACGACAGCAGTTGGGTCAATCACCACAGTTACAATCGGCCGAAAAAGTTTATAATCAGTTGCAACAGATATTTAATCCAACGACTGGTGTGCCAGTTTCTCTTAAAGAAAGTATGGCGTTCATTACGACACAGTTACAACAATTAACGACGTTTGTAGAAACTCCTTTAGCTAATAATTTGTTACCAGCGCAACCTTTATCACTACCGGTATTACAGGTTAGTCAGCAGCTTCCTCCTTTTGCACTATCAAAAACAATAACAAGCCTGATAAATAACCTTCAGACTCAACTCTCATTATTACCAAAACCGGGGCAGGCACAAGCAAAGCAGGTAGATCAAACATTGCCAAAAGTCTGGTATGTTGAAACCCGAAATCTGCTAGCTCCATTGCAGCAAGGTCTAGAATTGCCACAGCTTCTGATACCTCAACGTCAACTTTTGGTTACGGTTCTTAATCAGATTCGACAACATCCCAGAGTTTCTTCCCAGTTAGCCGGAGAGGTGGAACGTATCCTGATTAAGATGGATAAGCAGGTTGCGCAAGACCTTTCTCTGCCGTTAAGAAGAACAAAGACTCTGAGCAAAGAGGGTTTTGCTGTAACTCCAAAGCAGAACTTTATTCAGCCTCTTCCTCGCTCAGTAAAAGAGACTGGAGCAAAAGCAGGAGGTTCCCTGATACAACTTTCTGCTGAAATAAAACAGGTCATTGAGCAAGTGCCCCAGGTTCAGGAGCAAAAGCAGAGTATTGCGCCGGAACTTCTGGGGCGGTTGGAAGGATTGCTGGGGCGCTTGCAGAAGCTACCTCAAGCTGCCGGGGACGTTCCGGTATTGCTTCCCGGGGTTGAGGTGATTGTCAGTCAATTGGAGCAACTGGTTGCCCAGCGACCGGCCGTTCCACAGAGTGGACAATTGGGTATGTTGTCGCAATTATTTGGGTTTCATCTTGAAACTGAATTGTTGCAGGGGAGAAAAAAGGCGGCTTTAGCAAGCTTGAAGTTGAGTTTGCTGGGTTTGCAAAAAGATTTGGGGGAGGATGTGGCGGAGCCACTACGTCGCCTCGAGTTGTTTCAACTCTGCAAGGCTAAATTAGCTGAGGAGCAGGTGCAGTTTTTACCTCTACCATTCAATGAATTGGAGGAGGGCTATTTACTGTCAGAAAGGCAGTCTAGGGCAGATGATAATGACTTAAGCGGATCACCGCTACAAATGTCACTATCACTTCGGTTGTCAGCTCTTGGCAATATTCGTATCGATATGCTCTATGAAAAAGAAGGTTTACATTTGCGGTTGGCTTGTGAAGATCGGGAGAAGATGGACTATCTGCAAAACTGTATCGATGAACTTAAGGAATCGCTCCAGGCAATAGAGTTACAGGGAGTCAGCTTTAGCGCCGATGCGCAGTTGCCAGCGCGACAGTTACAAGAACGACTGTTGCCTGATTTACCTAATATGCTGGATGCGAGAATTTGAAAAGTATGGAAGATAAATTTAAAAAACCACTACAAGCGGTTGCTCTTCACTATGATAATCGCCCCGAATCAACACCAAAAGTTATTGCAACGGGTCGTGGAGATTTGGCTCAACAGATTATTGCTGCTGCAGAAGATGCCGGAGTTGATATTGTTCAGGATCCGGATCTGTTGGAAATTTTGGGTCGGGTTCCAGTGGGTGAAGATGTGCCCGCTGAATTGTTTCAGGCTGTGGCAGAAATTCTGGCGTTTATCTATCGTATTAATGGTCGATATGCGACCGCTGAGAGATGAAAAAGCCCTTTACAGTTTCCAATCTGTTGGTGTAAGGTTCCCAGTTCGCGGAGAGGTGACCGAGAGGCCGATGGTGCTCGCCTGGAAAGCGGGTGTAGTTCACGCTACCCGGGGTTCGAATCCCCGCCTCTCCGCCATTTAATAAGCAAGAACAGCTATAGGTCAAATATGCGTGATAGCTGAGAAATAGTATTAATTTAGCGGGGATTCGAAGCGAAGCGAACGCTGACTTAATGTCAGAAGAGCAAACAGGATGTTTGCGGCAGTGAGCGTAGGGGAGGTGACGCAGGTATCGACGTGATGTCGATGCCGTAGTGACCGAATCCCCGCCTCTCCGCCATTTAATAATAGTAGGGTGGATACTGCCCACCATATTTATGGGGTGGTTACAAACTTTTTCTACAATTTGATTCCGGTCATCGTTGCCGGTAGAAGTGACAGCCAGGTCCCGCGCAACGGACATTCGTGAACCCCGTCAGGCCCGGAAGGGAGCAGCGGTAACGGTTTTGAACGTGTGCCGCGGGGGTGCCTGGCTGTCACTTGTACCGGCAATTTTAATGGTGTCGCAAAAAGTCCGTTTTACTATGTTGTTGTGGTTTTTCAGGGCTTCTTCATATAGCATGTATGTCCTCATCCCTGAAAAAACACTTCGCCTTGTAGGATAAAATTTTGTTTATCCAGCAACGTGGTTTCTGAAAACTTCAAATCTTTATTAAATGTTACGCTAATTCCGACAACAGTGGAGAGTAATCATGTCCTATCAGGTTCTGGCTCGTAAATGGCGGCCGCAATTCTTTGAGGATCTGGTTGGTCAGGAGCATGTCAGCCAAACGCTGAAAAATGCCATTACAGCTGATCGGGTTCATCACGCTTTTCTCTTTACCGGGGCTCGGGGGGTTGGTAAGACCTCTGCGGCAAGAATATTTGCCAAAGCTCTTAATTGCCAGACAGGGTCGACGACACAGCCGTGTGGGACGTGTCCATCTTGTATAGAAATCACCAAAAGTCAGGGTATTGATGTTCTGGAAATCGATGGGGCTTCAAATACCGGGGTGGATGATATTCGTGAGTTGCGCGAAAATATCCGTTATCTTCCATCGCAGTCACGCTATAAGATCTTTATCATTGATGAAGTTCACATGCTTTCAATCAATGCTTTTAACGCACTGCTGAAGACTCTTGAAGAACCTCCCGAACATGCCAAGTTCATATTTGCTACCACCGAGCCGCATAAAATTCCCATTACTATTTTGTCTCGTTGCCAACGTTTTGACTTTAAGAAGATTGGCTTGGCTCCGTTGCAGGCACGTTTGCGGTATATTGCCGATCAAGAAAATATCAAGGTCAAAGATTCTGGGTTGGCTATTGTTGCCCGTAGCGGTGGCGGAAGTATGCGAGATGCGCTATCAACACTGGATCAGGTTATTGCATTCTGTGGCGATCAAATTGATGACGAGGAACTGCAAGGTTTACTGGGACTGGTTAGTCGGGCTTTATTGCTGGCGACAATCAAGGCCGTTCTAGAACGGGATCCTGGTCAGTTGCTGGCTCTGGTGCAAAAAGTTGATGAGCACGGACACTCCTTTCGCCAATTTTGCCAGCAGCTGGTTGAGTTAGTGCGGGCGCTGGTTGTCCTTAAGGTTGTGGATCAGCCGGGTGGGTTGATCGATGTTGGCGAAGCAGAATTTCAGGAAATTAATATTTTAGCTGAACCTGCTTCGCTGGAAGATTTACAGCGGTTATTGGCTATTTTGATTCGTACTGAGGCGGATCTAGCTGTTTCAAATTATCCCCGACTGACCATGGAAATGGTTCTGGTAAAGCTGGCCGGGATGCCTGCCGGGATTGAGGTTGCCGCACTGATCAAGCGCTTGGAGATATTGGAGGGGCAGCTTGCTTTGGGTCTCCCCGCTCCGAAAGCACCGTCGGTCGAACATATCCCTGCTTCGCAAACTATGGATGCTCCGCTACCAGAAGAGCCCGCAGTAAAGAAAACGGAAACTTTGTCGGCAGTTGGTGTTGGTGAAAAAAACTGGGCAGGACTGGTTGAGTTTGTAAAAAATCGTCGAAAGCCGAGGATTTCTTCATTGCTGGAACAATCTAGTTTGTTGCTTCTGGAGTTGCCATGCTTGCGGATTGGTATGCCAGGAAGGTATTTCAGTCTGGCAGACGGTGATATGCGCCAAGCTATACAGTCTCTGGCTGTTGAGTACTTTGCAACAGACGTTAAGATTGAGGTAGAAAAAATTGGTAATGGGGATAAGGCTCCCTTGTCGTTACATGAAGAGAGAACCCAGCAGGAAAGTGACCGGCAGAAAAAATTGCGGGAAAATGCTATTGAACACCCACTGGTTAAATCGGCGCTCGATATATTTGGTGGGAAAATTGAGGACGTCAAGCCAATCGACAAGGGATTTGTGTAGATAGAAATTATGTAGCTCGAAACATTCTTATAAATAATAGCGGAGGAATAAGTAGATGGCAAAAGGACTTGGAAATATCATGAAGCAAGCCCAGCAAATGCAGGCCAAGATTGCCCGGGTGCAGCAGGAGCTGGAAACTAAGGAAGTTGAAGCAACAGCAGGTGGTGGAATGGTGACTGCACGTGCTAATGGCAAGCAGCAAATACTGGATTTGAAAATTGAAAAGGATGTTGTTGATCCTGAGGACATCGAGATGCTTCAGGATTTGGTTTTAGCTGCGGTTAATGAGGCGATCAAGAAGAGTCAAGAGATGATTCAGGGGGAAATGAGCAAGGTGACTGGTGGGATGAATATTCCGGGAATGTTTTAGTTTTAGTGAAAATATTTCTTGAGAGTTAATATAGAGGGTTGAAGTTGTTATTATCTAATGGTAGAGTACTTTTTGGTATGACCAATGATCCACTGGTTTTTTGGTGAAATTATATATTTTTAGTGTCCCTTAAAACGTCATTTCATTTAGCTTAAACTATTGGATCTAGGAGAAATTTCATGCTAGGCTCACTTCCGTCTTTCGCTCGATTAGAGGCTGAGTTGGGGAAACTTCCGGGAGTTGGAAGGAAGACGGCTGCTCGTTTGGCTTTCCATCTCTTGCGGACATCTGAACAGGATGTTGAAGCTTTGGCCGCTGCACTATTGGAGATGAGGCGCAAAGTACGTTTCTGTCAGCGTTGTTTTCATATTGCTGAAGAGGAATTGTGTCAGATCTGCAATAATCCGGTTCGTGAAAATCAGAGCCTCTGTGTTGTTCAAGAACCACAAGATCTATTGGCGATTGAGCGGAGTCACTCTTATTCCGGTTTATATCACGTACTTCATGGTGCTCTCTCTCCATTGGATGGTATCGGCCCGGATGACCTGAAAATTCCCCAATTGCTACAACGGCTGGATCGGGAGCCGATTAATGAAATTATCCTGGCCACTAATTTTACAGTTGAAGGTGAGGCCACGGCTCTGTACTTAGGTCAAATCTGTAAGGAACAGGGGATACAGGTAACCCGTTTGGCGCATGGTATTCCATCCGGAAGTGATCTGGAATACATCGATGCGGGAACGGTTCAGCAGGCTGTTGCTGGCCGTCGAGAATTTGGATAAATAGTTTCAGTTGTACGTTGCTATACTAGATAGTTTATTTGTTTCATTTAGATCAACATTTAACCCACTGTTTTAAGGAGGTAAGTATGTCTCGGAAGATGGTTAATATTGATGGCAATTCGGCCGTTGCGCATGTTGCACATGCGACCAATGAGGTCATTGCTATCTATCCCATTACCCCGTCATCGGTCATGGGAGAAATTTCTGACGCAAAGAGTGCTGTTGGTGAGAAAAATATCTGGGGAACAATTCCCAAGGTTGTTGAGTTACAGTCTGAAGCTGGTGCTGCTGGTACCGTTCATGGGGCTCTGCAGGCTGGTGCTTTGACCACAACCTTTACCGCTTCTCAGGGACTGTTGTTGATGATCCCTAACATGTTCAAAATTGCTGGTGAATTGACCCCGACAGTTTTCCATGTTTCGGCTCGGGCCATTGCTGCTCAGGCATTGTCAATTTTTGGTGATCATTCTGACGTTATGGCTTGCCGCTCTACTGGTTGGGCACAACTTTGTTCCAATAACCCACAGGAAGTCATGGATTTTGCTCTGATTTCTCAAGCTGCCACGTTGGAATCACGGGTTCCTTTCCTCCATTTCTTTGATGGTTTCCGGACCTCGTCAGAAGTGCAGAAGATTGAAGAACTTTCTTTTGATGATATGCGTCAAATGATCGATGAAGATCTGGTGACTGCTCATCGTCAGCGTGCTCTTTCTCCTGATGCTCCTGTCCTGCGTGGTACTGCCCAGAACCCCGATGTTTATTTCCATGGTCGTGAGACGGTGAACCCTTTCTACACTAATCTTCCTGAACAGGTTCAGGCGCAGATGGATAAATTTGCAAAACTGGTTGGCCGTCAGTACAACTTGGTCGATTATGTTGGTGCCCCTGATGCTGAGCGTATTGTGGTGATGATGGGTTCCGGCTGTGAAGCGATGGAAGAGACAGTTAACTATCTGGTTAGCCAGGGCGAAAAAGTTGGTCTGATTAAAATTCGTCTGTTTCTCCCTTTCCCGATTGAGCAATTCTGTAAGGCCGTTCCTGCTTCAGTGAAGCAGATTGCTGTTCTGGATCGTACCAAAGAACCTGGTTCCATTGGTGAGCCTCTCTACCAGGCGGTTCGTACTGCTATTGGCGAAGGTATGGTTGATGGACTGACCAGCTTTGAAGGTTATCCACTCATTGTTGGTGGCCGTTACGGACTTGGTTCTTTTGAGTTTAACGAGGGAATGTGTAAAGGGGTTCTCGATAACCTCTCTGTTTCTAAGCCAAAAAACCATTTCATCATTGGTTTCAAAGATGATGTTCTGGATGAAAGTCTTGATTTTGATAAAGACTTCCACGTACCGTTTGATGGCTACTCTGCTATGTTCTATGGTCTGGGTTCAGATGGTACTGTTGGTGCCAATAAAAACTCGATCAAGATCATTGGTGAGTGTACTGATAACAAGGTTCAGGCTTACTTCGTTTATGATTCAAAAAAAGCGGGTAGCATGACAACGTCACATTTGCGCTTTGGTAAGGAAGAGATCAAAAAAACCTATCTGATTTCCAAAGCTGACTTTATTGCTTGTCATAATCCTGCTTTCCTTGACAAATATGACATGCTGAAAAGTGCTAAAGAGGGAGCAACATTCCTCCTGAATACTCCTTTTAATAAAGATGAAGCCTGGGGGCATCTGCCGAAACAGGTACAACAGCATATCGTTACTAAAAAACTGAAATTCTACGTTATTGATGGCGTGTCTCTTGGCGAGAAAATTGGTCTTGGACCACGTATCAATGTCATTATGCAGACCGCATTCTTTAAAATTTCCGGCATCATTCCAATAGACCAGGCGGTCAAAGAAATTAAAGATGCAGTAGTCAAGTCGTATGGTAAGGCGGGTGAAAAAGTCGTCAATATGAACAAGCTGGCGGTTGATATGGGGCTTGAGAATATTGCCGAAGTGAATGTCCCGGCGGTAGCTGATAGTGCCATTGAGATGAAGATTGGTCAGTGGGATGGATACTCTGATATGGTCAAGAAAACCATCGGCCCCATTATTGATGGTTTTGGCCATGAGCTGCCCCTCTCTGCTATGCCAGTTGATGGAACCTTCCCGACTGGAACTTCCTGTGTTGAAAAGCGTAATATTGCTGTTACAACCCCAGTTTGGGACAAAGACATTTGTATCCAATGCGGCATCTGCTCATTCGTCTGTCCACATGGTACCGTTCGGATGAAAATTTATGATGAAAAAGAGTTGGCAGGGGCTCCTGAGACCTTTAAGTCGTGTGCAGTAAGGGGCAAAGGGATGGAGGGTAAGCTTTACACCCTGCAGGTTGCCACAGAAGATTGTACCGGTTGTGGTGCCTGTGTTTATAACTGTCCAGTCAAGAGCAAAACCGAGGAAGGTCGCAAGGCCATTAACATGGCTTCCCAGCCACCTCTGCGTGAAGCTGAGTCGAAAAACTTTGAGTTCTTTCTCAACTTACCCGATACCGATCCAGCACTGATTAATCGTTCGACCCTTAAGGGGACTCAGTTATTACCACCGATGTTTGAATTTTCCGGCGCCTGTGCTGGTTGTGGTGAGACCCCGTTTGTCAAACTTTGCTCTCAGCTGTTTGGTGACCGGATGTTGGTTGCTAATGCGACCGGATGTTCTTCGATCTATGGTGGTAACTTGCCTACGACTCCTTGGACAACACGAAAGGATGGTCTGGGCCCAAGCTGGAGTAACTCGTTGTTTGAGGATACTGCCGAGTTTGGTTTTGGGATGCGTTTGGCGGTTGATAAAATGACTGCTTACGTCAGAGAATTGCTGGAGAAAAATATTTCTTGTGATTGTGTCGCTTGTAAGGGCTCTGCTGAATTGAAGCAGCAGCTTTTGGACGCTGCACAAGATAGTCAGGAAGCAATTGAGGAGCAGCGGGGACGGGTTGCTGCACTTAAGGCAATCATCGAAAAATGTACCGATGAAACTGCCAAGCCAATTCTGATCAATATCAATTATCTGGTCAAGAAATCAGTCTGGGCTCACGGTGGTGATGGCTGGGCTTACGACATTGGTTATGGTGGTCTGGATCATGTTCTGGCTTCTGGTGAGAACATCAATGTTCTGGTTATGGATACCGAAGTGTACTCCAATACTGGTGGTCAGGCTTCCAAAGCGACTCCGATGGGTGCTGTAGCTCAATTTGCTGCTGGCGGTAAAGTTCAGCCGAAAAAGGATCTGGGAATGATTTCCATGTCTTACGGCAATATTTATGTTGCCAAGGTTGCGCTGTCTAATCCAGCTCAGGTGGTTAAGGCTTTCCTTGAGGCTGATGCCTACGATGGGCCGTCATTGATCATTGCTTACACTCACTGTATTGCTCATGGCATTGCTATGGATAGTGCCATTGAAGGTTGTAAGGAGGCAGTTGCTTCGGGTCACTGGCCTCTGTACCGTTATGATCCACGGCGTGCTGCAGAAGGTAAAAATCCACTGCAACTGGAGAGTAAGGATCCAACCATCTCTTTCTCTGATTATGCTCTTAAGCAAAATCGTTACAAGGTTCTGAAAAAGATCAACCCCGAAGCGGCAGAAACGCTGATGGGTGAAGCCGACAAGATTACGGCTGACCGCTATGACATGCACAAAAAACTGGCGTCAATGCAGTTTGGCGAAGAAGAATAAGCTGATTTATTGCAGCTGATTCAAAAAAGGCTCCCAGCATTAATTTGTTGGGAGCCTTTTTTATCTGGAGGAAAATAAGAAGCTAGCAAATATGCATTTTTTTGCATACACTATGCTTCGTTTTGTTCTCCCTTTATGTTGTCTTCAGGTACCCAATGACAGAGCTTTTTTTTGTTTTTCTAAATGTGATCCTTCCGGTTTTCGGTATTGTACTGCTAGGTGCTTTCCTTGGTGGGCATTTAGAATTACAGGCTCGGACGTTAACGCGGGCAGCGTATTATGTATTTGTTCCGGCATTTATCTTCCAGTCTATCAGTATGGCGGATGTTCCACTGACGAGTGTTGTAAAAATGCTCTCGTTTATTCTTTTGACACACCTCCTGGCAGTTTTAGTCGCTGGTGGAATTGGCCGTTTATTGGGGCGCTCAAAAGAGGTGATAGCAGCTTTTATAATGATCGCGGCATTTGGGAATGTCGGTAACTACGGGTTGGCATTAATCCAGTTCCGCTTAGGTGATATTGCAGTGCCTCCGGCAACAATTTATTTTGTGGCTATTTCAATCAGCGCTTTTGTTATTTGCGTCGGTGCTGCAGGATGGGCTCATGGTGGGAGTCGTGGGGCAATTTGGAAAGTATTGAAAACCCCGGCACTATGGGCAACTGTACCAGCTGTGATGGTATCTGTGGGAGGGATAGAAGTACCATTGATGCTGAATCGAATGGTGGGTCTGTTGGCTGATGCGATGATACCAGTCATGTTATTTGCTCTAGGTCTACAGTTACTCGAACAGGGCAGGGTACATTTGAGCAGAGATGTCCTGATTGGCTCTGGCATAAGGCTGATTCTGACCCCTTTGTTGGCTGTGTTTGTATCCACCTTTTTTGTTTTGAGTCCCATTGAAAGCGCAGCCGGAGTTTTGCAGGCTGCAATGCCGGTAGCGATTCTGGTTGCAATTATTGCTAAAGAAAATAATATCGTCCCTGAGTTTGTGACTTCTGTGGTAGTCGTTTCAACTTTAGCGAGTGTGGTGACTTTGAGTGTGTTGATGGTGTGGCTGTAGCTTAAGGTGGCGAGGACACTGGTTGTAAAATTTTGCAAATAATTTGACATATTTATTCTCTTTATGGTAATTCAGCTGAAGATTATTTTTACACACTAAAGGATTTTATAGATGTTGAAAAATGCAGCGGCGGCAACTCAAGCGATTCAGGCGGCAACTATCAGCCTGAGAATTGTCCATCACCTCAAAGGGTGAACTGCATAGGTATAGACGTTAACCTTAAAGCCATGGACAGATTGTTCATGGCTTTTTTTGATGGCGTTGAAAAATTGTCGCCCCGCGGCGTTATGGTGTTTGTTCAGGATCTTGACATACTTTTAACGTATGTCTTTACCCCTGAAAAAATACCAAGTCTTGTCGGGCAACAATTTTTCTTAGCCATCAAACTTTCGGGGAGTGAAAAAATGCGTAATAACATTGTTCACATCGGTGCAGGAGAGCTAACCTACGAAATCCGCGCTATCGTTAAAATTGCGGAAGAGTTGAACCGACTTGGTATCAAGACCAATATGGAAAATATTGGTGATCCAGTTGCCAAGGGAGAAGAAATCCCCCTTTGGATTAAAGAAATTGTCTCTGGGCTGGCAATGAAAGATTGCTCTTACGGCTATTGTGCCACCAAAGGGTTGTTGGAGACGCGCCAGTTTCTGGCAGATTTAACCAACCAGCGCGGACAGGCTCAGATTACTGCCGAAGATATTATCTTCTTTAATGGTCTCGGAGATGCAATTCAGAAAGTCTATGGATTGTTGAAACGTGAATCACGGGTAATTGGTCCCTCTCCAACTTATTCGACCCATTCTTCAGCAGAAGGGGCTCATGCTGGACAAAAGCCGGTCACCTATCGTTTAGATCCGGACAATCACTGGTATCCTGATATGGATGATCTGCGCCAGTCAATTAAATACAATCCAGCTATTTCGGGAGTTCTGATAATCAATCCCGACAATCCCACTGGTGCTGTTTATCCCGAGCGGATTCTGCAAGAGATTGTTTCTATCTGTAAGGAATATGACCTATTTCTGATTTGCGACGAGATTTACCATAATCTTTGCTACAACGGTACGGCAACCAGACCGATATCTGATCTGATTGGCAATCTACCAGCTATCGCCATGAAGGGTATCAGTAAGGAAGTCCCATGGCCGGGAGCACGCTGTGGCTGGATTGAAGTTTACAATGCCGATAAGGATGAGATGTTTGGGCGCTATATTGAAAGTATCCTCAACTCAAAGATGGTTGAGGTCTGTTCTACCACGCTCCCACAAAAGGCGATTCCCCCTATTCTTAGCCACCCAGAATATCCCAACTATCTCGCGGAACGGCGTAGCCGCTATGAAAACTATTCAAATATTGCCTATAATCTTTTGAATGAAGTCGCTGGGCTTAAAGTAAACCGAACCAATGGAGCTTTTTATATGAGTGTGGTTTTCGAACGGGACAAGCTGACGGATCGCCAGACGCTACCGATTGAAAATCCTCAAGTTCGAGAATTGGTCGAAGGTCTTGTCAATCAACCAGGCACTCTGAGTGATAAGCGTTTTGTCTACTATTTACTGGCTTCAACCGGGGTCTGTGTGGTTCCGATTTCATCTTTTTGTACCGATGAGAGAGGCTTCAGGATTACGTTGCTGGAACAAGATGAAAAAGAATTTACCCAGGTTTTTATGACTATTGCTAATGCTATTACGAGTTACCTGAATTCGTAATATTTTGGCAGGCTGGGGATATCATAAAAAATAAATCCACGATATAAAGCTATCGTGAAAGGTTTTTGTTTATGTCACCACACCCGAATTTTGCTGAAACGGCCAACTCTCAGCTGATAGATAACCAACAACAGTTAATTGATTTTCTATTACGGGGTGCTCGTCCCAAAAGTGAATGGGGCATTGGGCTGGAAACAGAAAAACTGGTTGTTGATCGCAATACCGGGGAAGCTGTTGGTTATGAACGGATTCGTGAGTTATTGGCTAAGCTTGACGGGATTGGTGGCTGGCAAGGGGTTTATGAACAGGAAAATCTGATTGGTCTGCAGGGGAAGCGCTCCTCAGTGACTTTAGAGCCGGGTGGCCAGTTGGAGCTTTCGGGAAAATTTTGCTGTGATATTACGTGCAGCTGGCGTGATCTGAATCGCTATCGACAACATATTGTGACTATGGGTCATGACCTCGGATTGGTGTTCCTGGGATTAGGTGTCCATCCATTTACTCCATTAGACAAAATTGCCTGGTTGCCTAAGCCTCGCTATAAAATTATGGGTCCCTATATGTTAAAAACCGGTGATATGGGGCAGCGGATGATGAAACAGACTGCCGGCACTCAAGTCAACCTTGATTTCTCTGATGAAGTAGATTGTGTGCGCAAGCTACGAGTCACGCAATGGTTGAGTCCGGTCTGTTATGCATTATTTGCAAATTCGACAATTCTCGAAGACCAGCCAAGTGGTTATCTGTCATTACGCGGAGAAATCTGGTCACGAACTGATTCTGACCGTTGTGGTTTGATTGAGCAGCTACTTAAACCTGATGCCGGACTGAGTGATTTTGTGGAATATGCTCTCGATGTTCCCCTCTATTTTATCCGGCGGCAGAAGCAATATATTGATTTAACCAAAAACCGCTTTACTTTCCGCCAATTTATGGAAAACGGGTGGCAGGGTGAGGCCGCTACTCTTGATGATTGGGATCTGCATCTTTCGACTTTGTTTCCAGAAGTTCGGCTGCGTCCGCAGATTGAGGTGCGGAGTGCTGATAGCTTGCCGCCACGTTATACGGCAGCAGTAGCAGCGTTGTACAAAGGCTTGCTTTACACCGAACAGGGACTTGTTGGGGTTGAAAATCTTTTCTCTACAATGTCAATAGATGATTTCAGGCTCTTGTATCAGAGTTCATGGCGGGATGGATTACTGGCAAGAATGAAGGACGGAAGAACTCTTCAGGAGGTGGCAACAGAGTTGCTGGCAATAGCAACCAAAAGCCTGCAGGAACAATTTCTCAATGGTGATAGTGGTGCAGACGAAAGTTGTTTCTTGCAAGAACTGGATGAAATAGTCACAACCGGAGAAACTTTGGCAGAGCGATTATTAAGTCGTTGGCAAGGGGGGCGGCAGGAAAAGCTGGCACTGTTGTTTGAGCATTGTGGTTATGCCGAAAGTTGACGACTGCGCAAAAGCACAGTCGATTGTTGTGGAGATAGTAGCAATTAAATGCATGATGCCACGTGTTTTTTCTTTATTTGTCGGCGTAGTCTATGAACCATCAACGGTTCGGTGTGGCAGTCGGAATGTTGAAACCTAAAAAACTTACCTCCTTTCTTAGTTTGATGGCCGCCAGCGGGAATACCTCCCCCCGTTGGAGGCCATTTTTTTTCAATCGGATTTAATCTGTTTTTGTACGACTTTCCCTTGATTTATCAATCTGATTCCTGTTTCAATGTGCAGCCTAAAACCAAATTAAGGAGCTACACATGTCGTCATCGAAACTATCTGATCCAATCGTTCGCCAATCTATTGATACTATTCGCCTTTTAGCCGCTGATGCGGTAGAGAAAGCTAACTCTGGTCATCCAGGAACACCGATGGAGGCGGCACCAATCGCCTATCTATTGTATCTGCGGCATCTGGAACATAATCCGACCAATCCCGAATGGGCCGGTCGTGATCGGTTTATTCTTTCTTGTGGTCATGCGTCAACATTAATCTACAGCATGTTGCATCTGACTGGTTACGACCTGTCACTCGATGACATCAAAAATTTTCGACAGTTTGGTAGTAAGACCGCAGGTCATCCCGAGTTCGGTCATGTGCCGGGGGTAGAAACTACCACCGGGCCTTTGGGGCAGGGTGTTGCTGTTGCTGTTGGTATGGCGATGGGTGCTCAGTATCTTTCACAGCAAGTTGATGCTGATCTTTTTGATTATCGAACCTGGGTTATTTGCTCTGATGGCGATTTGATGGAAGGTGTCTCTGCGGAGGCAGGTTCTCTCGCTGGACATTTGCAGTTGGGGAATCTCAATTATGTCTATCTGGACAATAAAATTACTATTGAGGGTAATACCGATTTAGCTTTTACTGAAGATGTTGGTACACGCTACCTTGCATATGGTTGGCATGTCGAACGTGTCGAAGGCGAGAATCTTCCCGAAATTGATGCTGCTATGGAGCGAGCTAAAAATGATCCACGGCCATCAATTATTATTGCTCGTACCCACATCGGTATCGGGGCTCCAAACAAGCAGGATACCGCTGGTGCGCACGGTGCACCGCTGGGTGGCGATGAGCTTGCTTTGACAAAACAAGCCTACGGCCGTGATCCTCAAGAAACTTTTGTTGTCCCTGCCGAAGTTGCTGAACACATGGTTGGTTGTCAGGATCGTGGCGCCAAACTGGAGCAGCAGTGGCAGCAGTTATTTGAACAGAAGAAGTCAACACCACAAATGGCTGGTTGGTTGGCTGTACGTCAAGGTGAATTGCCCGCTGGTTGGGATGCTGACTTGCCGGTGTTTACAGCTGAAGATGGTGCCAAAGCGACGCGTCAAGCGAGTGGTGCCGCAATCAATGGTTTAGCTGCAAAGATGCCATTTCTAATTGGTGGTTCGGCGGATCTTGCCCCATCCAATAATACTGAGATCAAAGGGGCTGGTTCCTGGTTGCCGGGACAAAGTGCTCGCAATATCCATTATGGTATTCGTGAGCATGCGATGGGTTCGATCATGAATGGTCTCTGTCACACCCCGGGACTGATTCCGTTTGCTGGAACGTTCTTTGTGTTTGCTGACTACATGCGCCCGGCTATTCGTATGGCTGCATTGATGGGGCTGGCACCGATCTATGTTATGACACATGATTCGATTGGTCTGGGTGAAGATGGCCCAACTCATCAGCCGGTAGAACATCTTGCTTCTTTGCGTGCAATGCCAAATCTGACAGTTATTCGACCTGCCGATGCCAATGAAACTTCAGAAGCGTGGAAGGCTGCGATTGCTAATCGCAAAGGGCCGACCATGTTGGTCTTGTCTCGTCAAGGATTACCGACTGTTGATCGGAATAAGTTTGCTCCTGTGGCCGAGGTACAAAAGGGTGGCTACGTTCTGGCTCCTGAAACGGGCGAATTACAGATCATCTTGCTGGCCAGTGGCTCGGAAGTTCAGCATGCAATGGCTGCCCAAGATACCTTGCAAGCTGATGGTATCGGTACGCGAGTCGTGTCCATGCCAAGTTGGGAGCTGTTTGAAGCTCAGGATGCTGCTTATCGTGAGCAGGTTTTACCAGCTGCTTGTACCAAGCGGGTGTCGATGGAAGCAGGCAGTACTTTTGGCTGGGAACGCTACGTTGGCTTGCAGGGAAAAGCTATCGGCATGGATGAGTTTGGTGCCAGTGCTCCTGCTGGTGAGTTGATGCAACATTTTGGCTTCACTACCGAAAATCTGGTTGCAGTAGCAAAACAGCTACTGGATTAATACTTCTTAGGCAAGTTAGTTTGCCTTCTTGCAGCTTAAAAACTAAAAGGGCGGTCTCGTTAAGAGCCGCCCTTTTAGTTTTTAATCCTGATTAGCTCTTGGTTTACACATTTGTGCCACGTTGACAATAATCTTGTTTGCAGATCCCACATTAAAATGCACCCCTAAAAAATAGTCTGACCATGTTATTGGGAGTATGTTTTAATGGATTGGATGGAAATATAAAAAAACTGCTAGAATTGCTTGATAGTTAGGTCTGATGCAAAAGACCTTAACTGTTTATTGTCCATGTTGCCCAATAGGGAATTGAATTATTGGTTGCGTAAGGGACGATCAGCTAATACCAACTCAATTTTGTTGTTGCAATAACTGTGCAGGTAGATAGTTCGTATCACTGCTGTCCCATAGTTTCAAATAAGCGACAACTGCCTGTCACATAACGATTTTCTTCTGTTTGGCGGTGCGAATAGCTCCATAAAATCACGCCGTTCGAACAGATTTAACTGTAATAATCGCAATATCTGCTGCATAGAGTGTCCAAGTTTCGACTGAAACTTCAGAAACGCCAGCACCAGATAGGCACAGAGTGCAACCCAGAGTTGAGTCATCACGGCGTTGCGTGAAGTACCAAGGAAGCTTTTTACTTTCAGGTTTTGCTTGATCCATTTGAAGAACAGCTCAATTTGCCAGCGTTCTTTGTACAATTCCGCAACCGTTGCTGCCGGGATATCCAGTGCATTGGTCACAAATTCGTAGGTGATATCGGTTTCCACATCCAGATAAACAACCTTGCGGTAAGTACCGGCAACACCCTTGAGTTGAACCTGCTGATCCAGCAGAACACCGGGGCTTTTACGCCCCCGACGCTTCGAACCAGGAATCGTCACAGCATTGCTCTTGAGCCGGGTAACGAAGCGGATATCTTCTTCGCAGAGCTCCTGATACCAGGTGTAATCAGTGTAGCCCCGGTCGAAAACAACGTATGAGCCCCTGGGGAGCTCCAACTCTCTGGCCATATTGATTTCATGTTCTTTGCCCTCGGTCAGATCGACAAACGCAGGCAAGTAACCATCGGCATCCAGTCCGATATGGAGCTTAGCAGCCCCCTTGCTTTTGCGGTACTTGGCCCAAGGAAAGAGCGACAGCGTCAGGTCAATCATCGAGGCGTCAAGCAGATAGAGCTTTTCCTTGAACTTGAAGCGTTTGGTCGGTGCAAGTCCTTGACAACGAACCAAAAGGCGCTGAAACAAGGCCTCGTACATCTGATGTGGCTGTGTTTCGTTGGCTCGAGCCAAAGTTGACCGCCCAAACGGCTTAATCCCGAGGTGGTAAAGCTTGCCAGCTTGAGCCGACATGTTTTCTTCGATATCTCGCAAGCTGTTACGACCCGTTAATTGAGCCGTGACCAGAGCAACGAATTGTGTCCAGCGGGAAAATGAACGAAACTTCTGCCCGACGTGATGCTTGTTCGCCAGAGCTTGAAATTCATGTCTCGGAAAAATACGCAGTATTTGAGAAAGAACAGTGTTACAATGTGCCATGGCTTGGAACTCCTTGATGTTGTTGTTTTTTTTGGCGAAATCATTATAACATCAAAGGGTTCTGAGCCTACTATTTATTGATCAAACTGTGGGACAGCAGTGAGTTCGTATAGAAGTTAAGTCTGGTGCTACTGGGAGCATGAAGTCCCTGCATCAGTTTATGGGGTTAGGCAGGCACCATGTGCGGTCAGATTTGACCTGAAACAACCGACTATTTAGCATGATTTTCTTCCCACCTTATCTGGTGGAAAGGTTGGATGCCGTTGAGTGTTTAGTTTAACCAGCAACTATATTGGTTCTCTTCCTGTAAATTTTGATAACTGAATCGAGGGTGTTGAGTTGGGAAAGGTTAGCCTGATGTTTTCTTGTTGACAAAGCGTTTTTTTTTTTGCTTAGGTTGATATCTGCAATATATTTATTTATTCGGAGGGGAACGGTGGGGGATACTCAAAAACATATCTAGCCCGTATTTGATCAGGTTATTACCTGATTGGATGCGGGTTTTTTGTATTCGGCAGACATTCTAGATATATTTTAATGCATAGGAGGTGGGATCGATGTTCCGCATGTTAACTGCTACATTATTTCTTGTGTCTCTGACCATTACTTTTCTTTCTCCGGCAACTGCTGAATTATTAGATAGCACGCTGCCGCATTCAATTTCATCGGTTGACTTTCTTTCTGGCGATGAGGGCATCATGCCTGCCAAGTTTATCGGCGCTGCAACTTATGCTGTAACAATCGATGTGCCGGAAGGCCGCCATAGCATGCAGCCGAATCTGGTTTTAAAATACAACAGTATATTTAGAGATAGTTGGGTGGGGTTTGGTTGGCAACTTGAATTTGGAGCCATTGAGCGTAACGCTAAGTTTGGGGTTAGCTACGGTGCTGATGATTTTGTCTACCGTACTTCAGATGGTGCTTACGAACTGGTTAAGATCTCAGAGAGTGAATTTCGTTTAAAGATAGAGGGTCGTTTCCTGCGCTTTATCCGGGAAACAGCTGTCGATGGCAGACCCATGTGGAAGATGATCGATAAATCGGGCGTAAGTTACTCTTTTGGCGGAGATACCTATACCCGTCAGGATAATTTAGAGGATTCTGGCCAGATATATCGCTGGTGTCTGGAGCGGGTTGAAGATCCCAATGGGAACTTTATGACCGCCAGCTATTTCAAGGATTTTGCAAACAACCAGATCTATCTTGAACAAATTGATTATACCGGACACGCACAACAATCGGCAGTTCATTCAGTCCATTTTATCCTCGAAAACCGTAACGATCTTCCCGAACGATACAAACCAAAGTTCCGGGAACAAATGCTCTATCGCTTAAAAACTATTGATATCAAGTCACAAGGGTACCTGGTCAAGCGCTATGATCTGATCTATTCCGACAGTCCGGCAAGTGGTCGATCTTTACTTGAGTCTGTCGCGATTGTCGGTCGAGATGGCACCTCGATTTTACGAACCATCGAATATGATTATACCGCTTCATCCAATTCTTTTGTGGACAAAGGAACCTGGGGGACAAAAACTGTTTGGGATTCCAGCGAGGATGATTATATCCCTGCCGATGTGAATGGTGATGGTCGGGGTGATATCGTCCATGGCCCCAGCACTAACGGAACTTGGTATCTTCATCGGTCGAATGGATCTCAATTTATTAAAACCGTACATTCCATCGGATATGATCCTTATCACGAAAAACCTGAAATGACATTTGCCGCCGATGTTACCGGCGACGGCAGCCAGGAAATCATTGTTGGACCCTCGTTAAACTATCCGATAATTTGTTTAGAATATGGTGAAAGATACGATTGCTTAAATTATGGCCCAGATTTAGATGCGGACCCCATTAACGGAGGGCAGTTTTCTGTCCTTGATTATGAAAATGGAGCGTTAGTTGATAAGGGTGCCTGGAGCAGTGAAGTTATCGATGTCTGGGAGGATTTTGAGAAAAGTGTCCATGTTGCCGATGTCAATGGTGACGGGCGGAAAGATATTGTTATCGGGCCAGACTTTGAGGGTGATTGGCGTTTACTGTTATCAAACGGCAGTGGTTTCGACGATCAGGGAATCGTTTTACAAAATGCCTACAGTCAATTTTATTTGGATATGGATTCAATCCGGGTAATGGACGCGACCGGAGATCGTGGCGAAGAACTGGTGATCGGCCCCGATACGGATGGAAGTTTCTATGTCCTCGAATATTCAACATCAGGGCTGGTCAACCACGGCTCATGGTATACGGGAACGATAGGTTCAAATATTCGCCCTGAAGCAATCCGTGCCATGGATCTCAATGGTGACAAGCTGGACGACCTGCTGCTCACTGCAGACTCACATGGCGATTGGTTTGCCCTTATTTCGACCGGTCATTCCTTTGAATATACGGGAGAGTGGGCCTCAAGTACTTACATCTCATCTTTTGATGAGCCACATCAGAATATCCGAACCGCTGATGTCAATGGCGATGGGTTGCTCGATATTCTTTTGGGGCCAAGCCCTAGTAATGGAAATTGGTATTTCTTGCAAAATACCGGGAAGGATCTGATTGATCAAGGAGAGGTTTATGATGACTATCCTGGTCGATATGTGGTTCCCATAGATGCCGATGCTGATGGTCGTCTGGGGTTTGTTGTCATAGGGGGTTCTTCCCAGTGGGGCATCGTCACAGAACCAACAGGCGATAAACCCGACCTTCTGAAGGAGGTACGCAATGGAATTGGTGGCACCACACAACTGAGCTATGTGCCGTCTGCATCTTTTCCAAATGCCCGATTGCCCTTTCCCATCCCTGTTGTTAGTCAGATTTCTCGTAATGATGGCAATGGTCATGTATCGGTCACCAACTATGAGTATTCGGGTGGCTACTATCATCACATGGAAAAGGACTTTCGCGGATTTGCGTATATCAAAGAGACCGGATCCGCTGGTGATGATGGAGAAAGAAAGGTTGCTGAGACCTGGTATCATCAGGGTTCTGGGACAGATCCTGCGGCAGACGATCCCAGCGTTACGGTTGGCCATACCAAGAGTAAACCCTATCTGAATCAGGTTAAAGACGAGAATGGGTCTTTATATTCTCAAACTGTGACGACCTATACTCCGACTGATCCCGCAACGTTACCCTATTATTTCTCTCCACCACAGGAAATTGAAGTTGCTCGGTGTGATGCAACCGGGTCCTGTGCTGTGCGGTCAAAAAATGTTCTTGAATATGATAATTATGGCAACCAGATTCGTAAGGAAGAATGGGGTGCCCCCAATGATACAGCAGACGACCGGACAACAATTATTGATTTTTCTGTAAATGAAGAGGACTGGCTGGTTGGTCTGCTATTTCGTGAAACTATCTATCAGGGAATTGGAACCAGCAACCAGATAGCACAGACAATCTATGACTACGATAGCGGTAGCAGCGATTGTAGTAGTAGCAGCTCAAATTCAACCCCGATTAAAGGCAATATTTCCCGCATCTCCCGTTGGCTTGATACCGGCGACGATCCTCAGGAACTATTTGGTTACGACACTTTTGGCAATCAGGTCTGCAACAGAGACCCACGCCAGAATATTTCATCGATCAGCTATGATAGCAGTCATACTTATCCCAAGATTGTGACCAATGCCAAAGATCATCAACTGACAAACCAGTACTATGGTATTGATGGTGAATCGGCAGGTAATGGCACCTATGGGCAGCTGAAAAGTATTAGCGATTCCAATGGAGCCCAGAAGACCTATCGATACGATGCCTTTGGCCGTAAAACCCGTGAGGATCTTTCCGATGGATCGTGGGCAACCTGGGTCTATAATAACTTCGGTACTGTTGGTTCTCAGCATGCCCGGCTCGATAATAGCTTGGGGCTTTGGTACGAACTCTACTTCGATGGTCAGGGTCGTATCGTCTATTCCCGTCAACCAGGGCCGGGAGATCATGCCGGAACCGCAGTTATAGCCAACAGTAAAATTTACGATCTGCGTGGGCTGCTGAAACATGAATCACTCCCTTACTTTGAGGGGGCAACGGCTCACTACCGAAGCAACAGTTTTGATGCAGTCGGCAGGGTTGTCAAAATTGACAAACCCGATGGCAGCAGTGAGCGCGCCTGTTATGGGTTCGATGGCAGTCAAATTCAGATTGATGCCAATCTACATAAGAAGCGCCAGGTTCTGGATTCTCGTGGACGTCTGGTACGGGTCGATGAATATACCGGTGAATTCACCAGTTGCAGCACCGCAGTCGGTACCCCATACGCGACAACGGTTTACCAGTATGACAGCCTTGACAATCTGACCCAAGTAGAAAATACCATCGGCAATCTGACCCAGATTACTTATGACAGTCTGGGACGTAAGATGTCTATGGATGACCCCGATATGGGAATTTGGAACTACAGTTATGATGTTTCCGGTAACTTGACTTACCAGCGGGATGCCAAAGGTCAAATCATTCTCTTTCAGTATGATGCGTTGAATCGCCTGGAAAAAAAGAGCTATGCCACAAGTTTATCAGCCCTTGATGGCTTGAACAGTACAGAGATAGAGCATAATTTTGGCTACTTGGCTGGAACTGATCTCTATCTACCGACAATGCTGGGTTCGGCGGCAGAGTTATCGGTGGAAGATGAAGTTACTTTTGCTTATGATGATCCAAGTCGCAACTACTCCATTGGCCGGATCAGCCGGATGACCGATGCCTCAGGTGTGACCGACTATCACTACCTCGACTCCCTGTCGCGAGCTAGCCGGGTTGATCGTACCATTGATAGCCAGACCTACAGCATTAGGACTCAAATTGATGCTATGCAACGAACCCAAGCCATCACCTACCCCGGTGAAAGCCAGGCATTGGTCTATCTCTATGACGATGCCGGCAATCTCTCGCAGGTCGGCTCCTATGCCACCTTTGGTGAATATACTGCATTAGGCAAAACCCAGAATGTCACTTATCAAAATGGAGTCGTTGCCGAATACGATTACGTTGCCGAAAACGGTCGCTTGCAGACCAGCCAAGTTGGAACAACAACATCGGCATACCTCAGCCGCCAGTACAACTATTTTGAAAATGGCAATATTCAGTCAATTACCGATTTGCTTGATGGCGACAGAACTCAAAGCTTCGGCTACGATGAACTCGATCGCCTCAAAACAGCCAACAGTGTTATCTACGGCGCACTCACCTATAATTATGATCAGCTTGGCAACCTGACCCACAAAGAAGGGATCGACTTCTTCACAGATACCACCAATAAACCCCATCAACTGGTGTCATCCAGTAATGGCCGGTATTACGATTACGACGCCAACGGCAACATGCTCTCCGATGGAATGCGCAGCTTTACCTACGATGCTGAAAACCGACCCATTTCGATTTCCTTCAATGGCGCGGTCAGTGAGTTTGTTTATGATGGCACCGGCAACCGAGTAAAAAAGTCAGGCCCCCATGGCGACACCACCTATATCGCTAAACTCTACGAGGTCAATGGAACATCCACCGCCAAATACATCTTTGCCGGACAAAAACGGATCGCTATGGTCAACCAGCTGGATACCTACTACTACCACCAGGATCACCTCGGTGGAACCAGCGTAGTGACAGATAGTACCGGCTACAAAGTTGAGCAGTTATTCTATAAGCCCTTTGGGGAACTGGTGGAAGACAGTGGCATCGTCTCGTTGAATCACAAATACACTGGTCAGGAACTGGATGCCGAAACCGACCTCTATTTTTATAATGCGCGCTACTACAACCCCGCAATTGGACGATTTATCAGTGCGGATACGATTGTGCCAGATTTTGATAATCCGCAATCGTATAATCGGTACAGTTATGTTTTGAATAATCCATTGAAGTATAATGATCCAACGGGGCACTCAGATGATGCTGGAGACAATAATGGAGATACGGAAGCTTTTGGGAGAGGGGCTCAGGCTGAGGATAATCCAGATGATGTGGGAGGTATAGCTGTCGATGATAGTATTGGCTATGATCTGGAAGATGATTGGACTCATGATTTTTCGAACGAGGATACTTGGGGAAGCTCCGTGGAAGATGCGCTAGAAGATGATCCATTTGGCCCTGACGAAGGATGGGAATTTGTCAATGACAGAAAAACAAATAGAATTAAATCATTTTTTAAAGAGCTTAAAAACAAGCTAACCTTAACAAAAGATGATTTTGATTTATTGGGTTTGGGTTTCATTGTGGGGGGATGGGGATTCTTAGAGCAAGTTCCTAGCGCACTTGCTATGGGTCCTGCTGGCCCTGCTGCTGCTACAGCTCTTGGCGTAACAGGTTTTGCTATGATAGGTACAGGTTTTGCTATTATGTGCTTTGTTGAAGAGGATGAAGAAGCAACAGATGAGAATGGAGATCTATAATGAAGTATTTTCTGTCTCATCTTTCAAGTAAAAGAAAAAAAAATTTTAAAACTTTAACTTTTGTTATATATCCATTTTCAGCTGTTATTGGCTTTATGGTCATAATTTTTTGGGCATACATATTTGATCACAAACTTACTTCGCTCGACTATCTTAAATCAATAATTTTTATTTTGATTCTTTATATATTAATTATCATTAGATCGTATTTTATTTTGAAAAAAATTGACAATAAAATAAAAACTAAAATCAGATAAAATACATTTACTTAATAATTAGTTCTACAAGATGCTTTTGAAGATGGATAGAAAAAAAGAATAGATCAAAGGGGGAACGCAGGCTAATGCCTTATTGTGTACAGAAGCACAGAGCGATTTCTTTATTGTTCATATTGCTTATTTGGTTTGGCCAACTAATAATTGAGTATCCCTAACAAAGAATAAAAGAAAAACAATCTCTAAGAAAAGGCATTGATGACACATTTTACTAACCAAAATGGCAGCATCCTACTTATCGTCTTAGTCGCCATAACAATACTCGGCCTGTCCGCTGGCATTGCCGGCAGCACTTGGAAAACGATCACCCAACGGGCCAAAGAACAAGAACTTCTCTGGCGGGGTGGGCAAATTCGAAGGGCGATAGAGTCCTATTACAAAACCGGGCATGCCGGAATGAAAGCAACTTTGCCGGAAAGTCTGGATGATTTGATCCGTGATCCACGCTCGATATCAACTGTACGCCATCTACGCAAAAAATATCTTGACCCCATGACCGGTCAAGACTGGATGATTATCAACAATTCCAAGGGTCGACTTTTGGGGGTACGCAGTAGTAGTACGGAAAAACCTTTTAAGCAGGATTATTTTCAGGGTGAAAATAAAAGCTTTACCGGAAAGTCCAGTTATGCCGAATGGCAGTTTCTCTTTATACCGAATAAATCCAACATATTGAGTAGTTTGACAGTTGGTAAGTCGACTGTTGAAATGGAGACCAACTAGACTTTGATATTCTCTCAGAATTGAGATGTGTTCCTCATGCAATTTGGCCGATGGTACTTATGGAGGTGGACAATGACAAAGCGACTATGTGTAAGCTTGTTGACCGTGATTGTTTTTCTAACTGGTGTAAGCAGCTCGTTTGCAGAAATGATCAACGCTGTCCTTAATACTCCCGGCAGTGCTTCTGATGTTGCTGTCGAAGGTTCCCAGGCTTATGTCGCTGACAGTGCCGGCGGTTTAAGAATTATAGATATCTCGAATCCATCTTTGCCTCAAGAAGTCAGTTCTGCTGCAACGCCTGGGGTTGCCTCGGGTGTTGCCTTGTACGGCAACTATGCTCTTGTTGCCGATGGTATCTCTGGAATTCAATTCTTCGATATTTCGAATCCACTATCCCCTCAACCCTACGCCAGCTTGCCTATGACAGGCGATGCTCTGGATATTCACATCGACTCTTCCTATGCCTATGTTGCTGCTGGGACTGCTGGTTTGCACATTGTTAGTCTGCATGACATGCTTGCTCCATATGTTCTGGAAACCTTCAACACTCCGGGCACAGCGCAAGAAGTGACGGTTATCGATGATCTTGCCTACGTTGCCGATGGAAGCGGCGGGCTACAATTGGTCGATGTCGGCAATCCATTTGTTCCTACGACGATCGGCACTCTTACGTCAGCAAGTGCTGTAAACTGGCTGTCGGTCGCCGGTGATATCGTTTACCTGGCAACGCAAGCTGAACAATTGTTGTTGATAGATGTGTCCGATCCAACTTTACCAGTATTGATTGGAACCAAAACCCCAGAAGGACAAGCAAGATCGGTTGTTGTTGCAGAACCGCTGAGCTATGTTGCTGATCACGAAAATGGCTTGCGAATCCTGTCTGTGGCTGAACAGTTGCCAGGAAAAGTTATTTCTCCGAATGGTGGAGAAATGCTGATTGCCGGACAATCGGTGCTGTTGGAATGGAGTGCTGTGACCGGCGCACAGAACTATGAATTGTCATATACCTTTGGTGATGGTCAATGGCATGGCATTGCTACGGTTTCAGGAGTGACAACATACAGCTGGCAAACACCTGCTATTGCCCAACCTGAAGATCGATGCCGCATCAGGCTCAAATCGTACAATGCTTCCGGTGGGGTTATTGGAGATGATCCATCGGATGGCGTTTTTACACTCTCCTCTTCTGCGGGAAACGTAACTTCAATTTCTGCACCGGCCAATTCGGCAAGTAGTTCAGTTGTGGTCAGTTGGTCCGCAAGTAGCGTTCCCGGTGTTTCATATGAATTAAACATCAGTAAAGACGGTAGTCCCTTTGAGCAGATCTACCAGGGAGGCTCCTTGTCGGTAGAGCTTGCAGGGCTTTCAAATGGAACCCATAGCTTTAAAGCGAGAGCAGTCAGGACAGATTACATTGATGGCCCATGGAGCAGCCTTGCCACAACACTTGTTGACAGCGTGGATGGGGGAAGTAGTGGAGAAGCTTGTGGTATGCCTTCCAACATCACCGTACCACCTGAATCAGACTCCGGTCAGATCGCAATATCGTGGGGAGCTTCGCCGACCAGTGGGGTGACATATTCAGTTGAATTGAGTGCCAATTCTGGGAACACCTATTCCCCGGTTTATGTCGGAACGGCTCTTTCAGCAAATATCCCCGTAGCAGCGGAAGGTTCTTACCGCTTTCGTATCAAGGCGAGTAAGTCAGGGCTTGCAGGCAGTAGCTGGGCACTGACTTCCAGCTGTCAGACTATTCTTGGCCAACCAAGTAATTTAACCGTGACACCAACCAGCAGTAATGGAGCTATCGCGCTATCATGGGTCGCCTCAAATACTCCGAGTGTAACTTATGTAATCGAAATGAGTAATGACGGTGGTTCCAGCTATATGGGAGTGTACCAAGGGAATGGTCTGTCAGCGACTGTGAATGTTGGCTCTGATGGTACTTTCAGTTTCCGGATTAAAGCCATAAAAAACAATTACACAGACACAGCTTGGGTCTCTGGTGGCAGTTGTGTTGTGACGCTGGCCTGTGGAGTACCGTCCTCAATCAATGTGTCAGCAAACGTATCAGCACAACACTTTGCTGTCAGTTGGGGGGCATCGTCAACAACTGGCGTTGTTTATGTTCTAGAAAGGAGTAGCAATGGTGGCAGCAGCTATACCGGTGTTTATAGTGGTAGTAGTCTCTCGGCCACAGTCCCGGTGACCGCCAGTGGCAGTTATCGCTTCAGGGTCAAAGCGACCAAGGCCAGCATGCAAGATAGTAGTTGGAGGGTTAGCTCCGATGTTCCAATTACCTTGGTTGCGGACACGGTTACGATAACCTCTCCGACAACCGATTCCAACGGGGCTTATACTGTGTCCTGGACTGGGTCTCAATATTCTGGAGCAACTTATGTTGTTGAGGAAGCACAAAACAGCAGCTTTACGGTTGCCCTGAGAACAGTTGCTTCATATACATCTTCAACAAGTGTTGCAATTACCGGAAGAGCAGATTATGCAACTTATTATTACCGTGTGAAGGTCGCAGTGTCCGGCATGACGAATGGAGGCTGGTCGAATATTGATTCGACGCAAATAGTTTTTCCATCGTTGCCCAGCTTAAGCTTGTCATGCGGATCTTGTCAGGATTTATGGACGGGCAGGAGCACTTCTATGCGTATATACTTCAATGCTTCTTCGTTCCCATCTGGAACAACTTTTTCAACTGCTAACGTTTCGGGCTGCTCTGTCAGCATTAGAAGTGGGTATCTCATTGTTAGCTTCTCTCCAATCACAGCATGGGAGTTCGACTTTTACGCAATCAATCCAAATTATAGAGGAACCGCCCCAAAACATGTTTCTGGGTTTGCTGACTGGGGGGATTGATATAACTGATTAGTTTTCTACTAATTTAAAATTTTCCAGCTAGAAGTTAAACACGTAAAAGGGCGGTCTCGTGAAGAGCCGCCCTTTTACGTGTTTAAGCTTCTGTTTATTTATTGCATTAGTGGGTCGGTGCAAAAATCTTTCCTGAAAGGACACCCTTCATGGTTCTGATAAAAACCAGTATCCAGACCAGCAATAGAAAGGCTACGGCAAACTGGTAAAAATTATAGATAATGCCAAATTGCGATGCTTTCCATGCTGCTCCGGATGCAACGCATAAAGCCCCAGATGGGAATGTAAAGGCCCACCACGATAGAGCGTAGGGTAGTTCTATCTTGGTGAGGTAATAGAGAGTTATGATTAACGCCATAACAAACCACCATGCTGAGAAACCCCAAGTGAAGAGAATGCCGAATTTACACATGGTGACAATGACATTTGAATCCAGTCCCATAAAATGATAGTGGCTGAACAGGTGCATAATCTTAAACAAAACCACTGAGATAATTGCTGTCGGGGCAATCCCGATAAAAAAGGTTGCAGCAAACTTGCTCATAGGAAGTTCATGGTAAATATAGCGATGATAAACCGCTGCCCCAACAAATAAAAATAAGAAGAAACCGATTCCAAAACTGGCGGTGGAGATGGTTATTGCAAACTCAGCATGCTCTGGAAAATGCCCAGCGAGTTCATATCCTGCGATAGGAATAATCAATTTTGAAACCGGGGGAATGTACCAGCCAAAATTGGCATGCGATACCTTGATTTCCTGATGCCGGAAAATGTGTGTCAAAATGATGAAACCAAACAGGTAGATTCCGGCAGATCCAAGTAGCCAGAGGTAATAAGCAATCTGTAGAGAAACCTCTTTACTGAAAAACATGGTTGGAAATTTCATCAGGTTCAATGAGAATAGCAGCAAAGAAATTGGCATGGTCGGAAAAAAGTTTGCTGCGATTGGATGATTCAAGTCTTTACGTATACTGCCGGGATAGAGGATAAATTTTGCTATCCATGGCAACAAAAAAATAAGCGCGACCACTGCTGAAACGACAATGAGACCCATGGATAAGGGCTTAACCCAAGAAAAATCCAGAAAAGAAATTGCCAATGGAATAACCGCAGTTCCCATAATTGCAGCAAACCAGGCAGGGTTAAAGTGTTCGGTAATTGAACTTGGGGTTGCTTTGAATGGCTCAGCCATTTTTTCCTCCGTATGCGTTGTAAATGATGTTAACAAGAACATTGTAAACTCATTTTTAAAAATGGCAAGAGCAAACATGCAAAAAAACATATGTTAGGAAAGTATATTCTATCTGGTATGGGTAGGTTTATAATTTTATTCATAGTCAGGAATTTCATTTCTTGAAAATATGCTACGATGCTAATAAGATATCCGTTCATTTAAACTCAAACGAGGTACGGAGGCTTTTTATGTTTCGATCAATTTTAACCAATGTACTGTCTCTCCTTTTTTTATGTTTGATTGGTCTGGTGTTTAGCCAATCTGCTCTAGCCAAGGGGGAAATTCTATTTACTAAATACAACATCCATACTCAGGGCAAGGATGCAACAAACTTCAAAGCCAGCTACGCAAATTTTACTGATCCAGGGGCGGGACATATCATTATCCCGACGGGGACTGAAATTCAGATGGTAAAGAATGGTTGGCGGGGATTTGTTTTTACTTATGATGATGGTAGTAAGAAAGTGACGTTCGAGTATCAGGCAAAACGGATGGGAATGAGTATGGACGAGTATATCGAATTAATTACTTCGCCAGAACCGGTTAGTTATTCCGGGCTCTCAAAGCAAGATAAAAAGGGAATAGCTGACGGTAAAGCCTACAAAGGGATGACCCGTAAGGGGGTGATGATTGCTCTTGGCTATCCCGCTGCTCACAAAACCCCGTCACTTGAGTCAAATACTTGGGTTTATTGGGGTAATCGTTTCAGGACTATTGGGGTTGATTTTAATGATCAGGGTAAAGTTGCGAATGTACGATGATAACCTTAAAAGGTTTTAGGGAAAATGAATGGATAAAAGAGACATTGCTTTAGTGACCGGAGCCAGTAAGGGGATTGGTGCTGCAATTGCCCATGAGTTAGCTGCCGATGGTTTTCATATCTGGCTTAATTTCCGCAGTGATCATACCGCCGCTCAACAAGTTGCCAGTGAAATAGAAACGGCAGGTGGCAGCTGTACGCTGATCCCTTTTGATGTTGCTGATGCGGAGGCAACAGCAAGTGCGTTAGATCCTTTGTTGGAAGAACAGACTCCTGCGGTACTGGTCAACAATGCCGGTTTTGCCCGTGATGGTATCATGGCATTGATGAGTCAAGGGGATTGGGAGGATGTCCTGGGGGTGCATCTCAATGGTTTTTTCAATGTGACCCGTTTGGTTGTTGCACGAATGTTGAAAAAAAGGCGTGGGCGGATTGTCAATATTGTGTCGACTTCAGGGGAGACCGGAATGGCTGGGCAGGTCAATTATTCTGCTGCCAAGGCTGGATTGATCGGCGCAACCCGATCTCTGGCTGCTGAGGTCGGACGCCGTCAAATCCTTGTTAATGCTGTTTCTCCTGGCTTTATTGCTACAGAAATGACTGAAGGATTACCGCAGGAACAGATTTTACCGATGATTCCGTTGGGACGAATCGGTGAGCCAGAAGAAGTGTCTGGCCTGGTGAGCTTTCTCTGTTCGGAACGTGCCAGTTATATTACCGGTCAAGTCTTTGCCGTAAACGGTGGAGCCCATATCTAGATAGGGGAACCTGATTTGCATAGAGTTGCTATCACCGGAATTGGGATTGTCTCTTGTCTGGGGAATGATCTGAAAAGTGTCGGTACCGCTCTGCGAGAAGGTCGATCAGGGATTGTTGTTGATCCCGAACGAATTGAGCTTGGGTTCCGTAGCCCCTTAACGGGTCTGATCAAAGATTTTGATCACTCTATTTTATCGCGCAAACAGCGTAAGAGTATGCCGGAGTTTGCTGTCTGGGCTTATGCTTCGGCTTGTGATGCTTTGGAATTGGCGGGCCTTGCTGAGGATAGAATTCAGAATGAACAGACTGGTTTAATTTATGGGTGTGACTCCAGCTGCCTCGCTGCTATTGAGCAGGTTGATGCTTTGCTTCAGCGTGGAGAGACAAAAGGGATTGGCAGTGGGCAAATTTTTCGTTCCATGACTTCTACTGTCACCATGAACCTGAATACTCTGTTTAAAACCAGGGGGGCTTGTTGGACACTAAGTTCTGCCTGTTCCAGTGGTGGCCACGCGGTTGGACAAGCCGCTGATTTGATCCGGATGGGGCGGCAGGAGCGAGTGATCTGTGGTGGGGCTCAGGAAATAAACTGGCAGTCGATGTGCAGTTTTGATGGTCTGGGTGCTTTTTCTGTTCGGGCAGATGATCCTGTAGCTGCGTGTCGACCATTTGATGCTGACCGCGATGGGTTGGTGCCGAGCGGGGGAGCAGCAACCGTCATCCTGGAGCGTTATGATCTTGCCGAGCAGCGTGGTGCGACCATCCTTGGTGAACTACGTGGTTATGGTTTTTCATCAGATGGGGCACAGCTTTCGGTGCCTAGCAAGGATGGACTCAGTCGGGCGATGCAGTCTGCTTTGCAGCAGAGTGGTCTGGCTGCTACAGAAATTGATTACCTTTGTGCCCATGCAACAGCGACCCCTGCTGGTGATGCTGCCGAAGCTAACAATATCAGTCGAATTTTTGGCGCTGAGACACCGGGGATCTCAGCGTTAAAAGCGTTGACTGGGCATGAGCTCTGGATGTCTGGAGCAGCACAGGTTGTCTATACGACAATCATGGCTCAACAGGGATTTACTGCGGCTAGTTTCAATTTTAGTAAACCGGATGAGGGAACCACTGGTTTGAATATCATTCGTGAAACTCTTCCCAATCCTCCAAAGAGGGCGATGTGCAATTCTGCCGGGTTTGGTGGCACTAATTCCTCTCTTGTCATTTCTTTCTCCTGAAATCGATGCGTTATGATTCAATCATAATTGGAGCAGGCCTCTCGGGATTGACCTGCGCATTGTTACTGGCACGCAGTGGACGTAAAGTGCTGGTTGTTGAGCAGCATTCTTCACCGGCACCGGTGGTGAGTGGTTTTCAGCGTGGTGGGATCTATTTTGACAGCGGCTTCCACTATGCTGGTGGGCTTGGTGAAGGTGGCCCGTTGCAGCCATTGTTGCGTCATCTGGGGATGGAAGATAAGTTACAGACATTTCCCTATGCGGCTGAAGGCTTTGATTGTTTGCGCTTGTCCTCCTCTGACGAGGAATATGCCCTACCGGTTGGTTTCAGAAATATCAAGAACTACCTTGCTGAGAGGTTTCCACCGGCTGCTGTAGAGATTGGACTCTATCTTGATGAGATAGCGACGACCTGGCGGAACTTTCCCTATCTTGATCTAGATACTGATCTTGCCGATTTTGGTATGGAGTCGGTTCACGGTTGTTCTTTGCAAGAACGGTTGGCAATTTTTTCTCCCTGGCCGCAATTGCAGAGTTTATTGTCCATGCACAGCCTGCTATATGGTGTAGCACCAGAACAGGCTCCATTTTCTCTCAACGCACAGGTGGCGGGTTCTTATTACCACTCTGTTCATGGTCTTGGTGGTGGTGGGCGGCAACTGATTCAGGTGTTGCTAAAGCTACTTAAGGAGGCAGGGGGAGATCTTCAATGCCGTGCGGAGGTTGCGCAGATCTTTGCAGAAGAAGCGGTCGTTGCAGGTGTGCGTTTGCAGTCCGGAGAGGAATTTACTGCCGCAGAAGTGATTGCAACGGTGAATCCGACCCAGCTTCCTGATTTATTGCCAGCTGTTGGTATGAGGCCAGCGTATCTTAAACGACTTAAAAGGTTACATCAGACCCCTTCTGCCTATATAGTGTTTGCCCGCAGCGAACAGCCTCTGGAATTTCTGCGTGGACAGAATATGTTTGTTCAGCCTCATGCGGGAGTTTTTACTGCTGGTATTGATCGACCACTTGAAGAACGATCTTTTTATCTGGCTGGCGCCGACCAAGGAAGGGACAGAGCGATAAAGGGGTTGATTGGAATTGTTCCTGCATCTTATTCTGAAGTTGGTTTTCTGAATATTTCCGGGAAGGAACGGACGGTAGAATATCAGGACTGGAAAAAGGATTTGGGGGCGCGGTTGCTACAGATATTTAGCCTCAATTGCCCACAACTACCACAGTTAGAATTGCTAGATTTGGCAACACCACTGACTTTGAGAGATTATTCCCATGCACCTCAAGGGGCAATCTACGGTGTTGGTCGCAATCTTGGCCAATATAATCCGCAGCCGGTTACCAAGTTGCCGGGTTTGTTTCTTTCTGGACAGGCAGTAGCGGGACCTGGATTGTTGGGAGCTTTGGTTTCCGGTTATCTGACCTGTGGATCGATTTTGGGACATGAATTGTTGCGTGGAGAGTTAAGAGCATGCCGTTAAACTCTGTTGTTATCACTGGAATCGGAATTATTTCACCGCTGGGAAACGATTTTCCCCAATTAAAGAAGGCTCTGCTGGCCGGCTCTTCGGGGGTTCGTGAAATTCCTGAACTTGAGCAGGTCGGTGGTTTGCGTTCCCGGTTAGCCGCGACTGTCAATGGGGTTGATCCCAAGCAGATCCCCCGGAAGTTTCGGCGCTCCATGTCAAATATGTCAATTTACGCATACCTCGCCAGTCAACAGGCTCTGGGGATGGCTGGCTACCCTGATGACCTGCTCGATTCTGGTGATCTTGGCGTATTTATTGGATCAACCCTTGGCAGTACAGCGACCAGCGAAAGTTTTTTTCTCGATTATTTTCGTGACCACAGTCTTGAACGGATGAAAACAGGCCTGTTCTTTCAACTGATGGGGCATTCCTGTGCGGCAAATGTTGCCCAGTCTTTCGGCATTACCGGTCGAGTTTTGTCTCCTTCTGCTGCTTGTGCAACCAGTAGCCAGGCAGTTGGCTATGCCTATGAACAAATTATGATGGGTCGGCAGAAGGCAATCCTTTGTGGTGGGGCTGACGAGTTCCATCCTTTGACGGTTGCAACTTTTGACATTATGCATGCCGCCTCGACCCATTTTAATCAGCAACCTGAGGCATCACCACGTCCTTTTGACAGCCGTCGCGATGGAGTCGTCTGTGGTGAGGGAAGTGGTATCCTTCTGCTGGAGAGTGAAACCAATGCCCGGCAACGGGGAGCGCAGATCCTGGCAGAAGTGATTGGCTTTTCTACGACCTCTGATACCTCCAGCATTGCCAGTCCCGATATTGATGCGATGGTTAAATGTATGCAACTGGCGTTGCAGGATGCTGGGCTCACAGTCGCCGATATTGATTATGTCAATGCTCATGGGACAGGAACTGAACAAGGGGATATTGCTGAGGCAAAAGCAATTCAGCAGCTCTTTACCGATCAGGTTCCGGTGAGCAGTTTGAAGGGGCATCTCGGCCATACTATGGCAGCAAGTGGAACAATTGAGCTGGCTGGCTGTGTCGGGATGTTACAGCAGCAACAACTGATTGCAACCCGCAATCTGGAGCAGGTTGATGAACTTTGTCGTGGGATTGACCACCTGCAGCAGAATCGGACACAATCAGTAAAAACCATTTTGAAAAATAATTTTGCTATGGGTGGTATAAATTCCACTATTATTTTAAGGAGTGACCTGAATGACTGAAGCGGAAGTAATTGAGTTGATTGATTCAAGCCTGGCCGAAGAATTTGAGCTTGAGCGTACCGATATGACCCCGGAGGCAAATCTTTACGATGATCTGGGTCTGGATAGTTTGGATACGGTTGATATGGTGATTGTTTTGGAAGGAGCGTTTGATTTTAAGATCCGCGAGGAAGAAGCAATCCGGGCGATCCGGACTTTGGACGATATCCACCGGTTTGTTTTGAGTAAAATCGAGCAACATTCCTGAGCCGATATGGGTATGAAGGTTGTAACCGAAACCCAGAATAAGCCAGTTGCAGAATCGACCGCTTCGATTGCAATCATTATCTTGATGAATCTTTGGGCTTATCCCATTCTGATCCTCTGGACGCTATTCGGTATTCTCGTTTTTCCGTTACTGTTTGTTCTTGGACGACTTTTTTTGCGCTGGTCTGCAGATCGTTTAACCCGTTGGTTTATCTGGCTTTATGGGCGTGGCTGGTTTCTATTGATGAGTCCTTTTGTACGGTTCGACCGAGAACAGATGGCGGTGATTAAAACAGAAACCCCCCACTTGTTCGTTGTCAATCATTTTTCATTTTTTGACACATTCTGCATGGCTCTCCTGCCAGTTCACAATATTATTTTTGCTGTACGTTCTTGGCCATTTCGCATGCTCTGGTATGGTAGCTTCATGCGTTTAGCTCGATATCTGGATGTTGAGGGAGAACGCTGGGAAGATGTTCTTGATTCGTGCAAAATAGCTTTTGCTGCCAATGGATCGGTGTTGTTTTTTCCTGAGGGGCATCGCAGTCGAGATGGAAGGCTACAGCGTTTCTATTCCGGAGGATTCAAGATTGCAATAGCCGCTGGGATACCAGTGATACCACTATGCATCAACGGAACCGACCGCCTGCTCCCTCCCGGGAGAAAACTGATGCGACCCTGTCGAATCTGTTTGAAGGCTCTGGAGCCAATTGATACTGGTAACTTCGGCGAGAAGGACGGTCACCTTCGTTTGCGTAAACTGGTGAAAAGTCGAATGGCGAGTTCTCTTGCTGAGATGCGCGGCGAGGTGGAGTAATGATGGCGGCTGAACAAGAGAGTCATGTTGTTACTGCTGATGAGGTCACCGCTCAGCAGCTCTCATTGTTGCAACATCATTTGGGTTACCTTCAGCAGGCTTCCCCTTATTATCAGGAGTTGTTTCAGCAACACGATTTCTCTGTTGTTGAATTCCGTTCGTTTGCAGATCTGACAAAATTGCCTTTGACCAGCAAGGCTGATCTGGCAGGGAGTAATCGCAAATTTCTAGCAGTTGCCGAAGAGCAAGTTGTCGATATCTGTCAAACCTCTGGAACCACTGGAGCGCCAGTTATAATCTGGCAGACCGAGGCCGATTTACAACGTCTGGCGCGTAATGAACAACTTTCTTTTATGACTGCTGGGATCACCCGTTCTGACCGGGTGCTGATTGGTGCTGCCCTCGACCGGGTATTTATGGCCGGTCTTGCTTATTTTCTTGGGCTGCGCCGGATCGGAGCGACCGTAATTCGAGCTGGGTCGGGACAGCCGGCACTGGTCGCTGAATTAATTCGCCAGCAGCGACCGAACGTCCTGATTGGGGTACCGAGTCTACTGTTGCTGGTGGCTCGCCAATTTCAAGAACGTGGAGAAAATCTGGCACAACTGGGGATTGATAAACTGATCTGTATCGGAGAGCCGATACGGAACGAGAATCTCTTACTTTCACCGTTGGGAGAGGCCTTGCAGAAAAGCTGGTCTGCACAAGTATTGGGAACTTATGCCAGTACCGAAATGGCAACCTCTTTCGCTGATTGCACCATAGGTTGTGGCGGACATCTATTGCCCGAATTGATCGTGGTCGAAATTCTTGATGATTTGGGAAATCCGGTTGCTTCTGGAAAAGCTGGAGAAGTTGTCGTGACCCCACTAGGAATTAAAGGAACACCGCTGTTGCGTTATCGAACTGGTGATATTGCGCGGTTACATCCTGAACCGTGCCGTTGTGGGAGCCAGGCACCAAGGTTGGGACCAATTCTCGGGCGCCGGACGCAGATGCTCAAATGTCGTGGTACGACCTTGTTTCCTGCGGCGATAAGTAGTGCGATTCAAGAAATGAGTGCGATAGAAGGATACTATCTTGAAGTTCACTCTGATTTTGATCTGTCAGATCAATTGCGGGTGGTGGTTGGTTGTCGTGATGTGAGCTTGAGTGCCGCAACGATTGCCGAATTGATTTCTGCAAAAACCCGGGTGAAACCGGAAGTGATTTTAGTATCTCCAGAAGAGATCAGAAAGAAAACAATCAGGCCGGAGCTACGCAAGCCGGTGACTTTTTTCGATTGCCGTAAGCGCGGTAGTGAATAGGAATAAACCAGAATGAGTAAGCAAAATATTGTTGTTCTCAACGGGAACGATTTGACTATTGATGAAATTGTCGCGATTGGTGTTGGTGATAAGCAAGTTGCCCTTGACCCTCAGGCGTTGGAGCGTTGCCGGGCTAGCCGGAAGTTTCTTGAAGATGAGGTGGCGGCTGAGCGGATTATTTATGGCGTAAATACCTCTTTCGGGCCAATGTGCAATAAGATTATTGACGATGAACAGATTGAAACACTACAGGTTAATCTGATTCGCAGTCACGCTGCCGGGTTGGGTGATCCATTGAAAGATTATATCGCCATAGCGGTGATGGTGGTGCGCCTAAATACTCTGGTCAAAGGGTTCAGCGGGGTACGGATCGAGCTGCTGGAGCATTTGCAGTGGATGATTAACCAGCGGATTGCCGCTTATATCCCTGAATGTGGCAGTGTTGGTGCTTCAGGCGATCTGATCCATCTTGCCCATCTCTCTCTGTCGATTATTGGTGAAGGAAAGGCTTACTATAATGGTGAGTTGATGCCAGTCGAAGCTGTTTACAAAAAACTGAATAGATCACCGTTGCGACTGAGTTTCAAAGAGGGGATTGCGCTGATGAATGGAACCAGTGCAATGACTGCATTGGCAGCGTTTGCATTATTTGGTGCGCGGAAATTGTTGAATATCAGTTGTATCACTGGTGCTTTCGCAATTGAAATTTTTGGTGGTATCGATGATGCTTTTGATGAAGATCTCCATTTGGTGAAGCCCCACCTGGGGCAGTTGGAAATTGCTGAAACAATTCGCAATCTCTACCAGGGGTCGGGAAATATCACCTTGCGCTCGGAAATGCATGAGCTGATTCGCCAACAAAAAGAGGACGGGCCTGTATTTGAAACCAGTATTAACGTTCAAGATGTTTATTCTGTGCGTTGTACTCCGCAAGTTCTTGCTCCGGTCGCTGAAGCAATCTCTCAGGCGGTGAGGGTTGTTGAAGTTGAGATCAACTCTTCTAACGACAATCCAATTATTATTCCAGACAAGCAGAAAATTATCCATGGCGGTAACTTTCATGGTCAGAGTATCGGTTTCGTCATGGATATGCTCTCCATGGCAATAGCCACTCTTTGCAATATTTCGGAGCGGCGAACCAATAAATATCTCGATAAGAATCTCAATGAAGGACTTCCCGAATTTCTTATCCCCGGGACCATTGGGCTGACTATGGGGTTCATGGGAGCACAATATCTGGCGACATCAACGACTGCTGAAAACCGGCAATTGGCCAACCCGGTGAGCACTAACTCCATCAGCAGTAACGCATCTAATCAGGATGTTGTCAGCATGGGGACGGTTGCAGCGCGTAAGGCATTTAAGTCGGTCAGTAATGCAAAACATATCATCACTCTGGAAATTCTGGCCGATTTGCAGGCACTGTCATTTCGTAATGGGGACAAGTTGGGGAACGGGACGGGACGAATCTACCAGGCACTAAAAGCTGAATTCACCCCATATGATAATTCACGAATTTTTCATGATGATCTGGTTCACTTTCGTAAGTTACTTTTCTCCAGCCAGCTATTTGATGATTTATCTATTTATTGGGATAACGCATGAGTCTTTTAACGCTCCCTCTGGCTGCTGAGGAGTTGATCCCACATCGTTTACCGATGCGATTGGTTGAACAGTTAATCGAAATCGATGGCAAGAATGGGATGGTTGGTGCACAGGTTACAGCAGAGTGCCCACTGGTTGATGTGAGCGGAAAACTTGAAGATATCGCTTTGATTGAGTTGATCGCTCAAAGTTATGCTGCTCTTAAGGGGTACCTGGACCGCTTGGAAGAGAGACCCGTCCGTCAGGGATTTCTGGTCGGGATCAAGAAACTGAATTGGCTCGAGACAGTTTTGGCGGGCGAAAAGCTATTGATTAAAATTCGTACGCTGGCAGAATTGGATGACTTTGCTGTTGCCGAAGGTGAAATTTGGCGCGAAGAGAAATTGGTTGCCAGTGGCGAGATTAAAGTTTGGATTAATTGACGAATGTTGAAAAATTTAATTACGAAATATCTCTTTGTATTATTTCTCTTTTTCGCTTCATCTGGTTATGCAGAAGTGGAGGAGCTAGCGCCGCTGTTGGCAGAGTTGAAGCTGGCAGCAGCACAGACAGAAACTTTAACGAGCCAATTTGTTCAAGAAAAATATCTGGAAATTTTTTCTGAAAAACTACTTTCGGAAGGGCGTTTCGTTTACAGCAAGCCAGATCAATTGAGGTGGGAGCTGCTGACTCCGGTTGCTTCTGGTTTTGTCCTGCGAGGTGATCAGGGGAAACGCTGGAACAGCCTCAGTCAGAAGCGAGAGAACTTCTCGATAAAATCAGAACCAGTTATGGGAATGATCGCTCAACAATTGCTGGCCTGGGCTCGGGTTGATCTTGATTGGTTGCAGAGCCGCTACCGGATGGAGCTTTCTTCTGCTGAGCCGGTGACTCTCTACCTGTATCCTCTTGACCAGGGAGAGGCTGCATTTATTGAATATCTACAGATACAGTTTGCCACAGATCGACGCCATGTTGCTGAGGTGTTGATGGTTGAGCAGGGTGGGGACAGTACCTTGATCCGTTTTGTCGATGTTGAGATCAATCGCGAACTTTCTGCAGATGCTTTCGAGGTGCCAGAATACTGATGGGATTTATCGTTGCCTGCTATCAGAAGTTCCAGCATCGACGTGGTTGGCTAGTTCTGCTGCTCTTGCTGTTGTTAGCTGTTTCAGCCTGGAACATAGCACAGCTAAAGATAGAAGAGAGTATTTCGGCAATGCTGCCGGATGGAGAATCGCAGGTTGCACACGATTTTCAACTTTTGCAACAGGCTCCTTTTGCCCGGCAGTTGGTAATTCACCTGACCGCTGCGGCAGAGGTTGATAACAGCGAACTATTGGCTGCAACTGATCGTCTTCGATTGGCACTGCCCGCTGAATTGTTCAGTAATCCACTTAGCGGACCGGGAAAGATGGCAGCAAGTCCGTTATTGAGTCAGCTGGGCGACTACCTGCCGGCTCTGGTTGATGCTGTTGATTTGCAGACGATTTCAGAACAGTTAAGCCCGGAGCAAATTGATCGCAGCCTTGCTTCAAATCTGGCGCAGTTGTTACAACCACAGGGGATGGTGCTTAAAGAAAAAATTCGTCGCGATCCGTTACAGCTGGAGCAATTAGCACTACAAAAATTACGTTATCTGAATCCGATCCCTGAAGTGCGATTGAAAAATGGACATTTTCTCAGTCGTGACGGCAGAAGCAGCTTGATTCTTGCTGACACCTCGGTACCGATAACTGATGCAGTTGGTGGCAAAGCGTTACTTGATGCTTTTTCAGTTGCTTGTCAGCAATTGCCTGCAGGAATCAGTGCAGAATTGATCAGTGGACATCCTTACACCCTAGCCAACGCTGAGACGATTCAGAAGGATATGAAGCTGGTGTTGCTGGTCTCTGGGATCGGGATTCTTCTGCTGTTTTCTCTTTTTTTGCGTTCATTGCAGGCTCTGGTTGTTTATCTTCTGCCGTTGTTCAGTATGGTGGCGGCATTGGTCGTGACGGGGAGCTGGTTTGAAACGGTTTCCGGGATAACGGTTGGTTTTGGTGCAGTGCTTCTCGGGATCACTATCGATTTTGGCCTGCATGTCTATTTTGCTTTGCGTTATGGCCGCTGTCAGCAGGGACGAGAACAATTATTACGGGGCGTTTCCCGCCCGGTTCTTTTTGGCGGTTTGACCAGCTTGGCTGCTTTTGCTGTACTGCTGTCTTCAGAATTACCAGGGCAGCGGCAACTGGCAGTCTTCGCTATCGCAGGCATCGTGACTGCATTGTTGTTGGCATTGCTATTTTTGCCCCATTTTATCGGTCAAGGGAAGACGGGAGAGCTTTCCTCCAAGTTGCAATTGCGGCGGCATATTTATGATCGCATTCCGATGTTGCGGTTTGTGACGTTACTGCTTTGGCTGGGCATCGTGGGTTTTGCTGCGGTACAGGCTCAGCATTTGACAATTAATGCTGAACTGCGGCAGCTCAGCTATCTGCCAGCCAAATTGCAGCAAGCTGAACAGCACCTCGGAGATGTATGGGGTGATATGCGCAGCAGGGCGTTGGTTTTTGCTTCTGGCACAGACCTGGAGAGCGCATTACAGCTCAATGAGTTAGTTTGGCAACATCTCAAAAGTCAGGGTGCGTTGGAGGATGCCGTTAGTCTGGCTCCCCTACTCCCCTCACAGCAAACCCAGCAGCAGCGATTGCAGGCTTGGGATGAGTTCTGGCAGCTGCGGCAGGCTACGAGCAGAGATCTGTTACAGCAGAGTGGGCAAAAGTACGGATTTTCTCCTGCTGCTTTTGCTCCCTTCTGGGAGCGACTCAATCGATCGGCATCGCTGGTTGATCCAGTTCTTATTGAGAATTGGGGCCTTGGGAGGGCTCTGGAAAGCCTATTGTTGGTGAATGAACAGGGATATCAAGTGCTGACCATGATTCCTGATCAACCTGACCTAATCAGCGCTTTGGATAGTGAGTTTTCTAAATTCCCGGGAATAAATCTGGTTTCACAGCGCCGTTTCAGTCAGCAACTCAGTTATGAAATTGGCGCTGATTTTGGTCGCTTTATCAGTTTTGCCGGGGTGGCGGTATTGGTCTTACTATTGTTGTTATTTCGTCGTTTACCAGAGGTCTTGTTGGCTTTGTTGCCAGTGTTGACCGGCCTGGTGGTGATGTTCGGCGGCATGGGGTGGCTAGGGTTGGAAATGAACCTGTTCAACGTGGTTGCATCGATCCTGATTATAGGTCTGGGTGTTGACTACGGTATTTTTATGGTTTGTCACGGTCAGCAGGAGGAAGATTTAGCTTCGTCGCGCGCCATTTTGATTTCCGGTTTGACCACTCTGGTAGGATTTGGTGCTCTGGTTCTGGCCAGACATCCCGCACTGCACTCAATTGGCTTGACGGTGTTGCTGGGGATCAGTGCTGCGGTACCGACAGCCGTGCTGGTGATTCCAGCCTTTCGACCAAAGAGGCACTGATGATGGTGTCGCAAAAAGTCCGCCCACCTGCGTTGCAGCGGATATTCAAGACTTCGACAGATAACATGTGTACCTTCACCCTTGAACAACCACTACTCCTTAGGGTGCGAGCCTGTTTTTTTGTGTTGTTACTGGGGGTGATTTCTTGTGTGCCAGCGACTCCGCCGCAACAATTACCAGATAACTGTCGAGCGGATGCAGCGGCAGCACAGCTGTTGGCGGAAAATTGGTTGAATCAGCCAGGAATCTGGCGGTTGCGACAGGCAACACTATTAGAGATTGGGCGTAAGAAAATTCCTCTTGAGGGATTTTTGCGTCTCGATCTGACCCAGAGTGAAGCTCGCCTGGTAGCGATGAATGAGATGGGAGTGGTACTGTTTGATTTGTTGGTTACGGCAGGTGATCAGCAACTGAAGCGCGCAGTCCCGCAGCTACAACATGTCAATGGACTTTCTGTCGGGATAGCACAGAGCTTACGGCAAATTTTTCTACAGCAGCAACCACAGGTTGGTGATCAGCTCGAAAACCGTGGTAATATTCAGCGCTTTTGGCAGGGACTTCCCGGTGGCAGCGTTGCTTTTAGCTACGATTGCCAGAAAAATTTACGCAATGTTCGTTTTGAGGCTGATGGAGGTGACTGGCGGGTTGCTTATGACCAGTATCGCCAGTTTGGAGCAAGCCGTCTTCCTGAGCAGATCATCATGAATGACTACCGGCATGGAGTTAAATTGTCACTCTGGATACGTGAGGTCAAGAAGGAATTATGAACAGAATGAGAGCAGCACTCAAAGCGGCTGCATTGGCTCCGCCACAGATTTCAGAAATGACAGCAGAACAAAGCTTCTGTTTTGATCAGAACTTTATTGGTTTTGCCGGCCATTTTCCTGAGTATCCGATTCTCCCTGCGGTATTACAGGTTCTGCTGGCACAGACGCTGGCAGAAAAAGTTATGGGTTTACGTTTATCGGTTCGTTCTTTAATCCGGGCTAAATTTGTTCAACAGTTACGCCCAGAAGATCAGATCGACGTTTGTCTCAGCTGCCGGGAAAAGGATGGATCTTTGCATTGCTCCAGTGAACTGCAGGTTGCTGGCCAACGTGCTGCTAGTTTTACTCTGATATTAGGTAAAGGAACAGCACAATGAAAAAAAATTACTTTCGGCCACAGGATGGTGCTCCAGAGCCTTTACGCTGTAGCGTTGATCGAGTGGTACGTTTTGAAGAGGTCGATGCTCTGGCGATTGTCTGGCACGGTCGTTATCCCAGTTATTTTGAAGATGGCCGGGTGTTGCTTGGAGAAAAATATGGTCTAGGCTATATGGATTTTTATCGACAGGGGGTGATCGCACCGATCAAACAGATGCATGTTGACTATAAACTACCATTACGTTTTGGTGAACCATTTACAATCGAGGCGATCTTGCACTGGAGCGATGCCACTCGACTGAACCATGAATTCATTCTGCGCAATAGCGACGGAGACGTGACAACCACAGGTTATTCGGTGCAACTGTTGATGGATCAGGAACAGAATGTTTTGATGCTGCCACCACCATTTTATGAGGAATTTCGCCAGCGTTGGCTGTCAGGGAAATTGTTGTGAGTCGGGTTGTTATCAGTAAAGTTGCAACTGTAACCGCTCTGGGAGATGGACTTGATCCTCTCTGGCAGGGTTTGTTGGATGGAGAGAGTGGGATTGCTCCACTGACTCGTTTTAGCTGTGAAAATTATGTTTCCCGCTATGCTGCTTGCATTGACAATCTTCAGGCTTCCGCAGAGTTGTCGTTACTGGACACCATTCTCGAACGGGTTGCGGTACAGATGGGCGCCCTCCCTGAAGATTGTCGTTTGCTGGTTGCTTCGACCAAGGGTGAGATTGATCGCCTTACCATGGCTTGTCGGCAGAAAGGTGTTATCCCTCCTACGGCACTGTTTGAGCTGCTATTGGGAAAAATTTCCAGACGTTGCAGTTTGACCGATCCTGGTTGTAATATCAATGCAGCCTGTGCTTCTTCGACCATTGCTGTGGCTCGGGCAGCGGCATTGATTGCTGCAGGAGAGGCAGAGTCGGTTCTGGTTTATGCTGCTGATTTGGTCAGCGAGTTTGTCTTTTCCGGATTTTCGGCATTACAAGCACTCTCAAATGAACCTTGTCGTCCTTTTGACCAGCAGCGAAAGGGATTGACTCTAGGTGAGGCAGGAGTGGCTCTGCTATTGATGAGTGAAGAGTGTGCCGACCGTCATGCTGAAGCACCGCTGGCTTGCGTTGCTGGTTGGGGGGTGGCCAACGATGCTCATCATGTCACCGCTCCGGCTCGTGATGGCTGCGGGTTGATACTCGCCAGTAATCAGGCTTTGAAAAAAGCTGACATCAGTGCGACTCAGATTGCCGCAATTAATACCCATGGAACCGGAACTCTCTACAATGACGCTATGGAACTGACTGCCTTCAATGCGGTTTTTGGTGAGTCTTTGCCACCACTACATGGTGTTAAAGGGAGTCTGGGGCATTGTCTTGGGGCTGCCGGTGGGGTTGAAATTGCTATTGGTTGTCGGTCGTTACAGCAACAGATGATTCCCGGTACCGTTGGTTGCCTCGATGCCGAAGATGCTGGTCAGGGGAAGCTAGGTGTCACTTCACAAAAAATTTCTGGAGATTATCTGCTCTGTAGTAACTCTGGTTTTGGTGGGATCAATGCTGTGGTGATATTGCAGGGGAGCGTGTAATGAAGGGATGGATTAACGGGATTGGCTGGGTGACTGCTGCTGGTTGTAATAGTGGCCGGAATACTGACCAACAGCCGTTATGTCAAGGAAGCCTGGAGATACCAAAGAGGAAGCAGGTTTTTGAAAAGCCCGATATGCGTTTTGGTCGGCTGGATGAGTTTTCTCGTATTGGTCTTGCAGCGATTGCTTTTTGCTTGCGCGATGCCGGTGAGGAATCTTGGAGTGAAAAACGGCCGATTGGTATTATTGCTGCCAGCCGCTACGGTTGCTTGCAAACCGATATTTCTTATTTACAGACGATGCTGCCAGAACACGGAAAACTGGCCAGCCCGAATCTGTTTGCTTACACGTTGTCAAACAGTTTTCTCGGTGAGGCGGCGCTTCGATTTGGTTTGACTGGCACAACTTTGGTCTTGAATCAGGCAGATGAAAGTGCTCTGTCATCGTTGCGCTATGCTCTGGAAGAATTAGCCTGGAACGGGCAGCAGGCAGTGATCGCTGGTAGCTGCGATTTGGCTCCACCGGCTGAACTTTCTCGTAAGGGTGAATATCCGGGTGGATTGTTTATGTTGATAGGAAAAGAGCCATCTACTGACATGGCCAGTTATGGTGAAATTGAATTGCGAGGGGACGAAATTTTCTTTGCTGGTAGTAAGGTTAACGATTTTCAGGCGTTGGTTGGGGATGTTTTGGCGGCACTGATAAGATGAAATCTAAACCGTCGGTTTGCGGACCGACAGCCGCCTTCATTTTCTTTGATCGCAAAGAAAACGAAGCAAAAGAAACTCTTTTTATTTCTTTCGCAAAATTTTCTACGACATTTCAATGGTAGGATTTTGTGGATAATGATCAGCTTCGTGGCAGCTCTTCGATATTGTTACGGGCATGGTGGAAATTGCGGTGGGTTAGGTTGATTGAGAGGTGTATCGCTTGGCGAGACGTAAACGTCTCTAATGGCGAAAAAGCCAACCCAACCCCACAATCTTAAAACCAATATTAATTATAGAATAAACATAGATAGAGCAGAGGAAATCTCTCTGTAGACAAATAAAGGAGTTATATCCCCATGAAAATGGAATTGATTTACCCTCGTTGGCCAAAACTGGATCGACAGACCGAATTTCACTTGCCGCCACATGGCCCGGTAGTGTTTGCAGCCGCAATGCCTGAAGAGGTTGAGATCAACTTTACTGATGAAAACCTGCAGACTGTCGATTTTGATGCCAGTTGCGATCTGGTCGCTATCTCCACCATGTTGAGTTCACAACTCCCACGTGCTTTTGAAATTGCTCGTGAGTTTCGCCAGCGGGGCAAAAAGGTGATATTCGGTGGTATTGCAACCATGCTGCATGCCGAAGAGGTTCAGCAACATGCTGATACTGTTTTCCTTGGTGAAGTTGAGGGACGTTTTGGTCAGGTCGTCGAGGATTTCCAGCGTGGTGAACTGAAGCCAGTCTATGATTATATGCAGAAACATCCTGATATTAATCTGGTTGGCACTGCCAAGCGAGAGATCCTTGATCGTGATCTCTATAATTATCGTGGGGTGCAGATGCTCGATCTGGTGCATGCTTCACGGGGTTGTAAGTTTAATTGTTTCCCCTGCTGTACCGGTTTTCTTGGTGGGACAACCTTCCGCCCTCGGCCTATCGATAAAGTCATTGAAGAGATGGAGGCGATCCAGAACAATCGCTTATTTATAGTTGATAACTCGCTGGCTCAAGATCGTCAGTGGCTGCTTGATTTGTTTAAGGCCATGGTTCCGTTGAAAAAGAAGTGGGTTTCCCATCCGATCCTTGATGATGAAGAGGTTATCAAAGCCGCAGCCGATGCGGGAGCCTGGTATGTTTATCAAGCGGTTTTTGATACCTCTGATACGATTCGTAATCGGGTTAAGCGCTTCAAAGATCACGGTATCGGGGTTGAGGGAACAATTATTCTGGGTACCGACGATCAAAGTGAAGATGATATCAAGCGATTGGTCGATTTCCTCATGGAGATTGATCTTGATGTTGCCGAATTTACTATCTTGACACCTTTCCCCCAGTCGCCGATTCGGCGACAATTGGAAACAGAGGGAAGGATTCTATCTAATGATTGGCTTAACTACACAGCCGATAAAGTGGTTTTTCAGCCCAAGCAGATGACTCCAGAAAAGTTACAGGAACTGTATTACTACGCTTGGGACACCTTTAATTCCGACAGTGGTCACCAATTGAAAATGGGTGAATTGTTTAAAAAAGTAATTCGTCGTGAGATGGATGATGGCACTTATCACCGTTACAATCCGCGCAAAAGCCGGATTTTTAAAAAAGGAAATGTATGAGTCGGGTATTCCTCATCTCCAGCAATACAACGACTGATCCTTACCCGGTTTATCCATTGGGCATGGCGGTCGTTGCGGGGGCTCTGCAGACTGCGGGACATCAGGTGCAGCAGTATGATCCTCTGGCTCAAGGGGAGTCTATGCCACAGATGTTGCAGCTGATTAAAAAGTTTGCACCCGATTTGCTGGCAATTTCATTGCGAAATATTGACAATGTTGATTCCTTCAGCGGTGAAGATGGCTGGTACCTGCGGAAGATAAAAGGTTTTATTGCAGATATACGCCAGGAGATAAAGGCCCCTATCGTTGTTGGTGGGCCGGCATTGACTATTCTTCCAGAGGAAATTGCAGAGTATCTTGCTGTTGATCATGCCATTATCGGTGAAGGGGAACGTTCTCTTCCGCAGTTGGTTGCTGATTTGGCTGCCGGGAAAGAGGTTCCGCAACTGATTCAGCGGAGCCAACCATTGCCTGGTGACGAATTCAGTACGCCCCTGTTTGATCAAGAACTAGTCAATTTTTATCTGGCACAGAGCGGTATGGTCAATTTACAGACCAAACGGGGCTGTCCTCACCGTTGTAGCTACTGTTCTTATCCACATCTTGAAGGTTTTCATTTTCGCTTTCGGAATCCACAGCTGGTCGTTAATGAACTGGAGCAGCTGAAGCGGGAGCATGGGGTTGAACGGGTTTTCTTTACCGATTCAGTATTTAACGATCCGCATAAGGAATACCTTAAGCTGGTTGAGGAGATGCTGAGTCGTGATCTGGACATGCAGTGGTCGGCATTTTTTCGCCCACAGGGACTTGACCGGCAAGAATTGGCACTGATGAAACGAGCTGGACTCTATGCTCTGGAGTTGGGAACTGATGCTGCTGCTGATCAAACTCTGGCTGGTCTGGATAAGCGGCTCCGTTTTGCCGATATCCTTGAAGTCAACCGTGCCTGTCTTGATGAACATTTACCGGCTGCTCACTTTGTCATGTTTGGTGGGCCAGATGAGGATGATGCTTCGGTGAGTGAAGGCTTGAAGAATATGGCACAGCTCGGGCAGTCTGTCGTTTTTGCTTTTTCAGGGATTCGAATTCATCCTGATGCTCCCTTACATCAGCGTGCCATTGCTGATGGGATTGTTACAGCCGAAACATCTTTATTGAAACCGGTCTACTATTTTTCACCATTACTCGACCGGGAAAAAATGGAACAAACTATTGAGGCAAGTTTTGCCGGGCAGAGAAACCGAATCTTTCCGCCATCCAAAGGGATGGAACGGATGGAGGTCATGAAAGGGTTTGGCTTTTGTGGTTTGATGTGGGATCGACTGATTCGTTTTCCACGCCAGAAAACGCTTTGAGTGGATATTCACGAATGACTTCTTTGAACGACAAAAATATTTTGCTGCTCCACCCGCTCGGCTACAAGGTTGAGGCTGCAGCTCAGGATATTTCTCGCAAAGCGAATATTATGCCACCGCTGGGTTTGGCCAGTATCGCAGCATATTTGGAGCGCGAAGGTTACCATTGTGATATCCTTGACGGCTATGCTTATCCCGATGCTGACCTGCCCCTGAAGCACTTGCTGAGAGAGAAACGCCCGGCATTACTTGGGATCAGCTGTACAACTGCCAGTTTCCACGATTCGGTACGGATGGCACAATTGGCTAAGACCGAACTACCAGAAATCCAAATTGTTTTTGGTGGCGCGCACGTTTCAGCATTGAAAGAAAAGGTTCTTGAATTTTCACCACTAATTGACTGTGCAGTTATTGGTGAAGGTGAACAAGTGATGCTGGAACTGGCACAGTTAGCCGGAGGTGAACCGGCCGATGTTGCCGGTCTGGTCTGGCGAGCTGCCGATGGTTCGCTGGTCAATAATGGCTATCGGAAAGAAGCGCTGGTTCTGGATGATCTTCCTTTTCCTGCTTATGAAAAATTGGCAGGATATCCTCATGCCTATAAACTGCCAATCTTCAATTATCCAAAGGCACCAAACAGTAGTTGTATCTCTAGTCGTGGCTGTCCCTACAGTTGCAGTTATTGTGACCGAAGCGTTTTTCGTAGTACTTTCAGGTACAATTCTGCTGAGTATCTTTACCAACACCTCAAGTATCTGAATGGTCGGTTTGCAATTCGGCATATCAATTTCTACGATGACCAATTCACTTTTCATCGCAGTCGGGTCGAAGAATTCTGTCAGTTGATGATCAATAAACCACTGGGGATGACCTTTAATTGTGCGGTTCGTGCCGAACATGTTGATCGTGAATTGCTGCAGTTGATGAAAGCTGCTGGCTGTTGGATGGTCAGCTTGGGGATTGAAAGTGGTGATGAACTGTTGCTTTCTCAGCATCGGCAGAATGCCAATCTCGATCTCCTTGCCGATACGATTCGTACTATCAAAGCGTGTGGTATTCGTACCAAGGGGTTGCTGATGATGGGACTGCCGGGTGAAAATGAGGAGTCAATCCGCCGCAGTATGGAGTATGTCTACTCGCTGCCGATTGATGATTTTAATCTGGCCAAGTTCACCCCATTTCCTGGTTCTCCGATCTACGAAAAAATTCATCAACTGGGAACTTTTGATGAAGATTGGGAAAAAATGGATTGTATGCATTTTCAGTTTGTCCCACATGGGATGGAAAAGGAAAGACTGGAAAAGCTCTTCATCGAATTTTACAAAAACCATTTCAAACGCAACCGGGTTCTCTGGGGTTATGTGACAATGTTGTGGAAATCTCCTGATAGCTGGCTCCGGTTTACTGGCAATGCTGGCTCATTTTTACGTTTTGCTCTTAGTAATAAACGCTATGGTAGTTCCTGAAAATCAAATAAGAACATTTGTTGTGATTCCGCTTTACAATCACACTGCAACGTTGCGGCAAGTGGTTGAGGCGGTGCTGCAGCACCACCCTTTGGTTTTGGTGGTGGATGATGGCAGTACGGATGGCGGTGCCGAAGCAGTGGCGGGTTTGCCAGTTGAACTGCTGAGTCATTCGCATAATTTGGGGAAAGGAGCGGCTCTACATTCTGCTGCAGAATGGGGGCTGCGGCAGGGATTAACCCACATGATCAGCATTGATGCTGACGGTCAGCATGACCCAGAAGATTTGCCGAAGTTTTTGACTGCTATCAGCAACAACCAACAGGCATTGATTGTTGGCTATCGTGATTTCGCACAGCAAAGTATTCCCGGTTCATCGCGTTTTGGGCGGCAGTTTTCCAACTTCTGGTTGCGTTTACAGACGGGAAGCCAGCTTAAGGATAGCCAGAGTGGTTTTCGTGCTTATCCGTTGTTTGTCTTTCAGCAGCTGAACTTTTGGACGCGACGCTACAATTTTGAGATTGAAGTTCTGGTTCGATCCGCTTGGGCTGGGGTGGAATTGCGAGATATCGATATCTCTGTTTACTATCCACCGGGAGATGAACGGATTTCCCACTTTCGCACTTTTATGGATAACTGGCGCTTGACTCTTCTGAATACTCATTTGACCTTACGTTCAATTGTCCCCTGGCCACACCGGAAGATTATCGAACTGCAACAAGGTGAAAGTGAGCGGATCAAAACCCTCTCGGTGATTCATCCACTTCGATCAATCCGGCAACTGCTTCAGGAGAATAGTTCTCCAAAGCAATTGGCAGTTGCTGCCGGGGTTGGTGTTTTACTTGGTGCCTTGCCGTTGTTGCTCTGCCATACCATCGCAATTTTATTTGTCTGTGGCTTTTTCCGACTCAATAAGGTTGCAGCAATCAGTAGCAGTCAGCTTTGTATGCCGCCGTTGGTGCCAGCTCTCTGTATCGAAGTTGGATATTTTTTGCGTCATGGTGACTGGTTAACCGAATTTTCTTTGCAAACTCTCGGCTATCAGGCCATGCAAAGGTTGTACGAGTGGTTATTGGGCTCGTTGTTTCTGGCTCCGTTGCTGGCGATTATTGTTGCTGGTTTGACCTACCTGTTGGCAACAGCAATCAACCGTAAAGAAGAAAGTTCGAACCTGTTATCAAGTAGCGCACCATCGGAGAAAGCTGCCCGGCAGGAGTGGACGAGTCGCAGTATTGGTTCCTCCTGGCAGCATCAATCTTTTTATCTGATGATTCGTTTTGGTGGCAGACGCGCAGCGTATGCATTGCTTTATATTGTCGTTTTTTATTATGTGTTGCTGCCGTCGGTGCGGAAAAAATGTCATTATTATCTGGCTCGCCGCTTTCCGCAGGCTGGAACGTGGGCACGCTTCCGGGATAGTTATCTGATGACTCTTGATCTGGGTAAAGTACTGGTTGACCGGGCGTTGGTCGGCATCCTCGGGTCGGAACAGATACAAGTTGAATTACGCGGCAAGTCGGAGTTGCTGGAGGTGCTGGCAGAGAATAAGGGAATGATTCTTGTTAATGCCCATGTCGGTTGTTGGCAGGTGGCGATGTCGGCTCTCGGTTTCATGAACACACCGGTCAACTTGCTGATGCAGCGGGAAGATAACGACATTGACCGACACTATTTTGAACATGCCGGGATCGAGTGCCCTTATCAGATTATTGACCCACGCGGTGATCTTGGTGGTGTATTGAAAATGGTTGAAGTCCTTAAACGAGGCGAAGTGTTGTCGGTAATGGGTGACCGGATGCTTGGTGAAGATCGTAATGGGGTTGAGGTTGAGTTTATGGGGGGGACGGTTACGATGCCGTTCAGTGCATACAAATTGGCATCGGCAACAGGCGCACCAATTGTAGTCCTTTTTTCATATAAAATCGGACCAGACAGTTATGAGTTGAAGCTTTATAAAACAATTCGGGTTCCATCAGGTCTGGGTCGTGGTAATAGTGTATTTCGACCTTACGTCAGGGAGTTTGCCGAAACTCTAGAAGTTTTTTGTGCCGAGCACCCGTTTCAGTTTTTCAATTTTTTTGATATGTGGCAAAATCAGCCACCTGATCGAAGCTGATAATAATCCAAGGAGTAAAATAGTATGAGTGTAAAAGAGAAACTCAAGCAAGTGCTGATAGAAGATTTGAACCTGGAAGATGTTGAACCAAATGAGATTGAAGATGATATGGCTTTGTTCGGCGATGGGTTGGGACTCGACTCCCTTGATGCTGTCGAACTGGTGGTGATTGTCCAAAAACATTTTGGTGTTGAAATCAAGGATATGGAAGAAGGTCGACCTGCATTTCAGACAATCAGTACTCTAGCTCAATATATTGAGGAACGGATGGCTTGATGGCAGGCCTTACACCGATTGCAATTACCGGACTCGGGGTTCTCTCCGGGGCGGGGATGAACCTTCCTGAGTCGATGGAGACGTTATTCCGTAATGAGCGTCACCCCCATCCCCCGTTTCGGTTTTCGACCGATCACCCTGTCAGTTATCCGGTACTGGAGTTGCGTGAAGAGTTCAAGCTGCCCCTTGACGCCGGAGAGACAGTCTATGCCCGAACCAGCCAATTAGCGTTGGTGGCAGCACTCGAGGCATTGACTGATGCCGGTTGGAACGTTGAAAGTCTGCGAGACAAACGGGTGGGTGTCTGTGTTGGGACAACAGTTGGCTGTGCGTTGAATTGTGATGAATTCTACCGTGCGTACAAAGATGAAGAACAGCCCGATATGAAAATTATCGAGCGGTTTTTGCGCAGCAATCCAGCTGCAGTGATTGCTCGGCAACTCAAACTTGATGGGCCAACTCAGACCGTAGTCAACGCCTGCTCTTCAGGAACTGATGCCATCGGGATTGGTGCTTCGTGGCTGCGTGCTGGAGTATGCGATATTGTTATTGCCGGAGGTGCTGATGAATTGGCACGTGTCACTTATGCCGGGTTCAGTTCGCTGATGATTACCGATCCTGATCCTTGCAAACCATTTGATGCTGAGCGCAAAGGGTTGAATCTTGGTGAAGGTGCCGGGTTGCTGGTTCTTGAATCAGCCAAAGTGCGTGAGGAAAAAAAGACCCGCGGCACCCTTCTTGGTTACGGTTCAGCCTCGGATGCCCACCATTTGACAGCTCCCCATCCCGATGGAACCGGGTTGAAACAAGCGCTGGCAGTAGCATTTGTTGCAGCGGATGTGACACCGGAGCAGATCACCTTTATCAATGCCCACGGTACCGGAACTCCCGACAATGATCGAGTAGAAAGCCGGGTGATGAACGACGTTCTCCCAGGAGTCCCATTTGTCTCAACCAAAGGTTACACTGGTCATACCCTGGGGGCCGCAGGGGGAATTGAGGCTGCTTTTACCGTGGCTTGTCTGCAACGTCAGGAAATCCCAGCCAGTATCGGCTTTTCGACGGCTGACCCGGAATTGCTAACAACCCCGGTACAGGAAAACTGTTCTGTGTTCGGTGATGTGGCTTTGTCGGAGTCGCTGGCGTTTGGTGGCAACAATGCTGTCTTGATTTTTGGTCGGGGGGAGAGCTGATATGAAAATGGCAATTCAGGGCATCGGCCTCACTGCTGGTTTCGGTTCAGGAATTGAAGCGCTGCGAAGTGCGTTGCAATCAGGGAGAGCTGCGTCCGTTACAGGAAATGGCGAACAATCGGCTTTCCGCGCCGATGTGAGTGGTCTTGCTGAGTTTATCCCCAAACGTGCATTGCGACGGATCGATCATTTTTCCAAAATGACTCTTCTTGGAGCCTGCTTGGCTCTTAAAGATGCTGATTTGTTGGATGCTGACCGATCCCGTACGGGTGTCGTTATTGCTTCGGGTTACGGGGCACTAAAAACCACCTTTAATTTCCTCGATTCATATCTTGATTTCGGTTATTCGTGCAGCTCACCGACCCATTTTTCCAATTCGGTTCATAATGCGGCAGCAGCCCATGTCTCTATTCAATTGAAAACAACAGCTCCCAGTTTAACCGTAACCCAGTTTGAAATGTCGGTTCCATCGGCTCTGCTAAGTGCACAACAGTGGCTGGCAGAAGGACGGGTTGATCAGGTGTTATTTGGTGCTGTGGATGAGTCGTGTGATGTTTTGACCTATTGCCGAGAGCAGTTTTTTGGCTCAGGAGAACAGGGGCCGTTGCAACCACTCACTTTTGCAGAACAGAGTGCAGTTGCCGGTGAAGGGGCGGTATTTTTTGTTTTAAATCGGGAAACGGATACAGCGCCCTACGGGTTTATTGATGGTGTCAGGATGGGAAACTATTTGGTTCGTCCGACCATTCTTCCTGAAGGGGATCAACTGATTGTTGGTGCTGATGGACATAAAGAGTGTGGTCGCTGGTATCAGCAACTTCTCAAAGGGCGAAAAGTTGCGGCTTATTCCCCTCTGTATGGCAGTTTTCCGGCTGCTGTCGGATTTGATCTGGCGGTTGCAGCGGTCTCACAGTGTGATGGAAAGTTATATGCATCTCCTGCTGCAAATGGCTCTCCAGCTGCTTTACCAACACAAAAATTGGGTGGAGAACAGCTTTCCTGTCTAAAACTTGGTCCGGGCGGTGACTATGGTTTGATCCGCTTATCTACCTGAGGCGGTCATGCGCTACCTTCTTGTAACACTGCTGCTATTGAGCGGTATTCTGATGACCCTATCTGTTCAATCGGTCTATGCTCAAGATGGTTACGTGCCAACCCGATACGGAGCAGGATTGTTGGTTGGCAGTTCCTACGACCCCGGTTCAATTGGGTTAGTTTTGGTACAGGGGCAGATAGTGCTCGATTACGACCGAGTCTTTTGGCATACCGCACCCGAAGCGTTACGCTTCAAGCTTGAAGTGAATGGTGGTCTGACAACCGATGGTAACCACCGGGGTCTGTTGTCACTCAATATGCTGGCTCTCTATTATTGTGACAACTTCAGAGTTGGGTCATGGCTTCCGTATGTTGAAGCTGGTATTGGTGCTATCTATACTGATTTTAGGGTGGCTGGACAGGGCTCCCGCATCAATTTCAATCCTCAGCTCGGAATTGGTGCTGAATACCCGCTTTCAACTGGAGCTGCAATGTCGATTGGTTTGCGTTTACACCACCTGTCAAATGGGGACTTACTTGAAGATAATCGGGGGGTTAATTCTATTTTATTGCAGTTGGGGTATCTATTTTAATTATGAAAAAAGAAGACGTTCCACAACAGCCTGATCTGAGTGAAGGTTGTAAAGTGATTAATTATGCGACCGATGAAAGTGGTCGCTACACTCTGACTCAGAGTGCTGGCTGGGAAGTGAAAGATGTTGCTCTACAGCAGGCATGGGATGCGATAGATGAACAGTTGAAAGAAATTATTACGGTGATTAAGGCTGGGGAAAAAAGCCCTCTTGCTTATCATATGATCAAAAATCAAATGGATCCGGCATTGCTCGCCCAGTATTCGGGGATAGCTCGTTGGCAAGTTAAGCGTCATTTGAAACCGCGGGTATTCAACCGCCTCGATACTGCCGCACTTTCTCCTTATCTCGAACTGTTCAATTTGACCATTGATCAGCTGCGGAGTGTTCCTGAAATACCCGACACCCTGCGAGCTAATCTGAATAAGGTTGAGGTAGAACAGTGAAAATCGATTTTCCTCATCATCAGTTTGCTCATTGCGAAAGTGGCGTAACAACCAACTTGTTAAATTATCATGGATTCTCCTGTTCTGAAGCGATGGTTTTTGGGATTGGAGCGGGGCTGTTTTTTGCCTATGCTCCATTTATTAAGCTCAACCATCTGCCGTTGACCACTTTTCGAACCAGTCCTGGCGCTATTTTTGCCAAAGCGACAAAGCGCCTTGGCGTTGTGGTCAAAAGAGAAAAGTTCAGGGATCCGCTAGTAGCGGAAAACAGGCTTGATCAGTTGCTTGCGGCGGGGCGCCCGGTTGGGGCTCAAACCGGTGTCTACTGGCTCCCCTTTTTTCCCCCTGCGTATCGATTCCATTTCAATGGTCACAATCTGGTGGTAATTGGTAAAGTGGGCGATGATTATCTGATCAGTGATCCGATTTTTGAGGAGACTGTCCGTTGTCCGGCAACTGATTTGCGCAAAGCACGGTTCGCTAAAGGGGCACTGGCGCCGAAGGGGAAAATCTATTATATCGAAACGATGCCGCAACAATTCGACTTACCAAAGGCTGTTGTTGCCGGGATCAAAGAGGTGTGCCGAGGGATGTTGAAAACACCGATCCCCATGGCAGGAGTCAGCGGTATCCGATTATTGGCAAGAAAACTGGAAAGCTGGCCAGCTAAGTTGGATGAAAAACAGACGCTACTTCACCTCGGCCATGTTATCAGAATGCAAGAGGAAATCGGGACAGGTGGCGGAGGTTTTCGGTTTGTGTATGCGGCGTTCCTACAGGAAGCTGCGGCAGTGTTGAATAATGATCAGCTGCTCGAATTATCGAACCACTGTACCGGAATCGGCGATTTATGGCGCGATTTCGCTCTGCTTGCATCACGAGTCTGTAAGGGGCGAGCGACCATTCAGGCATCATTTTCTGAACTGGCCGACTTGCTGAGGAAATGTGCAGATGAAGAACAGATACTGTTCACCCGTTTGCAGGTAGCGATTAAATGAAACAGGTAGAGAATCCTACAATTCTTGCAACCGAAAACCTGCATAAAATTTATCGAGGAGCTGCCAATCCTGCGATTGACGGATTGGCTCTTAATGTGAGTAAGGGGAGTATTTTCGGTCTGCTTGGCCCTAATGGTGCGGGGAAAACGACAACAATCTCAATTCTTTGTACCCTGTTGCAACCCACCTCAGGACGGGCGACGATTCTGGAGCATGATGTTGTCGGAGATGCGGCAGCCGTTCGGCGAAAGATCGGACTGGTTCCTCAGGATATCGCTCTTTATGCTAGCCTGACGGCGCGTGAGAATTTACGCTATTTTGCCAGAATCCTGAAGGTTGAGAAAGCTTTGATCAAGGCACGGATTGATGAATCTCTTGAACTTGTTGGTTTGGCTGATTGTGCTGACCAACCGATTTCGACTTATTCAGGAGGGATGAAACGGCGTGCAAATCTTGCGGTTGCAATTCTTCACCATCCCGCCATACTTTTTCTTGACGAGCCGACAGTTGGGATTGATACCCAGTCACGTAGTTTGATCCTTGAAAACCTGGTTGAATTAAACCGGCGTGGTATGACTCTTATTTATACGACTCATTACATGGAGGAGGCACAGCAAATCTGTGATGAAGTCGCAATTATTGATGGAGGGCGAGTGATTGCTTGCGGTGAACCCAGACAATTGATAGCCGCAGCCCCAGAGAGCAAAAATCTTGAAGGATTGTTTCTGCAATTGACAGGGAAACAGCTGCGCGACCGGATGGAATGACAATGTTGCTGGCGAATATTAAAAAAGAGCTGTTGTTGCTCAGTCGTGATCGAATGAGTTTGCTGGTGCTGTTTGTTATGCCGATGCTGTTGGTCTTGATCCTGTCACTGGTTCAGGATGATTTGTTTCGTGCAACTGGCGGTGCTGCAACAACTGCTCTTTTTGTCAATCGTGATGAAGGTGAGCTGGGGGGGGAACTGGAAAAAAGTTTACAGGGCAATGGAGCTCTTGATCTGGTTCAGAGTCTGAATGGAGAAGGTCTCGATATCAAGTCTGCCCGTCAGGCCGTCTTTGAAGGTGATTTTCAGTTCGCTATCATTGTCCCTGTTGCGTTCAGTGCCGAAATCAACAAGTCAGCAGAAACAGCGGTAAAATCAGCGTTGCGCCACCAGCAAAAGATACCATTCTCCAGTAAAATCACCGTTATTTTTGATCCAGCGGTACGAGGTGTTTATCGGAGTGCTGTTCTTAACGCACTGCAGCTTGGTGTTGTTGGGCTGGAATTATCCCGTAAGGGGGCGGCCTTTGAACGTCTGTTGCCTCAAGAGCTGCAACGAAGTATGGGCCAACAACTGGGGGCACTTGCTCCGAGCGGATCGCAACCGGAGTTGCCAAAAATCTCTTTCAACTGGACGGAGCAATCGCTGATTGAACTTAATGAAGAGCTGGCATCACCTGAAAAATATGCCACATTGCCAACATCAGTACAGCAGAATGTTCCTGCCTGGACTCTATTTGGGATGTTCTTTATCGTTATCCCCCTGGCGGGTACTCTGATCCGGGAGCGACAGGAGGGCACTCTCACCCGGTTGATGACTATGCCGGTTAGCAATGGGAGTTTGCTACTGGGTAAAGTTGTGGCCCATCTGTTGATCTGTCTGATTCAGTTCGGCTTGATGTTGTTGGTGGGACGTTTTATTCTCCCTCTTCTGGGAACTCCGGTTTTAGAGCTGGGTTCGGATCCGGTGGCGCTGATATTGGTTGCAGTCAGTGCAGCATTAGCAGCCTGCGGTTTTGGTATTTTGGTGGGGGTTGTGGCTCGGAGTTACGATCAAGCGGCGATCTTCGGTTCGGTTTCAATTGTCATTGCCGGAGCGCTGGGGGGTGTGATGGTTCCGGTTTATGTGATGCCACGATTCATGCAAGATTTGAGTATCTTCTCGCCGCTTGGTTGGGGGCTTGAAGCGTTTCTCGATATCTTTGTGCGCAACGGAACCGTTGTCACTGTTTTTCCACAAGTCATCGCATTAGGAAGCTTTTTTCTCCTTTCTATAATGATTGCGCTGGTTATTTTTAATCGTTGGCGGCGTGGTCATTAAAAGAATCAGTTGAAGTAATGGAGTTACTAGAATGTGCAATACTCTTGAATATGAATTGGCAAAACTAATTATCGATTTTTGTAATGTTGAAGATGTTTCACCGTGTGATATTCCTTTGGAGAGCCCTTTGATTGGGCCTGACTCCCCGTTTGGTCTCGATTCTCTCGATGCAGTCGAGGTTGTGGTTGCGGTGCAGAAAACCTATGGTGTACGAATTGGTGGTGAAAAAAGCAGCCGTGAGGTGTTGCAATCACTCACAGCACTGGCCAATTTTATTCGCCGGGAAAAGGAGTCAGAATAGTTTGGTGGTTCGCCACAGTTTGAGAATATCTTTTCAGCAGTTTTTTCTGCCCATCTTTATTTTCAGTATAGTGCTGTTTTCTACGGCCTCGGCAACTGCTTCAGCTTGGACAGTAGAACGAGTGGTTGAAGAACCGGTTTTCGGAGCACAGGTCTATCTTCGTGAGGCTGGAGTTGATAATCAGAAGATCTTACTTCTCGTACATGGCATTGGCGACAGAGCTGGAAGTGTTTGGGATGATCTACTGCCGGAACTGGCATATGATTACCATGTCATTGCACCAGATCTTCCTGGCTTTGGCCGCTCATCAAAAGGCAACCATCTCTATTCACCAGAGGCGTATGCGACTTTTTTAGACTGGCTGATCAAGAGCTTACCAACTAAGCCGGTGACTCTGGTGGGACATTCTTTGGGCGGTGGCATTGCTCTGATGTACAGCACTCATCACGGTACTGAGTTGGAACGGTTGGTCTTGGTTGATGCGGTCGGGTTATTGCACCGGTTGGCAGTTAGCCAGAACTTTGTTCGGCAACAGTTTGATATTGATGTTCCATATTCTTCGGCCTCAATTGAAACCCCTCTTGGACGTGTTGCCAGCCTATTGCTGGAAAAAGCCTCACATTTGCCCCTTAATCCCGAACTCCTATTATCATTGCCGTTTATGCGCCAGAAATTTTTGGCCGCCGATCCTACCAGAATAGCGGGTCTCGCATTGGTGGAGACAGATTACTCGCTGTTGTTGGCAAAGAGTTTGACTCCAACCTGGTTAATCTGGGGGGCGAAGGATGAAATTGCTTCATTACGTATTGCCAAGGCTCTCGAATGGAACCTGCCACAGGTGAAGTTGAAGATCTTGCTGGAATCTGGACATACGCCAATGCTCGACGACTTATCGGGATTTCGAATGGCCTTACAGCAGGCGTTGCAGGAAGAGCCAGAATCAAGAAGCTTACGATCACAAACAACTGACGCAAAAATGGGTAGCTGTGAAGACGAACAGGGGCGGGTGTTTTCGGGACACTTCTCTTCATTGCGGATTAACAATTGTAATAATGTGCTACTTAGGGATGTTGTCACCCATAGTCTGGAAATAACCGATTCACAGGTTGAGATTGAAACATCAAAGTTGCTGGCGTTGCCTCATCGTCCAGCTCTTACTCTGTTACGTTCTCAGGTCGTTGTTTCAGGAGCTGATATTGTCGCTGAGACTGGACTTGTCTTAGATCAGAGCCGTGTAGATTTAGCCGGGGTTCGTTTTATCGGTGCGCAAATCGCCATTAAAGGAGAGGGTAACCCCTCCTCAGTGCTCTGCTCAAGTTCCATTAAGGTGTTTGATGGCGTAATAGAGCCATTACATTTGAGCCGACCTTTAATTGCCGGCGAAGGAATATGACAACTGTCAGGTTTTATAGTTTTTATGTTTGCTTGTCAGCAGACAGTTAAATGCATATAGCACATGGAAAAGCGACCACTCTCAGGAATGAAACAAAGGAGTTTGTCCCCTTTTTTTAGCTGGCCAGAATGGAACAGTTCTTCAAGCATGATGTAGATTGAAGCTGCTCCGGTATTTCCCTTGCTGGTCAGATTGGTAAACCAACGTTCAGTTGGAATCGCAAAACCAATTTTTTCCATTCTATCGAACAGGTCAACGCGAAAATAGTCAGAAGAGTAGTGGGGTAAAAACCAGTCGATAGCTTCAGCTTGTAGATCATGTTTGCCAATCAATTGTGCTAGGGCGCGTTCGATTGCGATAGTTAAAATTTCACGATTAAGCAGTTTTACATCTTGCTTGATGAGGAAACTGGAATGTGCCACTGCTTCTGTTAGGCTCGGATGTTCACGCCAGCCACGTAGAGATCCATCTTCCAATTTGTCTGCCCCTGCATACATGCAGGTTTCTAGTTCATGGGCGTAGGAGATGAGGTCGATCCAGTCAATTCGCAGTGAAAGTCCCTGCTCTGATGGTTGATCGCTTAAGAATGCGGCTCCGGCACCATCTGAGAGCATCCAACGGAGAAAATCGGCTTCGAAACTGAGAGTCGGTTGTAATTCCAGTTGTTCTGCTTTATCGGGATCGATCTCACCGCACATCCCTGCCTGCGTATAGGAAGAAGCAATTTCTGACCCTGTTGCAACCGCATTGCCAGACAATCCCAAAGCAACATTCATCCACGCATATTTCAGTGCACTCATCCCTGAGGTACAGACACCGGCAGCGCTGAGAACTTCACAAGAGCGGCCACCAAGCTCTCCATGAACCATTGGTGCATGACCTGGGATCATCTGGTCAGGAGTTGACGTTCCGCAACAGAGACATTCAATATCCTCTACGGCAAAATTATCATAAGGTTTCAATTTTCGAACCGCTTCGGCACTCAGTTCGGCGTTGTTGTGAGTTGATTGTCCCGTTTCCGGGTCAATAGCATAGTGGCGGGTCTGAATTTTATTATTGCGTAGAATAATTCGACGCGTCCGTGAAGGAAGTTGATTCACCATACCAAGAACTTTTTCCATCTGGTCATTGGTGATTGGTTGATTCGGCATGAACGTAGCGAGATCATTAATATAAACAGACATAAAAATTAAACCTTTGCCTTGCTGTGTCCCTCATGGAGCAAGCTGGCGTAACGTTGATAGAAAAGTTCCTCATCCAGCCGAGTGGGTAGCACGGCATTGGTCAAAGTGTAGTAATCGAGATCGTGGATCATTATCTGTGATTGCAGTTGTCGGTGCAATTGGGTTCCTGGTAGCGGTGTCAGAATCGTGTGCATCGGCAACTCAATGGCCTGCTCGCGAACAAAATGACCCAATTGATCAAATTGTCTCTCAGTATAGTCTGGAGAGATGATGAAATCACCAACAATTGTCAAGCCAAGCTGGTGCAGAATATCGATCGCTTCGCAATTGGTCTTTGCATTGTTTTCTTTGTTCATCTGCTTCAACACAGTATCGTCAATCTCTTCAAAGCCAATAATGACGGCACGTAGGCCGATCTCTTTCCAGCGTTTGAGGAGCTGAGGGTGGCGGACAACCAGATCAGAACGGACATCTGCCAAATATTGTTTTTTGATTCCTGCTTTTTCGATCGCATCAGCTAGTTGCCATGCATGAGATGGATTACCAAAGCTATTGGCATCAACCAGGCGGATAACTGGAGTTTGCTCTAGTGCATTGATGTCTCGCAAAACTGCTTCAATTTCTGCTGATAGATAGCGTCCGCCTGTCAGAGGTGCAATACAGCAGAAGTTGCAGTCGTAAGGACAGCCAGCCGCACTGGCAACCAGACCCATTTTAAGCCCAAGACTCTGTAGCGTATAGTGAGAACGGTAACTATCAACCAAGTCATAGCGTGTGGCAGCATTATTCACCAGATCATTGTGGTGATATTGTCGTGGCTGCCAGCGCAAAGGTGTATTTGGTGTGCTCGGAGCGACCCCTGGAATTTGAATATTGTTGGCACTTTCAAGCGCCTCAACTAGTTCAAGGAAGCTCTGCTTTCCCAACCCCATAACAATCCAGTCAATTTCGGGACGATTAAAGAACTCGGGATCGGATGAAGCGTGAGTGCCACCCACGACAATCTGTGCCGGACAATTTTGTTTGATTTTTCGAGCCAGCTTGAGAACCGTATTGGCTTCACAGGTCATGGCGGTGAAACCAACGACTTCTGGATTAAAAGTTGTCAGCTGGTTTTGTAGGTTGTCAGGTTCCACCTTCAGATCTAGAATATGTACGTCATGTTGACATAAGTTTCCAGCTAATGCCTCCAAAGCTAGAGGCTCACCCCGGAAAATCTGTTTAAGTGAAGTAATGCCATAGCGCTCTTCCGGTATACTTCGACCACAATTTGGTGGATTAACTAATAGAATACGCATTTGAACCAACAATAAAAAAGCTGAAAATAATGGATTGCTTATAAAAATATATAATTAGCAAAAGATCTGTAAACACAAAATCCCCGCCAACAAAGCGAGGATTTTGTAACATATATTTAAATTTTAAGCCTCTGCTATTTGTTCTTACAGTTTACTTTGCAGTTGCTTAATGGCGTTACGGTTGAGGGTCTGTGCGCAGTAAGTGCCACCCTTGCTTGATCCTACTCCATCTTTCCACTCACTGACCATTTTCTTTTGGCTATCCAGAAGTTGGTAATTTAAGTCAAGAGAAGAAGATCCTGCACCAAAGCCAACAAAAGCTCTCGCTGCACGGTTACCCGGATTGAATTTATCAACGTCAATAATTAACAGGTGGCCGGGGCCACTGAAGTCGCTGCGGGATTTTAATAACTTTGCCGTATACCCAGCTCGGTTCAGTTGTTTGATAATATCGCGATCCATCCAGGTTCCTACTCGTTTTAGCTCAGCAATTTGATCTTGAGTCATATCGCTGGTGTTTCCACGGAGAGATAAAACAGAGATTTCACCCGCTGCTCCAGGTTTGAAAGTTGATTTTGCACTATTGCAACCGGTTGTCAGGGCAATAAAAAGGATAAATAGTCCGAACAAAAATGATTTTCTCAACAAAATTTCCTCCCGTAGTGGTTGTTGGTTTTTTATAATAAAAAAGAACTCAGGATAAGTTTTTTTGTCGGTGGTGTCTACAGATAAAGTAAGCTCATGATGTTTTTCTGTCACCCGGAGTGCAGCATAAATAAAAAAGGGTCACAGCGTAAGCCGTGACCCTTTCAAATTTGCTGGTGCCCAGAGATAGAATTGAACTGCCGACATGAGGACTTTTCGACAGTGTCCGGCAGGTTTGTAGCACTGGTTTCTGGGGAGTTATCCTTCCGTCATCTCCACTCCCTCTGGATAGAGTTGCGGGAAATAGTATCCAGCGACTTTGGTTGGAAATGCCAGCCGAACAGGGGCTCTTTCTGAATCCGAAGTCAGGAGTTTCTTTTCAAGGAGATTTTTGAGGATGCGACGTGCCGTTCGATCGGGCTTGCCAGTAATACGCGCAACTTCTCCTCTGGGGACTGCTCCGCGAAAAAAAGCTTCGCGTAGTAAGTAGATCGCTTCCGACTGCAACTCTCCAAAGCTAACCTGTCGATCAACATACCCTTCTAATCGACGCAGAAATCCATCTAACTCTAAGCGTTCTGACATGAATGAAATTTGGTCTAGAGCTGTTCTCAAGAAGAATGTGCAGAAACCAAGTAAGCCTTTGTTGGATAGATTTCCTCTTCCGTCCAGATCTCCACGACGGTGTTCGTCAGCATCTGCCAACGCTTCCATGTAGGTTGTTCGGTTTCGTGCCAGCCCTCTTGAAACGGTCCACAATCCATGCCCATCTATACGTGCCTTGACCAGGCAAGCAAGTGTAAAGAGGCGTGTCACTCTGCCATTGCCATCCAGAAAAGGGTGTATCCAAGCTAGGCGGTGATGTGCTGCCGCTGCTGCTATTACTTTTCGTATATCTCCCAGTTTAATATTTCCGTAGCAGTCATCGAAGCGCGTTAAAAAAGAATCGAGGGTTTCTGGGGGGGGAGGAAGATGTTGACCGACTTCGACCTTGTCTTCACGCAATTTTCCTGGAGTAACTATTTTGATGTCTCCGTCGGTGGTCTCGATTTGCCTGAATTCATCAGGAATCCGGTTATAAAATTCTTGGTGAATCCAACAGAGAAATGTCTGGGAACATATTGTCTCATCAGGGTTTTTAGCGAGTTTTTGTTCGATTAATCGTTGAACATCTATGTGGGCAACACTCTCCACTTGCAGAGCACGCTTTGCTGGTTCATGTGAGTAGTTGTGAGCCATAGCTCGTTCGATATCTACAGGGTGGGTATGGTGTCCTTCAATCAGATTAGAGTAATAGCTGTTCATAGTGCGGACAAGCTCTACAACTCCCTTACGAGTCTGTGGTGGCAGTTTTTCCCCTAGTGCTGCAGACTGACGTATCACCTCGATTGCAAGATTATTTAGCTCTTCACCTTTGGCAGTGGGGAACATTGGTTCCATTTGTTGAATTTTGTTGTAGAGAGCACTTTGAGCCACAATGAACTCCTTTCTTTTTTGATTATTGCCAATAATTATCAGAGCCCGGATTCAAGTTGTAAGTGCAACTCTAGTTGCTTGGTTTGAAGGATAAGCTGCGGTAGGCTACCGGCTTCTTTCACCGACCAAAGTAAGAGGAGCACGATGAGTCACTACACGCAGCTTACCCGAGAAGAAAGATACCAGATTAGCGTCTTAAAAACAGCAGGGCATAATCAAGTCGATATCGCAAAGGTTATAGGCCGTCACAAATCCACTGTCAGTCGGGAGCTGTCCCGAAACCGTGGATTGAGAGGTTATCGGCCCAAGCAAGCAAATAACTTCGCTGAAAGCCGTCGCCAAGCTAAGTCGGTTCCAAAAATCGCTCCAGAGTCTTGGACACGGGTTGAATGTCTTTTGAACGAAGACTGGAGCCCAGAACAAGTCAGCTTTTGGTTGCGAAATGAAGAAGGTATCCTGATCAGCCCTGAATGGATTTATCAATACATTCTTCAGGATAAACAATCTGGTGGTGATCTTTACAGCCATTTGCGCTGCCAAAAGCAGCGAAAGAAACGTTACGGCGCCCCAGATCGGCGTGGACAGATCAAAGGACGTGTGTCCATCGACGAGAGACCCGACGTGGTCAACCAACGTACTCGTATCGGTGACTGGGAAGCCGATACCGTCATTGGTAAACAAGGTGGCACCGTGCTGGTCACATTAGTCGAACGCAAGACTCGTTGGAGTATGATTGGCAAAGCCCCAAACCGAACAGCACAAGAGGTCACAACCGTAATATTGGAACGCCTACATCCATTGATGTCTCACGTTCAAACCTTGACCTATGACAACGGAAAAGAGTTTTCCCAACACCAGGAGATTTCCAAAGAGCTTCATTGTAGCGGTTACTTTGCTCACCCCTATCATTCTTGGGAGCGAGGGTTGAACGAAAACACGAACGGGCTTATTCGCCAGTTTTTCCCCAAAGGGAAGGATCTTTCCGAGGTAACTGATGCGGAAGTTCAAGAAGTCATGAACAAACTTAACAATCGTCCCAGAAAATGCCTTGGCTTTAAAACACCTAATCAGGTATTTTTTGGAATCAATCCACCGGTTGCACTAGCGAGTTGAATCCGGGGAGTATAACATGTGAAAAACAACTTGACCACTAAGTTGGCCACTATTTATCTGTCATGTAGCCAATGGATTGTGTTAGGTGTTTTTGAGTTAACTATCTTTATTAATAAGGCAAAAAGTTGTTATTCAACGGAGTAGGCTAGTTGGAAATGTTAGTTTAATTGGATAGGTTGGCCACTGTTTTGGCCACTAATGTCGCTGGTTAAGTTATTGTCAAATATTCAATACAGGGTGTATGGATTTACTTTGAAAATTATCGGTTGCGAGTCAGGGTGATGTGTGGCCCTAGTCAAACACAAAGTCGCTCCACTTGTGAATAATTGCATGCTTGTCCGTTTTCTTCTTGATGACAGCAAGCCTACAAGGAAAGCTCCTCAACTTATCTGGCCTATAATTTTACTGTTATGACTGAGGAACCAACATCTTCCGATAGGATTAAGGTAAAGCTGTTTTTTGCCCCGTACAGCGACCAGCCGATGATCAATGACATCACTATTTCCAACACTGAACGTTTGATTAATTTCTCATCAAAAAAACAAATTATTTCTATCGGAACATTTGAAAGTAACGATGTTGTTATTGATGAAAGAATGGTTAGTAGGCGTCATCTTGTTATCATGCAAGAATTCAAAGAATAATGGCTTTTTGTGGATCTTCAATCGACAAATGGCAGTAAAATAGACGGGCAGATGATCCAGAAAACATACCCCACTTCAGGAAATTATGACGTTGAAGTATCTAGGACAATATTGAATCTTGGTCTGTATTGATTGCCAGTTGTAAATGCTGTTTATTGGAATTGTTTAGATGGCTCACAATAAAATAGAATGAAAATTTGATCGGCTTTCATGGGGGGAATGAGCCATCCCCTTTCTTTGGTGTTGACCCAATGACTTTAGTGGGGCGACTGGGTGGATTGACATGATGTTGTTTTGTGTATACATTTATTTACTTAAGTCAGCGAAATATTATTTTTTTGAGTATCAGTTGAAATTTGAATGATCATCAGGTATTATTTGCCCATGACTCAATTATTAAAAAACTTTATTCGTGGTGCTGGATCGGTTATGAGCGTTTATCCCGTTCGGTCAGCAGATCCTCATCGGTTTTCAAAAAAAATCCGGTATCGGGCTAGAAGGTCGTTTCTAGTTGATCATCGCAAACTTACCAGTGATTTTAGGCGGGCAATCAGGGTGGTTGTTATTGATGGAAAAAGATAATCCACCCATACAGCAAAAACCAGATGAAGATCACGTTCAAGTGTGTGATCCACAACTCGTAGAGTGTATTACCCAAAAAATTTCAGAAGAACGATTGTATTCAGGTCCCATTCCTCCACCAGAACATCTTGATCATTATGAGAAAGTCCTTCCTGGCGCAGCTGATCGCATTCTAAGCCTTGCAGAAGGTGAAGCAAATCATCGTCGTAAGCTGGAAAAGCAAGCTCTTGACATAGATACCGTCATTGCTCATCGAGAAAAAAATCAGATTGCCGGTGGACAATGGTTTGCTTTCATTATTACCCTGTGCTTCATAGGCTCCGGAAGCTTCCTTATTTACACTGGAAAATCCATTCCAGGAACCATCTTATCAATGATGGGTCTGGTGGGTATTGTCAGTGCATTTTTAAAAAAAGACACTCCTAGAGAAGAAAATGCCGAAAACCCAGAAAATACTGAAGAATTTGAAGAGTAAAAAAATCAGAGCCAGGTCTTGAAAAATAAGTTTTTTCATCGAAAAATGAAATGATTGATGGACATTTTTTGGAAATACATCATGCCCCTCTTTTTTTTGCAATAAAAAAGGGTCACAGCGTAAGCCGTGACCCTTTCAAATTTGTGGTGCCCAGAGACAGAATCGAACTGCCGACACGAGGATTTTCAGTCCTCTGCTCTACCGACTGAGCTATCTGGGCAAAAGAGAGTCCGTTTATAACTAAAGGGACAGATAGTGTCAAGGGAAAATAGCCTCGTGAGCTACGGTGTTTTTTTGCTTGCGTGTTTTTTCTGCCTTGTGTAATCTGCCTGACCAGAAAGAGGGAATAAAAATGACTTTTAATACTTCTTATTTTAGCTGTTTCTTTTGGTTTTTCGGCTTTTTTCGGCCGTCTGCCTTGGGGAAGAGTGTATAAGAGGTTTTAGAACTTCGGATGACACAAACCATGGCGGAACGGCTCAAAGTTCTCCCATGGTTTTTCTTTTTCTGTATATTTGAAAATTGAGGCCGCCGGGAGTTCGGGCGGCCTTTTTGCCTTTTCTGTCGCATTGGCGACGAAGGAGAGCAAAATGATTATTGTTATGAAAAAAGGAGCCGACAAGTCGGATCTTGAGGCTGTCGAAAAGAAAATTGTTGAGTTGGGATATCAGCCGCACATCATTCATGGTGAAACTCGCAATGTTGTTGGTGCCGTAGGGGAGGAGCGGGGAAAAGAGAAGTTGCAGACTCTGCTGTCAATGCCCGGGGTTGAAAATGTTGTTCCGATCCTTAAGCCATATAAGTTGGCTAGCCGTGAGGTGCAGCCGCAGGCTAGTGAGGTTGAGATTGTTCCTGGACTGACCTTTGGGGGCAAAGAATTTGTGGTCGCTGCGGGGCCTTGTGCGGTTGAAGGCCGGGAGCAAATTTGTGAGACTGCTGTTGCAGTAAAAAAGTCTGGCGCGCGGTTACTGCGTGGTGGTGCCTATAAGCCACGAACCAGCCCTTATTCTTTTCAGGGGATGGAAGAGGATGGCCTGAAGTTACTGGCTGAAGCACGCGAGCTAACCGGTTTGCCAATTGTAACTGAGGTGGTGAATCCCCGTGATGTTGAGTTGGTGGCTCGTTATGCTGATGTGATGCAGGTTGGAGCCCGCAATACGCAAAACTTTGCACTGCTGAAGATGCTTGGCCAACTCGATAAGCCGATTCTTCTCAAACGCGGTATGTCAACGACAATTCAGGAGTTTTTGATGAGTGCCGAGTACGTTCTTTCTGAAGGAAACCGCCGGGTCATTCTTTGTGAACGCGGTATTCGTACCTTTGAAACTGCAACTCGCAACACTCTGGATATCTCAGCAGTGCCGGTATTGAAACAGCAAACCCATCTTCCGGTTATCATTGATCCTTCACATGCAACCGGTCATGCTTCACTGATTGCTCCGATGTCTTATGCTGCGGCTGCAGCTGGTGCCGATGGATTGATTGTCGAAGTTCATCCATGTCCAGAAAAAGCTGCCAGTGATGGTCCACAATCGCTGCGACCCGATGATTTTCAGGTTATGATGGATAAGCTGCGTGCTTTTGCTAACGTTGCCGATCGGGAGATGGCATAGAGGAAGTTATGTATTTTGTACCCCTGACACAATTGGAAAGTGTTGAGTTGTTGGTTCATAGTTTAAAGGCTGCAGCAGGTGAGGCAGATTGTACCATGTGCCCAGCATTCAAGGTTTGTATGAAACAGTGCCTGACGATTGCCAATTCAGTTGAAAAGATGTTGCAAAGTGGAACCTTGCCACAACTAGAGGATGGATCAGCTTCTGAGTCTGATGACGAACCAATGCCTCCTACGGATTCCCCTTCGGGGAAAGGTGGTCTCAGGGTGGTGAAATGATTTATAGAACCTCTGATTTTGCTATCAGAAAGGAAAATCATGGTCGACAAGATTTATAATTTTGGTGCTGGTCCGGCAATGTTGCCCGAACCTGTAATGCAACAAATTCAGAAGGAATGGCTGGATTTTGAGGGAATGGGAGTCTCGATTATTGAGATCAGCCATCGTGCCAAAGAATTCGTCGCTGTTCTTGATGAGGCACAATCATTATTCCGGGAGTTAACAGGATTGCCGGATAATTATCGAGTCCTGTTTGTCCATGGCGGGGCGCGAATGCAGTTTTCTGCTTTGCCATTAAATTTTGCCGGGCGAGTGCCATCGAGAAAATGCCTTTATGTTGAAAGTGGTAATTTCGCTGGGTTGGCAGCAAAAGAGGCAAAAACTTTCTGTGATATGGAAATCATCGCCAGTAGTGCTGAGGCTGATTATAATTGTATTCCTGAGCTGGATTCTGGACAGATAGACCAAGATGCAGCCTATCTACATATTACCAGCAATAACACGCTATACGGCACTCGTTGGAACCAATTTCCAGAAACAGGAAAGGTTCCATTAATTGCCGATATGACTTCCGAGCTGTTGTCCCGGCAGATTGATTACAATAAGTTTGGAGTAGTTTACGCAGGATTGCAGAAAAACCTTGGGCCTTCAGGGATGGCAATGGTGATTGTACGCGATGATCTACTCGGCTATGCGGAGAAGAAGACTCCAACATTATTAAATTATACCCAGTGCGACAAAGACAATTCACTTACCAATACCACCAATACTTTTGCCGTTTATGTGATTAAGTTAGTTCTTGAATGGTTGAAGGGACAAGGTGGGATTGCGGCAATAGAGCAGTTGAATGAGCAAAAATCGGCTCGTTTATATAAAGTGATAGATGGCAGTGATTTTTATCGCAGCATAGCACAACCAAAGCACCGCTCGATTATGAATGTCTCGTTTAAATTGGCCATCGAAGGTCTTGATGTCAAGTTTCTTGAAGAAGCCAATGATGTTGGTCTGTATGCTCTTAAGGGGCATCGAAATGTTGGTGGTGTGCGTGCGTCGATCTATAATCCCATGCCATTGGCTGGGGTAGAAAAGTTGGCAAGTTTTATGGAAGAGTTTGAGTGTAAGAACGGCTAGGCTTGTCGAATAATTTTACATAGTTGAGGCCAGGCATGTATTTTTGCCTGGCCTTTTTGTGTAAAAAACCCCGACAGGCAGTGAGTGAATGACGAGAAAACACATATATTTACAGGAAGTTAAGCGCTAATGAAATCATATTTGTCTTAATTTGCAATGGGTAACATGCTGTTTATTCGGAGAAAGTTTTGAGTTCCCTTTGGTTTGTTTGAAAGACTGTTCTGTTAACCTGTATGTTGGCATCAGATTTGCTTTGTATGTTCTGTAAGTTATTTATTTTATGGAGAAGAAATTATGAAGAAATCAGCTCAAGTAATTGCAATTGTTCTAGCTTTGGCCTTTTTTGCGCTGCCTGCTTTTGCTAATAATATTACTATTGCAGATGGTAATTATCGTACAAATGAAACGGGGATTGGGCAGGGGGCTGAGGATCAAGAGACTGAGCCGGGGATGGTGAATTCGCAGGAATGGGATCTAGAAGGTTTCTTTTTGGACGGAAATGATTTGTCTATGGTTGGTGGCTTTGATTTTGTAAACGGAGTCTCTACCTCTCCTGACTATACTTCTGGTGATATTTTTATTGCTGTAGAGAATAGACCAATTTTTGGTGATATTGATGGAACCAATGGTTTTGATATTGTAGATAATAGCTATGGTTTCAATTATGTATTTGATCTAAATTTTGATTCTATGGAATACTCAGTCTTGTCGTTAGATGGTGATTCGAAAGTGAAAACTGCTTACTATGCTGCCAATGAGGGATCAAGCCCTTGGCAATATGTAAGTGGTGGTTCGGAAATTGGTCGCGGAATATTTTCATCAAGCGTAATAGAGAATACCGACTTTGCAGGAGAGATTCACTATTCGTTGATGGGTTTCGACCTTTCTTTCTTGGACGCTGGGACTGAGTTTTATTCTCACTTTACTATGGGCTGTGGTAACGATAATTTGATGGGGCAAGGAACTACTGCCCCAGTACCCGAGCCGGCAACTATGGTTCTGCTAGGTTCAGGTTTGGTTGGGTTAGCTTTTTACAGAAGAAAAATGAAGAAATAAAATTTTAGTGAATAACTAGAAAAAAGGCAGAGTCACTCAGTTGACCCTGCCTTTTTTATTGGTTTATTGTCTCTGGCTGGATTTGCTTCAATCCTTCAAGAATTAGAGGTCAGTCCAAAGGCTACTAATTGATGTACAAAAAAAACACCCATAATAATTTTACTACGGATGTTTTAGAGATTTATGGGTGATATAAAAAATCAAATAACCGGTAATGGTGCCTCGGTAAACCTCTGAATAAAGGTTTCAAGTTGACTCAATTGTTCAGAGTCCAGTTCTTTAAAGCGGATACTTCCCCGTCGGACAGGAACCATATTGTCACGCAGACGATAGTCAGAAATTGTTTTGATTGGGATATCATCGACAATCAATTTATTGTCATGATAAAGACTGACTTTTTTGACTTCTGAGCGTCTTAGTTTTTGCCCAAGATAACGGAAGGAAAGACCGCCTTCGCTGATATCCACAATATGGTAGGGGAGTGATTCCGGGCCTTGATTGACTAAAACCAGAGCGCGATCTGCAGCTTTAAAGCGCTGATAAGATCTAACTGGGCTGTATTGAACTCGACTTTCCATTTGGATTCTCCTCTGATATGAGCTAGAGATCCCCCCCATATGATGGTCACCTGATACTGCGTATTATTTCATATGTTCTGAGTATTTGCAAATATTATACCTATGATATCGATACGTTGGAATGGAACCTCTATTGGTTTTCCCTTTTGTAGCTAACCATTTGTAATATATGTTTTTATTTATGACGATATAATGAATAGTCTTAACTTTAGAGAGGATCTATTTTAAATTAATACTTAGATCGATTGAATATTTGATTAATGTCGAATTTCTTTACAGGGTTGGGCTGATGGGAAGATTGTATAGTAAACAACAATATGTTCTAGGGATCTTGGCTCTATTTAGCGCGATCCTATTATTTGTTGGTGGTCCTGGCCCAGATTCTCTGCGCAGCTTCCGCTATGTTTGGGGGATGGGACATCTGTTTTGTTTTGGCCTGTGGGCTTATCTTTATGTTAGCTGGCGCTCAAATCGGTCATTTAAGTCTCAGGTGTTTGAGGTTGCCCTTCTCGCCTTTTTATTCGGCGGACTGACCGAATTGATCCAGTCCGGAATTGGACGTGAAGCCGCATGGCAGGATCTGGGGAATGATCTCATTGGTGCTTTGCTGGGGGTGGTTTTTTTTGCTGAATCGAGAAAAACTTTTCCGGAATGGCAGTTAAAATTTTTGCAAGTCCCTATTTTATTGATGGCATTGTGGAGCCTGTTTCCCGTTGGTAAGGTTATTATTGATGATGCGATTGCTTGGCGACAATTTCCGCTTTTGTCGGGGTTTGAGACAAGGTTAGAAGCAAGTCGTTGGGGTGGGAGCGCAACGCGTGATATCGCTGATGACTTTTATTTTTCAGGAAGTTCATCGCTACGAGTTGGTTTAAAGACACAGAGGTATTCAGGGATTGGTCTTAAGTCTTTCCCTAAAAACTGGAGTGGTTACAGCGCTGTGAGCTTGCAAGTGTTCAACCCTGATCAAGAGCTTTTGCAGCTTCATTTCAGAATCCACGATCAATTTCATCGTGAAAACGGTCATGCTTATGGGGATCGTTTTAATGCTAGTTTTAAAATCACACCGGGCTGGAATCATTTACGAGTATCTCTCGCAGATGTTGCGAGGGCACCCAAAAAACGTTTAATGGATTTGACCCGTATCGCTGGTATGGGGGTATTTGTTGGCAAAATTCCACAATCCCGGACAATTTACCTTGATGATGTCAAGCTGCTTCCATAATTTAGCACTCTGTGCAAGTGCATCGACATTGACATGTTCTCGGTATGGTCTTAAAATCCCACCGCTTCAATTAAGTTTTAAATTCGTATGAATTATGAATTGATAGAAAGGGCACAGATGAAAGTTTTAATTACCGATGAAATTGCCGACAGCGGACTATTGCCTCTTAATGAAGACCCACGCATTCAGATCGATAAAAAACTGGGTTTATCCGTTCCAGAATTGCATAAAACGATAGGAGATTACGAGGCGATTATTACCCGGAGTGGTACTTTGGTCGACAAGGCTTTGCTTGATCATGCCCATAAGTTAAAAATTGTTGCCCGAGCCGGAGTGGGAATCGATAATGTCGATGTCGATGCTGCAAGTAGCAAGGGTATCATTGTTGTCAATGCCCCCTATGGCAATGTTAATTCTGCAGCGGAACACACCATGGCAATTATGCTCTCCCTCTGCCGAAATGTTCCCGTTGCCAATAGCAGTCTGAAAAGTGGTGACTGGCAACGTGCACCTTTTACCGGTCGTGAACTAAAGGGGAAAACGGTTGGAATTATCGGGCTGGGCAAGGTTGGTGGTCGGGTCGCACGGCGTTGTCGGGCTTTTGAAGCAGATGTGATTACCTATGATCCCTATATTTCTGAAAAACGAGCCGATGATTTCGGAGTAAAACTATTGCCGTTGGAAGATATTATCCGTTTCTCCGATATTATTACAGTTCATACCCCACTCAACGAAGAAACCCGTGACCTGCTTTCTACGGATCATTTTGAGGGAATGCAGGATGGGGTGATTATTATCAACTGTGCTCGGGGTGGCATTATCAACGAAGCTGCCATGCTCGAAGCATTGGAAAGTGGTAAGAGCTCTGGTGCGGCTTTTGATGTCTGGAGCGAAGAGCCTCCAAAAAGTGATGTGCTTAAAAAGTTGATTGCTCAACCAAACATGCTGGTCACGCCACATTTGGGTGCAAATACCTTTGAAGCACAAAAAAATGTTGCCGTTGATGTCAGTAAGGAAATTGTTAACTATGTTGACGGTCGCCCTCTAACAAATGCGGTGAATATTCCCCGTTTTGACCCGGACCTTATGGAACACATGCGACCATTCATGAAGTTGATTTCCATTATGGGTGATTTCATTTCTCAGTTGGCGCCACCTAATCCGAATAAAATTACCTTTACCTATAATGGCAAGTTGGCACGTTTTGATTGTGCCCCTTTAGGTGTCTGTGGATTGGCCGCTCTGCTTAACCACTGCTCTGAGCAGGAGGTCAATATGGTCAATGCCAGCTTGATCGCTCGGGGAATGGGAATTGAGGTCGAATCAATTCGTTCAACTGAAACTGGTTCATTTTCCAGCTTGATTACTTTAACACTGGACAGCCCGGAAGGGAGCAGGACGATTGCCGGAACATTGTTCGAGGGGATCCCGAAAATTGTTAAAATGCGCAAATTTGCCATCGATTTCTGTCCAGAAGAGCACATGCTGGTCATTAATTATCTGGATCGACCGGGTTTGATTGGGAAAATTGGCACAATTCTCGGCGAAGCTAAGGTGAATATTGGCAATATGAGTCTTGGTCGACAAGAAAAAGCGGGTGAGGCGATGGTGGTTTTTTCAGTTGATTCTCCAGTGGATGAGGAAACTCTACGGAAGGTTAGTGATGCAGTAAGCGCCAAATTTATCAAGGCGGTTCATCTCAGCCAGGTGTAATCGATAGCAGGTATAGGCTGTGTGTCTGCCCGTTATTTTAATATTCATGTCAACAGGGGTGAACACCGGGTTCGCCCCTACTTTTCGGTAAATAAAGGCAGTTCACAGGGCGGGATGATACCGCGTTCTTCGGCTCGATTGAACAAACTGTTGACGGCTTGAATCCCCTCGTTTCCCAGATCGAGGGAGAAATCATTGACATAGAGTTCAATGTGGTTGCGAGTCACCTCGTCATTCAGTTCCTGAGCATACTGTTTGATATAATTCTGTGGTTTTTGCGGATGTGCATAAGCATATTCGATACTCTGGCGCAGTGCAGAATCGATTTGATTGATCAGCGGTGACCCCATATTTCTCTTTGCTAAAATCCCCCCTAAAGGAATCGGGTGACCACTTTCTTCTTCCCACCATTGGCCAAGATCCAGAATCTGTTTTAATCCATACTGTTGGTAGGTAAAGCGTGATTCGTGAATGATAACTCCGGCGTCAGCTTGTCCCTTCTTTACGGCATTCATGATCTGATCAAAAGGCAGAATCAGTACATCTTCATAGCCATCAGAGTAGAGCTGTAGTAGCAGGTTGGCGGTGGTGAGCTGCCCGGGAATAGCGATTGTTTTACCGCGTAACTTCACCATCGAAGTATTCTCAGCTGCAACAATCATGGGGCCACAACCTCTCCCAAGGGCGCCACCACTGCGTAATAATACATAATCTTCACGTAGATGTCCGAAGGCATGATACGATATTTTGGTCAGATCAAGTTGACTCTTCAGTGCCAACTGATTGAGGGTTTCGACATCTTCAAGTTGCTCGATAAATTCGACTTCCGGACAAGGGACTTTTCCATGAATCAGCCCATAAAAAATGAATGTATCGTTAGGACAGGGTGAATAACCCAAGCTTAGTTGTTGCATCTCTTTTCCTTAAGCTGCTGGCCAGTTTTCAAGCAGGTCCAAAATTCCCAATTGAGCCGCCTCTGTGCCACGGGCGATATCCCATTGTTGCGGATCACGGGTTCCGGTCGGGTTGGAAATGCCACGTAGCTCCAATAGCGGAACCTTGAATGCTGCACACACTTGCGCTGCGGCCGCCCCTTCCATATTTTCACAAATTCCACCGGTGCGTTGCTGCAATGCAGTACTTAAATCAGAATAACCACTGCAACTGTTGACCGTTACAAATGTACCACAAACCGCGTCGGGAAGTATCTCCTGTGCCCATATGAGAATATCTGAATTGAGTGTAATAGATTGTTGAATGATTGGTGCAAGCGGCGGATTTTGCGGTAGATCAAGTTGATCCAGCAGGATGAATTTATCCGCAGTGGCCACACCCAGATCGCCAAAAATCTCTTCTCTTGCTAGAGCTAAATCTCCAATCTGGAGACCGCTGTCTGGATAACTACCACCACACCCACAGAGAAGAACTGCCAATGGTACGTGTTCACTCAGAAGACGGGTCAGCTGCATGGCCATATTGGACTGGCCAACTCCTCCGTGGCTTAGCAGAATGTTTTGCCCTTGTAGCTTTCCGGTGAAAATCTGGATCGACCCACAGTGGAGGGTTTGCATGTTGGTAATTTTTTTGCGCAGAAGTGTTGTTTCCAGCGGTGCGGCGGCGAGGATTAATAGCATATCAGTGTGAAAACCAGCCATGACGGATCAAGTCACGGCGTAAGTCACTCCCTTGTTTTTGTACCATTCCGTGGTACCAGAAGCGATTCTGACTTAGCTTCATTTCGGTCGGTGGGTCGAGCCGTTTACGGCGATCAATCAGGATTTTCCTGAAAGTATTATCTGGTTCGGCAACAATAGAGGTGATCTTGTCAGCCAATAACTTTGGAGCAATTTCAATAACCAATTGAATGGTGTCACGGACAATAAGTCCCTGTTTATATTCCCAGAGGTCGCCGTCAAAAGTATGCTCACATTCAGTCACAAAGTCACTCCAATCGAGCAGTAATCCACCAAATTCAACCTCAGACAGTTCGTGATTGGGAAGCTTCGATTTGATTAATTCTTCAATCTGTCCCTGTTCTTTCCGGGTCAGGAAAAATGAAAGGCCTTCTTCAACTTGGTACATGTCTAGCTGCTCGATCAGCTCTCGGCAGAAGACTGTGGCATCAAGTTCGTTGTCATCAAAAGGGAGTAGCGATTTAGGGAGTAATTCTTGTGGGAATCCAAGCAGAGAAAGATGATCGTGCCCATAATCTGCGGGAAGTACAAGGTTGTTGCTGTGTGGGATTTCATGCTGATGGAAAAAGTTGCTCAAGCGGAGATGATTATCGGTGAAGAAGGTTAGTACTTTCTCTTCAGAATAGAAAAATTCTAAACCTTTACGATTGTTTGCCATTCCGAATCCGACAAAACCATCGTGAATCATTCGGCTGATATATGGTGCAACATTTCTCAAGATGATATTGGTTGGGAAATAGGGGGAATAGAAAACCGAAGGAATTGGTCGCTTGTCACTTCCACTGGGACGTGAAAGTAGTGTCTCTTCAGGGTAGTATTCCAGGATAAAAAAAGATTCATCAGGGAGGAAGCTGGAAAAATGGTTAAAAATTGATTCAATTTTTTCAACCGTTGCTATCGCTGTGAAACGGTAAGCGTTATCACAATCTTCTAATAGTGAATATTCAAAACCCTCTCGCTGTAGAACGTTTATGTTGCTGTCTTTCCAACGGCGAATTCCCGCAGGAAATTTGAGTCTCTTTGTCAAATCAGGTTCCTTCCAATGAAATTGCCCATATGCCGTTGTATTGTTTTGCAAGTGGGCACTTAATCATAATGAAATAAGTAGATGATTTTTTATGACAAGTCAACAGATGTGAGAACTCCTTTTCTGCTAAAATGAGTAAATTCTAAAAATAAATGATTAGTTTCTTGATATGAGTCTTTTTAAATGATATACAGGATCGTTGGATTTTTATTTTATAAGGAGTGTCCCATGCTTGGTCCCCAATCATCTCTGGTCATGTATGATGAAGAGTATCAGCGAATTCTTCTGTTGCTGGAAAGATTGCTGCGTGAATCAAATTCAAAGGTTATATTTCTAGTTGATAAAAATGGTCAGTTGATTGCTGCGACGGGTGAGACTGCAAATCTCGACACGACCAGCCTCGCTTCTCTAACAGCAGGTAATATCGCTGCAACGGGTGGCCTGGCCAAGCTTATCGGGGAAAAAGAATTTTCTATTTTGTTTCATGAAGGTGAAAAAGATAATATTCATATTTCCATTATTGGTGGACGAGTCATACTTGTTGTGATTTTTGATCAGCGCAGCTCGCTTGGTTTAGTGCGCTTGCGGGTTAAAAAGGCTAGTAATGAGCTTGCGATTGTCTTTGAGGATCTGGTGAATAAAACTGAGCAGGAAGCAATTTCCAGTAGTGTTCCCAGCCCATTTGCCGAGATTACAGACGACGATATTGACAATCTTTTCAACTGATCGAGGTTTATCAGATGTCTTTCATAAATTACGCTTCACGCGAGATTAATTGTAAAATTGTCTATTATGGTCCAGGGCTCTGTGGAAAAACCACGAACCTTCAGTTCATCTATAATAAGACAGCAGAAGAGTCAAAAGGGAAAATGATCTCTTTGGCCACAGAGACCGAGCGAACTCTCTTTTTTGATTTTTTGCCCCTGGCATTAGGGGAAATTCGTGGTTTTAAAACTCGCTTTCATCTCTATACAGTTCCAGGCCAGGTATTTTATGATGCCTCTCGAAAGTTAATTCTTAAGGGGGTTGATGGCGTTGTTTTTGTTGCCGATTCGCAAGAAGAGAGATTTGATGCCAATATAGAGAGTTTGGAAAACCTCAAAGACAATCTGGATGAGCAGGGTTTTGATCTCGAAAAAATCCCTTTTGTCATTCAATATAACAAGCGAGACCTTCCAAATGTCAGCTCGGTTGAGGAGTTGAGTGAATTGTTGAATCCACGTAAGGTTCCTGAGCTTGAAGGTTGCGCTATGTCTGGCGAAGGTGTTTTTGAAACCCTGAAAGCTGTAGCTAAGCTGGTACTTAATGATTTGAAAAAAGACGGTTAGAGAAACCGTCCAGAAAAGGCTTGACAGAGAAGAGGCAATTTCCTATATTTCCTCTCCGCAACACCCTATTCCCTTTTAGCTCAGTTGGTAGAGCATCTGACTGTTAATCAGATTGTCGCTGGTTCGAGCCCAGCAAAGGGAGCCATAAAATTCAGGGACTTACGGCATTAAGCTGTGAGTCCCTTTTTGTTTGTCTCAGTTAAGTGGTCCCTGTGCGGTGCTTTGTTGCTGACTGTACGATCAAATATTGGGTCTACACCAAAGAATGGGGATGGCCTATTAATCCAGAATTTCATCAATCCAGTTGTCAAGAAGATCAAGAGAGGTGGGTTTGTGGAAGACCTTATAGCCTCTTTCTTTAGCTATTCTATGCTCTTTTTCTGAGATATCTCCAGAGATGAGAGCTTTATGGTTCGGTGGGACTTTGCATCCTCTCTCTCTCTGAAACTCAAAGAGTTCCAAACCCGTCATCTCTGGCATGTGATTGTCAGAAAGGACAATGTCATAGTCGGGGACTTGCATGGGGCAGGTGTCTGTCTTTTGTTCAATCATTGGACAGGTGGGTTTGAGGGAGGATGTCACTTCAAAATTTTTATCTAATAAGTATTCGACTGCAATATCGAGGCAAAATACATCATCATCAATGACCAGAGCTTTTCTTTTCATCCCTGTCTCCATACAATGAATAGCACGTCTTAGATAAGTTGATTATATCATTTTACTTTCATAATCTGACAAGAATCTGAGAAATCGAGATAAATGTTATAATAATATCTTTTCCAGTGCTTTTGTGGCTGTTGGGACATGGTTGTTGACATATCTTTCTCGGATAGATGAAATATGCCTACTAAAAAAATAGCCGGAATAGTCTTGGTTTTCTTGGGAGCTGTCGTTTTTACTGTCGGCATTTTTCTGTACCGGAAATCTTGTAACCCCAATAGCTGTATAGTCAGTTTTTCCAAATCGCTGGGAGGGAAGGCATCTATGGTATATGAAAATTCACTTCAGCATGATGAATACTATGGAATAGCTGGTATTTTTGTGGGGGGTGTTCTTATTCTTGCAGGGGGCGTTTTTCTCTTTAAATCGAGAAAATAACGTGTCTGGTTCTCCTGCTATAAGACCCCTATACTTTTCCTACGTTTTTATTGAAACTTTGCTATCATTCACGAGTTAATCTGATTGCTTTGTTTAAAATAGTTATGCTGCTGTAGAGGGAGGATAGTGTGAAGGTAGAGCGCAAGCCGCTACGTAAGAAAAAGCGTCTCAAGGTTCGTTTCGGGGCTGATTATCCTAAGCGGGTTGCTTTCACCGGTGATGCTTCTGCTGCTGGATTGTATATTATAACTGGGCAGCCCGAACATCCTGGCACTAAGTTGTTGATTGAAATTAACTTGCCGGATGAACAACAGGTGATAGTTTATGGGCAGGTTCGTTGGGCTAAAAAAGTTCCTCCAAACCTGATTCGGCTGGCTAATAAGGCTGGTATGGGAGTCCTGCTGACTCAATTTGAGACAGGCGAGCAGGCTCTTATTGATTATCTGGCAACATTACGACACTGATATGCAATATGAGTCCAAGTGAGAATAATTCTACATATCTCCCCGCAGTCGCTCCCGATCTTGTCCTGATACGCTGGGGGCATGGTGAGTGGCAGGTTCAGGGGGTGTCGGATCGTTTAGCGCTGTGGCTCGGGCTTGATTCTTCTGCTGCACGGGGTCGTTCTCCTGCCTCTCTTTTTCCTTCATCGGTTCCATCAATAATTTCTCTTGCTAGTGAAGTTCTGGATCAGGGTCAGGATCTAGGCGATGTTAAATTACGTCTTTTACCTGAGCAACCAGAGTTTCTTGCCGACATCCAATTTTCCGGATTGACCGAAGACTATCTTGGACAGTTGGTGCGGATCAGTTTGCGAGGTGAGTCAATCGCTAGCAGGCAAGCGGTCGGCTTCCGCGATATGGTCGGTAGTAGTCCGGCCATGCATGAAGTGTTCAGGAAAATTCGCCTTTATGCCACTTCCGATGCGGCAGTAATTATTACTGGAGAAACTGGAGCGGGGAAGGAACTGGTAGCCAATGCATTGCACAAAGAGAGCTTGCGGCATGAGAAACCGTTTGCAGCATTAAACTGTGCTGCCATTAGTGAACAATTGCTAGAATCGGAACTATTTGGCCATGAGCGTGGTGCTTTCACCGGTGCGGTACGGGAGCATCGTGGTTATTTTGAGAGAGCTGATGGGGGGACTCTGTTCTTAGATGAAATTGGAGATATGCCATCGCATACACAGACCAAATTGCTGCGGGTTCTCGAGGACGGTCGGGTGCAGCGAGTCGGTGGTGAAAAGAGCCGGCAGGTTGATGTTCGTTTTATTGGAGCAACCAATGTCCCCTTGGAGCAGGCGGTTGCTGAAAAGCATTTTAGGGCCGATTTGTATCACCGGTTAGCTGTTTTGCGGATCCATCTCCCTGCATTGCGTGAGCGTTCTGAAGATATTCCCCTTTTGACTGAGCTGTTCCTGCAACAGTTTAATACCCGCTACGGTAAAGGAGTCAAGCGCCTGACCAGTGAAGCTGTTCGCTTGCTTCAGTCCTATCTCTGGCCGGGAAATATCCGTGAGTTACGTAATGTCATCGAGCGGGTAGTAGTGGAAGCGGAAACTGAAGCAATTGGGGCACGGGCTTTTACCGAATGGATCGGTGAACGTCAACAGTTTGCAAATTCCAAAAGTTTAGTGCCGCTCGATGAAAATCAAAAAAATCTCCCAGTAGCGATTCCGTATTCTCAAGTTGTTGAAAATTTTGAATATCAAACCGATACTTCGCACCGGATTATGGGAAAGAGAATTGAGTTGACCGAAGAAATGATCCGGCGAGCCTACCAGAGAAACAACCAAAATCTTTCAGCAGCAGCCAGATATTTGGGGATACACCGCGCCACATTGTATCGCCATCTGCAACGGCTGAATCTGACCCGAGAAAATCTGTCCCGATAGAACCCATCGTATATTCTTAAGCTTAGGTCCGCGACGTCGCACCTGTCGCATTATGATCATTCTGCAACAGGTGTGACGTCGCAAATTTACTAGACATATCTCCACTGAATTTTAACTATTTGATAATATTGATAATATTGATAATAATTATTCCTGCATGTTGGCATTCCTTTTGAAGTACCTCTGCCACGAAATCAAAACATCAACAACCAAAAAAACAGGAGGAACAAAATGTTTGGATTACAGTTTGTGAATGAAATGGAAAGCATGCAGCGTGAGATAGATCAACTCTTCCGTGGTTTCGGTTATAGCCCGGCTTATGGGTCGCAGCGAAAACAGATTAACTTTGAAGCTACTGACACTGGCGAGAGTATTCATGTCGAAGCACCACTTCCGGGGCTGGATATTGAAAAACTAAATATTACTGTGCTCGGCCGTCGCTTGACTGTCTCAGGTGAGTTCTCTCAGTCTGAAGTGCCGCAGGATGCTCGCTGGCATCGTCAGGAACGTAGTGCTGGGACGTTTGAGAAAAATATTCAGCTACCAGTCAATCTTGATACAGAGAAAGTTGAAGCCGAGTACAAGCAAGGGATTTTGAAGATCAATCTGCCGAAAGCTGCGTCAGCACTGCCGAAGAAAATTGGAATCAACGTTGGTTGAACAAGGCTGACTAGAGTTGAGAAAATAAATAAATCCTAAAGGAGATAGATCATGAACGATAAGCAAGTTATGGCGCGGGAACATAATCAGAGAAGCAATGATGCTGTGGAAACATCAATCTTTCGCTTAACACCCGCTGTCGATATTTACGAAACTACCTCAGATCTGATTGTTGTTGCAAATTTGCCGGGGGTTGAAAAGTCTGGATTGCAGCTGGAAATATCCCGTGGAGTATTAACTCTAGAGGGAGATATTCAGGTTGGTGAAGAAGAACAACAACGTGGATATTATCGTCAGTTCCAAGTTTCTGAACAAATTGATACCGATGTCGCTGATGCCTCATTAAGGGACGGAGTTCTTACTTTGAGGTTGCCAAAAATTGAAGCAGCGAAGCCTAAGAAGATTGCAGTTAAAACACTGCATTGATTTAAAATTAGGCCAGGGGCGATACCCTGGCCTTTTTTGCAGCATTTTGGCATTTAAGAGCTATAGTTAAGGGAACTGTGAAATATAAATGTATCAGGAGCGACTATGATTGATCTGAATCGAGCCACCCAAAAAGTTCAGGAAGCTTTTCAAGAGGCTCAGGCTCAAGCTTTGCGCCTGGGGCATGCAGAAATTGATGGCGAACATCTACTGCTGGCTCTCTGCGAGCAGCAGGATGGTCTAGCTCCACGGCTACTGCAAAAGTTGAATATTGCCGTGGAAGATGTGTCTGATGATTTGAGCAAGGATTTAAAGGCTCGCCCACGTATGAGTGGTTCCGGAGCTGATAGTAGTAAGATTTATGCCAGTCGTCGTCTTGGCTACCTCTTGCTTCAGGCAGAATCCGAAGCAAAGCAGCTTAAAGATGAATATGTCAGTGTGGAGCATCTCCTTCTAGCGGCTGTTGCCGAGGGTGAACGCACTATCGTAGGAAAAACATTCAAAAAACTGAATATTGACCGAGATAAATTTCTGCAAGCATTGACCGAAATTCGTGGTCATCAACGAGTGACCAGCCAAGATCCGGAATCGACCTACGAAGCTTTGGAAAAATATGGTCGTGATCTGGTTGAAGCGGTCAAAAAAGGAAAACTGGATCCGGTTATTGGGCGGGATGAAGAAATCCGTCGGGTGATTAGAATTCTGTCGCGCAAGACTAAAAATAATCCGGTTTTGATTGGTGAGCCGGGGGTAGGAAAAACTGCAATTGTTGAGGGTTTGGCACATAGGATTGTTCGTGGCGATGTCCCAGAAGGCTTGAAAGACAAAACGGTCTTCTCGCTCGATATGAGTGCGTTGGTTGCCGGAGCTAAATATCGGGGTGAGTTTGAGGAACGTCTCAAGGCAGTCCTCAAAGAAATTCAGGATAGTGATGGACAAATTCTATTGTTTATCGATGAACTGCATACGATTGTTGGAACCGGTAAGGCTGAAGGCGCTATCGATGCTGGAAATATGCTTAAGCCAATGCTGGCTCGGGGGGAGTTGCATTGTATCGGGGCAACGACTCTGGATGAATATCGCCAATATCTGGAAAAAGATCCCGCTCTGGAGCGTCGTTTTCAGCCAGTGCTGGTTGAACAGCCTGATGTTGAATCAACGATCAGTATCTTACGTGGTTTGAAGGAGCGCTTTGAGGTCTATCATGGTGTTCGCATTCAGGATAACGCCTTAGTTGCAGCGACCGAATTGAGTCATCGCTACATTGCTGATCGCTTTTTACCGGACAAAGCGATTGATCTGGTCGATGAGGCATGTGCGACTATCCGTACCGAAATTGATTCGATGCCTGTTGAACTTGATGCCATCACGCGGAGACTGATGCAGTTGGAGATTGAGGAAGCAGCGCTGAAAAAGGAAAAAGATCAGGTCAGTCGTGAACGGTTGGCTGTATTACAGAAAGAGTTGGCAGAACTGAAATCCAGTGAGCAGACCCTTGCAGCGCAATGGCAATTGGAAAAAGGGGGAATCCGTGGGGTTCAACAGTTGCGCGAAGAAATTGAAAAAACTCGCCTGGCAATTGGTGAGGCTGAGCGTGACTATGATTTGAATCGTGCTGCTGAACTTAAGCATGGCCGTTTGCCGGATCTGGAGAGGCAGCTACAGGTAGAGGAAGAGCGAATGGAGAGTAGCGACGCTACTGCCAAGCTGCTGCGTGAAGAAGTCACTGAAGATGAGATTGCCGAAATTGTTGCACGTTGGACTGGTATCCCGGTCACTCGATTGATTGAAGGTGAGCGGGAAAAGTTACTAAAACTGGATGAAATTTTACATCAGCGAGTTATCGGTCAAGATGAGGCGGTGCAACGAGTTGCCGATGCGGTGATCCGGGCACGAGCCGGGATTAAAGATCCACGCCGTCCAATTGGTTCATTCATTTTCCTTGGCCCGACCGGGGTAGGAAAAACAGAACTGGCACGAACCCTTGCCGAGACTTTGTTTGACAGTGAGGATAACCTGATTCGTATTGATATGTCGGAATACATGGAAAAACATGCTGTCAGTCGGCTGCTTGGGGCTCCTCCCGGTTATATCGGTTATGAAGAAGGGGGACAACTGACCGAAGCGGTGCGCCGGCAACCCTATGCCGTGATTCTCTTTGACGAAATTGAAAAAGCCCATCCTGATGTTTTCAACGTTTTGTTGCAGATTCTGGATGATGGTCGGGCAACTGATTCCAAGGGGCGCACCGTTAGTTTCAAGAATGCCGTCATCATCATGACCTCTAATATTGGTTCTCAGTATCTGCTTGAGGGAATTCGTGATGGTGAAATTTCAACCGAGGTTAGCCGTCAAGTTGAACAGGAGTTGCGGCAGAGCTTCCGACCAGAATTTTTGAATCGTGTCGATGATACGATCATTTTCAAACCGCTGAACAAGAGAGAGATTAAACAGATCGTATTGCTGCTGCTTGAAGAATTACGTCAGCGCATGGCTGAAAATCACTTGGGGCTGGAATTGACCGGCGCCGCATGTGATTTTATTGCTGAAACGGCTTATGACCCGGTTTACGGGGCGCGACCACTGAAACGCTTTATCCAGCGGCAGCTGGAAACAAAAGTAGCTCGAACCTTAATTGCTGGTGACGTGAAAGAAGGAACTTGCATAGTTGTCGATTTGGATGCCGATGGGTTGGTTGTCACGGTGCAAAAGGCACAATAAAATCTGAATAACTTACTAATTTACTTGTCTATTCTTTGGAAACATGTAGAATATGACTATAATAGTTATAAATAGAACGCACTTAAGTAGGGGAGAAACATTATGCGTATCGATATTCTGTGTAAGCCAGATCATCCTGAAAGTTGCAAGGGAACAGTCAATAATGTGCGTGAAGCACTTGATCAACTTGGAGTTAAAGCTGAAGTTCATCAATTTAATGATTCACGTAAAATGATTGATAATCGGATTTATGTTGAGCCAGCCCTGCTGATTGATGATCAGGTTCGGATTGCTGGTCGGGTGCCGGAAGTTGGTGAAATTATCAATTTTATAGCTGAACGACCCAGATACCTGAAAGAAGTGGCCAAGGTTGCTTAACTCTTAAGATTTAAAGGCTCCTGACTCTTGATCTGTTAAAGGCTCCTGCGCGATAGCGTTAGGAGCCTTTACTTTTTGAGTAGTCTCAGGTAGGCTTAATCTGTATTTTTTAAGGAGTTAGGGTGATGTCGAAAATTCTATTGGTTGATGATGTTGATTTGTTTCTTGAACTTGAACGATCCTACCTGGAAGGTTGCGATTACGATCTGGTAACTGCTTCATCTGGGGAAGAAACCCTGCAGCGACTCGATAAAATAGCGCCGGATGTGTTGCTTCTTGATTATTATATGCCGGGAATCAACGGTGATGAAGTCTGTCGATTGATTCGCAAAAATTCCCTCTGGAAGAAATTACCCATTCTCATGGTCACTGCAGCTGGCAAACCGGAAGAAGTACAGAGCTGCTTGGATGCTGGTTGTGATGATTATATTACTAAGCCGGTGAATAAACAGGAGCTGCGCGATAAAGTAAAACGCCTGCTTGGTACAGTTCAGCGCAGATCAGCAGAGCGAGTTACTGTAAAACTGCCAATCCAACTACAGGAAGGTGGTCGGCTCCACGTTGTTACGAGCAAAGATATTTCGTCCAGTGGGGTATGCCTCAATGCTTCAACTCCGCTGGAAGAAAATACAACGGTTGAGATGAAGCTGGAAGGTTCAGACGGAAAACTTCTATCTTTGTATGGCAAGATCAAGCGGTCTTCAGCAGAGGAAAAAGATGGCTGTGGGGTTTACTTTATCTATCCAGATCAGGCGAGCAAAAAACACCTGGATCGACTGATACGGAGTAAAAAAGCTGAACAGTTACAAAAAGATGGTGTGGATAGACAGCTAAGTAACCGCTTGCAGACATTGGAGGACGAGTGTTCACAGCTGCGCACTGAGCAGGATGATGCGTTGCGCCGGATCGGTGAACTGGAACAGGAAAACCTCGATTTTGCCAATCAGTTGGTTCAAGTTGAGGATGTTAATAACAATTTGACGAACCTCTATATTGCCTCTTCTCGGCTCCATTCAACTCTGGATCGCGAAGAGACTCTGGAGATTATCAAAGAGGTTGTTATTAATTTTGTCGGTGCCGAAAAATTTGCAGTTTTTCTTTTTGATAAGACAACTGAACAATTACATTATGAAACCGGTGAAGGTTTTGACGATAGCGAAAGCTTTCCTGATATCCCACTGGGTGAAGGGGTGCTTGGAAAAACTGCCGCTGACACCGAAAATTATTTTCATCCAGGGGCAATCAGCGATGGGTCTGATGATTTACTTGCCCCAATTGTTGCGATCCCTCTCATGATTCACGGAAAAATGATTGGGCTGTTGGCGATCTATCGACTCTTTATTCAGAAGGAACAACTGGAATCGATCGATTATCAACTTTTCTCAATGCTGGGTGAACACGCAGCCTCAGCGCTCTTTTCTTCAACCCTCTATGGGCATTCGGAACGTAAGCGTCAGACATATCAAGGTTTTGTCGATCTTCTGTTGAAGTGAGATGTTGAGTATTATGGGGACATGTACATTGTTACGTGTCCCCATAATACGGATTACAACAAAGAAAATCACGGGGTTGCGCCCCCGAGCGGGAGGGATAATTCTAAAAAAAGGAATAAAGTTAGCTTATTGAGTTGGTTGTTTACCGTTATGCTGAATAGTTACAATGTTTTTTTAGATGGCAGCAACAGCCCTTGCGTGATAGCAAATTCCAATAGTTCGTCTGCTGCTTGCGACTCAAAATCTCGTAACAGTTCTGCCGTTGTTCTTTCTTCCCTCGCCCGGTTCAGTATTGTGGCAAAATCAGCATCGAGCGGCTCAATAATGACCTCTCCCTCTTGCCGTAAGAATATTGTGTGCCCCGGTTCCGGTGTCAGTTGTTTGAAAATTTTTTCTAAAGATTCTCCCCCAACTATTTCCAAATCTTCCAGAGCAAAATGAAAATACTGTATCTTTATTGTCGGGTTCAGTTTCCAACAGCATTGCTTTAATGCTTTCTTTGCTGGGACTCTTCCTCCGGGTTGGCAGTCATCCGCCAGCAATGATTCAGCGCAGAGAAAATGGTAATTGATTAGATCTTCGGCAACGTTAATCAGCTTTTCTTTCTTGCTTAAAGATAGTTGATTAGCAATAAATTGTTGCTGGAACGGGAGGATATCGTGTGGCTGCCAGTTTTCGATATCAAGAATTGCCTGCTGATCCATATTTTTCTGTTTTCTGAGCCAGTCGTAGAATTGCTGAAGAAAACTGCTTGGAGATAATTTTAAGGTGTTACACAACTGCATAAAGAAACCAACAGCCCGGCCACGGTTATAAAAAATATCGGTTGCGGCAGCCAGTAGATGACTTTTTTGTAAGTCTTGATCCGAATAGGTTTTATTCGATTGAAGTCGGTAGGGAGGTTGAGGTTCTCCTTGGATTCCAAATTTCTCCTGATTTTCAAATAGCTCAGTTCCGGGAAGTACTGCCAGAGGGAAAATGTCAACCTGATTTGGTTGTAGTTGCAGAGTAAAGTCGAGGCTTTTTTGAAAACCTGCGTGATTATCGCCAGGCAGTCCATAAATTAAATCCAGCCCAAAAGTAATTCCAGCAAGGCTCATTTGCCTTAATTGCCTCTCCATCTGCTTTGCCGATAAATTTCGGTGAAGTGGTTTCAGAATTTGCGCCGTGGCTGATTGTAGGCCAATTTGTACCGAACAAGAAAGTTGAGAGAACAGTTCAATGGTTTCGGTATCGAGAAAGTCAGCTTTGGCTTCGATATGATAGTGGATTCCAGGTGCGAGTTCGAGCAGCATTTCGAGCAATTGTCTACCACGTTCAGGCGGGGCATTAAAGGTTGAATCGAGAATCCAGACCTGCGCTACCTGCTGTTTGACAAACAATTGTAACTCATTGCGCAAGCGCTCTATTGGTAGGGGACGAACTCCCTGGAGTCCTTTGGCATCGTAGCAGAAGGCGCAATTAAACTGGCACCCCCTGGCAACTTCCCAGAGCACACCACAGTTTTTTTTCAACTGGAGCTGTCCGGTTAACCATGGTGATGGAAGAAGCGAAAGGTCGGGGCAAACAGCTGCATTAGGGATTGTTAGTGTGCTTTGTGAGGAAGAAAGGAACCCAGTTACGTTGGTGGCTGATTCTCCTGCGCATAACTTCGTGACTAAATCTGCAAATGAAACTTCACCCTCTCCACGAATTACACCATCCAGCGCCCCTTCTATCATAACATTCTGGCTGTCCGCACTGGCTTCCGGGCCACCTGCAAGGAGGATCAGTTCAGGATTTTTCTGCCGCAGTTGCTGTGACAGGAGCAAAATCTGATTGCGGTTCCAGACATAGAGGGGAAATGCAATAACTGTGGGGTTCCGGTCAAGTAACTGTTGACACAGTGAGACAGTATCGATTTTGGGAAACAGGTCAATGATTTCAGTTTGCTGTTGCAGTTCTATCGGTAGGCTGGCTTTGAGACACCCAGCTGCCAATGGTACAGCTTGTGTGGATGCGCGGACATGTAAGGTTGCTAGCAAAATAAGCATAAATTTTGGGTCTTAGTTTTTTAGACTAACTTTGATGCGTGGTTTTTCTCCACTAATATCAATGCTGAACTCAACTGGCTTGTCACCGTAGCGGCTGCGGATTTTTTCCCGTTGGGTGGCAAGAAAAGTTGCAACTTTTTCTGCACTTGGCCCAGTTCCTGACAGGCCACATGATTTTCTGGCCTGACTGAGCTCTTGGTGTAGCTTTGCTGCTTCAACTTTGGGATCGGCATTATTTGTTGTTGACTGTCGCTGTGATGGGCTGGTGCTCAGTTTGCTGGTGTGACGATGATATTTACCTTCATCGATCAGACGTAAAATACGATCCCAATACTGTCCATATGACATCAGGCGTGAGGCAATGCTCTGGTAGCGAAATTTCAGATCGGTCCAGACGATATGGCGGTTGGTAAAGTGGCGAATTCTCCTGGCAAGATCTTTACGCTGCTGGTAGGGCTCACGTTTTTCAATGCCGGCAAAATATTGCTCGTAGTGAATTTCCAGCTCTTTGGTCTGCTGTTGAATTTCATCGAGTTCTTGAGCCAACTGGCGCCGTTCGTCCATCCACTTCTCCTCCAAGGGCAGAACTATACGTGAGTCATGCAATAATGTAAATAATTGCTATTTTATATGGGATGTCGCTTGACTTGTATATCGTTATCTTGAGATAATTAAGTTTTTTCTAACACTAATTCAAGGGGACTTTTCATGAATAAAGGATTGGCGGCAGTTATTTTAGCTGCGGGAAAAGGGACTAGAATGAAATCGGCTTTGCCAAAAGTTTTACATCCAATTTGTGGCCAGCCGATGCTCTACTATCCACTTGAAGCTGCCCGGATGGCAGGTTTTAAACAGCTTAAAGTTGTTGTTGGTCATCGATCTGAACAGGTGATAGAGGCTTTTCCCGATGAGGATCTGACCTGGATCAAGCAGACTGAGCAATTGGGAACTGGCCATGCATTGATGTGTGCAGCCGATTCTTTGCGTGGTTACTCAGGATCGTTGTTGCTGCATTGTGGTGATGTTCCGTTGTTAAAACCGGAGACATTACAGCAGTTACAGAGCTATCACTCCCAGCAGCAGGCAGCAGTGACCGTGTTGACGGCACAGATGCCGAATCCTCATGGATATGGACGAATTATCCGCGATGGTGAGCAAATTCTGGAAATTATTGAAGAGAAAGATGCCAGCGAAGAGCAGCGGCAGGTGACAGAAATTAACGCTGGAACCTACCTGTTTGATTCTGACTTTGTCCTTTCTGCCCTAAAGGGATTGAATAAGAATAATTCACAAGGGGAGTATTATCTGACCGATATTGTTGCCGCTGCTGTTGCTGCCGGGAAGAAAACCCGGGCCCTCTGTGTTGAAGACCCGACTGAAGTGATGGGGATCAATGATCGTTGTCAATTGGCTGAAGCCGAAGTATTAATGCGCTGGAAAATCAATGCCGATTTGATGTTCGGTGGTGTCTCTATGATCGATCCAACGACGGTTTATATCGACAGTGGCGTCGAGATTGGAGCCGATACGACACTGCATCCCAATGTTCAACTGCGTGGGAAAACCAGCATTGGCAAGAACTGTATTGTTGAAACTGGTGTTGTCGTTGTCGATTCCCAAGTTGCAGACAGATCGCATCTGAAAGCAGGTTCAGCAATTGAAGAATCTCGCATCGGGCCCGATTGTAAGGTTGGTCCGATGGCGCATCTTCGACCTGGTACAGTGTTGAGTGGCAATAATAAAATTGGTAATTTTGTTGAAACAAAAAAAATCCAGATGGGTGAAAAAGCGCAAGCCAGTCATCTCACCTATCTTGGCGATGCTGAAATTGGTCGAAATGTTAATTTTGGCTGTGGAACCATCACTTGTAATTACGATGGAGTTAATAAACATAAAACTATCGTGGAGGATGATGTCTTTGTCGGCAGTGATTGTCAACTTGTCGCTCCGGTTAAAATTGGCCGTAACAGTCTGCTTGCTGCAGGTTCGACCATCACCAAAGATGTCCCGCCAGATTCGTTGGCTCTGTCACGAACTGAGCAAAAAGTTATCGATGGTTGGCGTTTGCGCAAACAGAAAAAATCCTGAAATCTTAGGAGGGAAATATGTGTGGAATAGTTGGATATATTGGGAAGCAGGATGCTTCACCAATTATTATCGATGGTTTGCGACGGCTTGAATATCGTGGTTATGATTCTGCTGGGATCTGTACTCTTAACGGGGGAGAACCACAGCTCCGCAGGGCTGAAGGAAAATTAATCAATCTGGAGAATATTCTTCGTGAGAAACCTGCGACAGGAAGTCGGGGGATCGGTCATACGCGTTGGGCAACCCATGGGCGTCCTTCTGAGATCAATGCCCATCCACATAAAGCGGGTAGTATTGTTGTGGTGCACAACGGGATCATTGAAAACTATCTGAAATTGAAGAGCCGGTTGCAGAAGCAGGGACATAAATTCAGTTCTGAGACTGATACCGAAATCATTGCCCATTTGGTTGAAGAACATTACCAGCAATGTGGTGATTTTGAAAAAGCAGTTCGGTTAGCACTTGCTGAAGTTGAAGGTGCTTATGGTGTTGCAATTCTGTGTATTGATGAACCTGATAAACTGATTGCAGCCAAACTAGGCTCGCCATTAGTTGTTGGTCAGGGCGATGGTGAGTTTTTTGTCGCTTCCGATATCCCCGCAATGTTGTCACATACAAGAGAAATGATCTTTCTCGACGATGGTGAAATAGTTGTCTTTACCCCGGAAAAGATGTGGATTACTGATCTTTCTGGGCAGCCATTGGTGAAGCAAAGCAAGACTATCACTTGGAGCCCTTTGATGGCTGAAAAGGGTGGTTATAAGCACTTCATGCTCAAAGAGATCTATGAACAACCACGAACTTTGGCCGATACCATTGCCGGTCGAATTCAGGGCGAAGAGGGAGATATTTACCTGGAGGATCTTGGCCTTAGCCAAGAACAACTGGCCGATCTTGATAAAATTAATATTATCGCCTGTGGAACTTCCTGGCATGCGGGATTGGTTGGAAAGTTCTATATTGAAAAGCTGGCACGGATTCCAGTTGAAATCGATATTGCCAGCGAGTTTCGCTATCGCGATCCAATTGTCACCGATAAAAGTTTGACTCTGCTCATCAGTCAGAGTGGTGAAACTGCTGATACTTTGGCCGGGTTGCGCGAAGCCAAGGGTAAGGGCGGCAAGGTGGTTTGTATCTGTAACGTTGTTGATTCATCGATTGCCCGGGAGAGTGATGGGGTTGTTTACACTCATGCTGGGCCTGAAATCGGAGTTGCTTCAACTAAAGCTTTTACCACTCAACTGGTGGCTCTCTATCTGTTCGCTCTTAAATTGGGTCGGGCACGAGGAACTTTAACTGCCGATGATTGCCGCAACCAAGTTGAAGCACTATTGGCGTTACCACGCAAGCTGGAAGAGACCTTGGAGCTGGACGAACAAATTGAACAGATTGCCCGAGAGTTTATGAATGCTCGCGATTTCCTCTATATGGGACGGGGTAACCAATATCCGATCGCACTGGAAGGGGCGCTGAAGCTCAAGGAGATTTCCTATATCCACGCGGAAGGCTATCCTGCTGGGGAAATGAAACATGGTCCGATTGCTCTGATTGATGAAAACCTTCCAGTTGTGGTGCTGGTACCACGCAATGCGACCTACGACAAGGTTGTCTCCAATATGGAAGAAGTTTGCGCCCGGGGTGGCAAGGTGATTGCCGTTGCCAGCGGTGATGAAAATGAGTTGCAGGGGAAAGTGGCCGAGTTGATCAAAGTGCCGCAAACCACAGAAGATTTGCTGCCAATCCTCACCTCGATCCCAATGCAGTTACTCGCATACCATATTGCTGTTCTTAAAGGAACTGATGTGGATCAGCCACGTAATTTGGCGAAGAGCGTTACTGTGGAATAAGTTAAGCTAGAAACTTCTGATTCATTCTACATATTTTTATTGGCTCGGCATCCCCTCTTGGTGCCGAGTTTTTTACTTTGGCTCTGGTTTGCCGGAGTATGAAAATTACCTCTGAATTTCTGGATGTGCTTAGGTTTTTGAACGACTCTTTCAATCGAACAATGATACTTTTCATCCATTGTATCCCTCCTGTCTCAGATTTTGGCAAAGGTATTGAATCAAAAGAAATAATCTCTATTGACCTACCGTAAACCCTGTCGTACAAATCATAGGTTACTCTATTTATATCGAATACTAGGTTTGCGGTAGTTCTATATTTCAATTTTTTAAAATCTGAAGTTTTGAGTTTCTTGGAAAAGCTAGAATAATGAATGAAAACCATGATTCACCTTCATTTTATACGCACACTCGTCGGTTGCGACGGCTGACCCATCAATTTCTCAGTCGATTCAAGATTAGTGATAATACCTTTTTAATTGTCCTTGCTGTGATTGTCGGTTTACTCGGTGGCTTGGGGAATTACCTGTTTCGCAAAACAATTGAGTTGATCCACTGGGTGGTTGTTGAGCAGAGTTTGGAATTGTTTGATATTTCTCTGGAGCATTGGTCTTTTCAGCGAATCCTGGTGATGTTTCTCCCTGCCATCGGTGGTCTGTTGATTATTCCTCTGTGGATGTTGTTTGGTGATGACCTTAAAGGTGGGTTTTCTGGATTTCTGGTTAAGGTCAACTTAAAAGGAGCCAAGTTGCCATTTCGGCCGCTTTTTACTAAGGGATTGGCATCTGCCATTACTCTTGGAACTGGCGGCAGTGCTGGACAGGAAGGACCGATTGCGGTCATTGGCGGAACGATTGGCAGCCAGTTCGGAAAAATATTCAAGATGAGTGGTGCCCGGATCAAAGTACTGGTGGCATGTGGTGCTGCTGCAGGGGTTGCCGCAACTTTTAATGCCCCTCTTGCCGGAGTGTTTTTTGCCACAGAAATTGTTCTGCTCTCTTCATTCGAAGTGGCCAGTTTTACCTCTATTGTTATCGCTAGTGGGATGGCAACTGTTGTGTCCAGGGCGTTGTTGGGGAATGTTTCAGAGATTGTAACCTCACCCTATTCTATGACCAATTATTGGGAAATTGGGTTGTATGTTCTGCTGGGTTTGCTAGTTGGTGCTCTGGCTGCCGGATTTATCGATTTACATTTTAAAATAAAGGATTGGATCACAGCTATCAAGCTGCCGCGTTTGAGTAAGCCAATCCTTGGCGGTTTAGCTGTTGGAGTGATTGGCATTGGTTTGCCGCAAATTTTTGGTAATGGTTATGAATTTATCAGCCTGGTTCTGGTCGGAAATCATACTTGGTACCTACTGGCACTGCTGGTTATTGCTAAAATGGTGGCCACATCAATTACCCTGGGATCGGGGATGCCAGGAGGATTGTTTGCTCCATGCCTATTTTTGGGGGCAATGGTCGGTGGAGCCTATGGCCATGTTCTGGAGGTGCTTTTCCCGGCGGCAGAGATTTCAGCTGGTGCCTATGCTTTGGTTGGGATGGGGGCTTTTCTGGCAGCGGCAACCCATGCACCGATGACGGCTATTTTTTTGCTGTTTGAGGTGACAGATAGTTATCAGGTTATCGTCCCGATTATGTTGACTTGTGTCATCGGTACATCTGTTGCGCGTCATTTTAAAAAAGATAGCTTGGAAACGGTAGAGTTGAGCCGTCTCGGAATTGATCTTGAAGCAGGTAAAGAACGTAATATTATGAAAGGGTTATCCGTTGGTGAGGTCATGTCGCACCGGGTGGAGACTGTCCCTGAAAATATGACTTTAGGCAACTTTGCGAAGTTTATCGAGCAGACTCACCATACTAATTTCCCACTGGTTGATGAATTGGGAGAATTGACAGGAATTATCTCGGTTCAAGATTTTATGGGGGTGGTGTTTGAGAAAGAATTGATGGATCTGGTGGTGATCAAGGAGTTGGCAACAAAGGATGTTATCACGGTGCATGCTGAGGAAGATCTGGATACGGCGATGCGTAAAATCGGCTATCGTAATATTGAACAACTTCCGGTTGTGGATCGTGAAACTCATCGCCAACTGTACGGCATCATTTCCCGTCGTGACATGGTCTCTGCTTATAACCGTGCGCTGATGAGTCGAACTCTGGAGGAAGAGGATGTCTGATTTGCTAGAGGGCTTGAATGATCCACAGCAGCAGGCGGTTCTCCATGAGGATGGGCCATTGTTGTTGTTGGCTGGTGCTGGCTCAGGAAAAACCCGTGCTTTGACTCATCGGGTTGCTCATCTGATTTGTGAGCGTGGCGTTCCTGCCTGGCGGATCATGGCGGTGACTTTCACCAATAAGGCGGCAGCAGAAATGCGGGAGCGCCTTGAAGCGCTGCTGGGGCAGGGAGAACTTCCCTGGATATCGACCTTTCATTCTAGCTGCGCCCGTATTTTGCGTCAGGAAATTCACCATCTCGGTTACGGTAGAGATTTTACTATTTATGATGATCAGGATCAATTGCGCCTGCTGCGTGATCTGCTCAAAGCCCAACAGATTTCTGAAAAGGTACTAAAGCCACGAGCGGCGGCGTCATTCATTGATCGGGCTAAGAATCGTGGCCTGTTGCCAGAATCGCTCGATGAAATCCGAACCGATGAGAAGCTGTTGGCAGAGCTGTATGCCCAGTACCAACAGAAGTTGAAAGCTGCCAATGCCGTTGATTTTGGTGATCTACTGTTGTTGACGGTGCGTTTGTTTGAAGACTATTCAGAGGTTCGCCAGCGTTGGCAGGAGCGTTTTTCCCATCTGCTGATTGATGAGTTTCAAGATACCAACCGGGTTCAGTATCGGTTGATGCAATTGCTGCTGGGAACGGAAACAAATCTTTGTGTCGTTGGTGACGATGATCAATCGATTTACCGTTGGCGGGGTGCAGAAGTTGATAACATCCTTGGTTTTGATCACGATTTTTCCAATGTGAAAATTATTCGTCTAGAGCAGAACTACCGCTCAACCCAGACAATTTTACAGGCAGCAGGGGAAGTCGTTGGTCATAATCGTGATCGACGGGATAAAGAGCTCTGGACCGATAATCCTGCAGGGGACTCGGTTCATATTGAAGCATCTCCTGATGATCTGGACGAGGCTCATTTTGTTGCCGGGGAGGTTGCACGGTTACAAAATCAAGGCTTTGGTTTGCGAGATATTGCGGTATTTTATCGAACCAATGCTCAGTCGCGAGCTATTGAACAGGCTTTGACAAATAAGAAAATTAAGTATGTGATGTTCGGTGGAGTGAAGTTCTACTCCCGTTTGGAAGTCAAAGATGCCCTCTCTTATTTGCGGGTATTGATCAACCCGAACGACTCTTTGGCGGTACGGCGTATTATCAATGTGCCGGCTCGTGGAATTGGTAACACAACGGTTGAGCGAATTGCTGCATTTGAAACAGAGTCGGTTGGTTTTCTTTCTGCGTGCCGATTGGCGCTGGAACACAATGCTTTAAAGGGTGCTGCAGCTAAGAAGGTGGCAACATTTCTGGCGTTGATAGGTGATTTTACTGCGCGGTTGGAACGTCTTCCTTATCCACAATTGATGGCAGAGTTGATCGATGCCAGTGGTTACGGCCCTCTTTTGAGAGAAGAAGCTGATGGAGCTTTAACCAGTGATGGCCGCCAGGAAGCAAAAGGGCGACTGGAAAATCTGGAACAACTTTTGGCCGGGATGGAAGAGCATGCTGCTGGTGGTGGATCGGTACATGATTATTTGGAGCAGATTGCCTTAATTACAGATCTCGATAAATATGATGCAACGCAGCAACGAGTGACTTTGATGACGCTCCATTCAGCCAAGGGGCTGGAATTTCCAGTGGTCTTTATGACCGGGATGGAAGAGGGGTTGTTCCCCCATTCCCGTTCTGGTGATATGGGGGAAGATCTTGCTGAGGAACGGCGACTCTGTTATGTCGGTATGACGCGAGCGATGCAGAAACTGTATCTGTCGCATGCACGGCGGCGCAGGGTTTATGGAACCTATCAATTTAACCCACCGAGCCGATTTTTGGCTGAAATCCCATTGGAACTGCTGGCCGATTTTGAGCCAGAAGCTGCAGTGATAGAAACGCTGGCAATGGGGCATAACCTGGCATCTCTAGCTGATCTGGTGACTTCGAGTGAACCGATACCTCAGGTTAAAGAGAAGATCGCAGTTGTGCAACGCAAGGAACCAAGCTACGAGGATAGGAGTTCTAATGCCGGTGGTTTGCAGTTGGGCACACAGGTTCGGCATGTCAAGTTTGGTATTGGAACTGTGCGACGGTTGGAGGGGAGTGGTGATAAGCAGAAAGTGATTGTTTATTTCAACTCGGTGGGATCAAAAAAACTGTTGCTGAAGTTTGCTGGCTTAATGCCAGTTTAGTGTGTTCTATTCGTTGCTGGTATATTGATAGCCTGACCGGCTATGGACCATTTTATGACTTTTCGAAGGCATTGATGATGGTGGAAACAAAAAGACAATTTACCTTGTTGTTGGTGGATGATAATCCAACCAACGTACTGCTGCTGGTCAAAATTATTGAACTTGACCTGCCAGGAGTGCGGGTAGTAACAGCTTCCTCTGCTATGGAAGGGTTGGAGTTGGCAGAACAGGAACGGATTGACGGCGCTTTTATCGATGTCCAGATGCCACGGATAGGCGGTCTTGAAATGTGCCGACAGCTTCGGTTGAGACCACGTACCGCTACAATTCCACTCGTTCTGATGACAGCCCATATTGCTTCCCCAGAAATGCGGGCAGAAGGCCTTGAGGTGGGTGCTTACGATTTTATCTCCCAACCGATCAGCAATGTTGAGATGCTGGCACGGATTAAGGTCATGCTGCGGCTGTGTGAAGGGGAAAAGCTTTCACAACAGAACAGTAATCAACTGCAACAACAGGTGATGGAGCACGCAGATCGTTTGCGTTGGATCAGTGGATTGTTGATTTCTGGAAATGGTTCGTTGAGTGAACAGGATCAGCAGCTGCTCTGTCATCTGGTTGATCAGTTGCCCGATCCAGAAAAAATTGATGAGAAACTGTTCTTTGAAAAACTTCTGACTGAATTTCCACTTCCTTGGCGTCGTACCCTGCTGAAGTTATCTCTGCTCGATCGAATTCCAGTAGCTCTCGCTCAAAAGTTGAGTGAAATTGTTGATGTGGCTGCGGTCTTTGAATATTTGAGTCGCCATCAACTCTCTTCGCTACAAACTTTGGGTGGAGAGGACTACCTGTTTCTAAGTCCACAGATTAAGGGTCTGTTACGCGAAAGAGGAGAAGAATATCTTTCTGAAAATGAGCGACAGCAGACCTGTTTGGTCGCTGCTGACTGGTATCGACAAAAACAACATTTTTCGGCAGCCCTTAATTGTTTGATTTTAGCAGAACAGTATCCGGCTGTTTCGCAGCTGCTCAGTCAGATTGGCTTAACTCTGCTGGATAAAAAATATCGCACCCAAGCCCTCTCCCTGATTGACCAGATTCCAGAAAACATTCTGGCAACCTGTGGTTGGATGGCTTTGTTCAAGGGGATTAACTGTCTGTGCGAACAATCTCTTGAAACCGATTTCTGGTTGAAATTAGCTTATCAGCGCTTTTGTACTGCCGATGATGCTCGTGGGAAACTGCTGACGCTGACACAACAAGTTTGTCAGGCAATTTTTCTTGATGGATCCTTTGAGAGTTGGTTACAATATCTGCCGCTTTTTAGAAAGTTGACCTCTGAGCAGCTTGAATTTCTCGAACCAAAAGAACGTCTGAGGGTTGCCTATGCACTTGGATTGGCGGAGCTGTTCTTTGGTGATGATTTCGCGGTTGTCGATTTGATTCTGACCAATGCTTTAGCTGAGGCACATCAGTCGCAGTTGTTGGAGCAACAATTGGAATTAAATCTGTTGCGTGCTTTGTCTGCTTTGCAGCAGGGGCGCTACCTGGTTGCAAGGACTGCTTTAGAAAAAGGGATGAACCTTGCTCTGGCAGCTGACGCCACACTGGAAAATACCATGCTACAGGTGATTGCATGTGAGCTGCTGCATGCGACCGGTGATCTGGCTGGGTTTCAGAGCCAACAGCAGATTTTGTCCAACTGTTACCGTCGGGAAATTCAACAGAACACGGTCTTTAAGCCACTTCTGAGCTACTATGTTGCTGGCCTATTCTTGGCAAAAGGTGATCGGCAGAGAGCTTTAGAGACAGTCGAAATTGCTCTGTTAGATGGACAGGCAGCAGCGAACTCACATCTTCAGAGTCGATTGTTGCAATTGCGGGGTTGGATCAATGCTTTGTCAGGTCGGGATATTGAGGCTCTGAATGATCGAGATATGGGTCTTAAATTGCGGGAAGAGGCAGGAGGAACTTTCTGTCATTTGGAAAACTTGTTGTTTGCTGGAACCACTTGTTTTGCCCTGCAGAATTACGACCAGGCGGCAGAATATCTTGCCGAAGGTTTGGCCAAATCCCTAAAATATAAAGAGGAGCGTTTTCGTGCCGGGATGCATGCCTGGATGGCGGTCGTACAACATAAGCTGGGTTGTTTGGATGCTTCATCTGAGCAAATCAGAAATTTTTTTGAGGTACTAAAGCGGCACCGAGTCTCTTTTTTCTGGGGAATGATCCCAGAGTTGATCGATGAGTTGTTGCCACTCATAACGCGAACAGAAGAGCGGGTACTCTTACAGCCCTTGCTAGAAGAACACCTATGTTTAGTTCTTGACGAGGACAATAGTCCGATTCCATTTCTCAAGGTTAATTGTTTGGGGAAATTCCAGTTGGAAATGGAACATAAAACTTTTGATTTTAGTCAGGTTGGGCCAGCACTCAGACAGATTTTTACCCTGTTGGTTGTTGCTCCAAATCATAGCTTAAGCATTGAATTGCTGATGGGGATTTTATGGCCAGAAAGTTCAGCAAATAAGGCAAGGAACAGCTTTGATACTGTCCACTCTCGCTTACGCAAGGCTTTGGAAGAATGTTTTGGGAGCCGGGTTCGCCGAGACTATCTGGTTCTGGAAAAGGGGATATTATCACTGCGACATGTGCAGGTTGATAGTGCTCTATTCACTGAAACTATGGGAGATGTCCGCTACCATATGCAACGAGAACATTTTTGGCAGGCAGAGCATGCTTTGCTGAAAATGGAGAGTCTTTGGGGGGGAGAGTTTCTGGAGGGATATGATCTGGATGGTAAGCTGCCGCTTCAGCGCGATCAGTTGATCCAGCTTCGTCTGGAGCAACTCGTTATGCTTGCTCAGTTATTCCAATGGCGACAGCAAGAAGGATCGGTTGGGTTGTTAAAACAAGGGCTATTGCTTGATCCAACTTATGATCCGATAATTCGGCAATTATTATCACTTTATCGACAGCAGAACGATTCTAATGGTGCTGGCTTATTAATCGAAAGCTACCGGATCGCTCTTCAAAATGAAGAATACGAGCCTGAGGAGATTGAAGAACTTATTGAAGTTTTGAACACATAATGGTGGCTTGGCCACCTCTGGATTTTTACAAGTGAAGATGCTAATGGCTTAACTTGTATAACAACAAACGAAGGAGAATAGATAGTCATGTCGAGTTGCGAAGGTTGTAACGACGGTTCCTGCTCAATCAATCAGCAGGGAAACCCGCAAGATAAACAGTTTCAGATGCGTCAAGCCCTGGATAAGCGGATGTGTGAAGTAAAAAATAAAATTATAGTCATGTCCGGCAAGGGTGGCGTCGGCAAGAGTACCACCGCTGTTAATCTGGCTTTGACTCTAGTAAAACAAGGAAAAAAAGTAGGTTTGCTCGATATTGATATTCACGGCCCGAGTATTCCGAAGATGCTCGGTCTGGAAGGGCAACGCCCCGATGCTGATGATGAAGGAATTCATCCATTGGAAGCTTTCGGGTTGAAGGTGATGTCAATTGGTTTTTTACTGGCTTCAACTAGTGAAGCAACGATCATGCGTGGCCCGATGAAGCATGGTGCCATTCAGCAGTTGTTGGCTGATGTTGTCTGGGGTGAGCTTGATTATCTGCTACTTGATTGTCCTCCTGGAACCGGAGATGAACCTTTAAGTGCGGTGCAATTACTTGGATCAGGTTCGGCAGCGGTGGTTGTCACTACCCCGCAGGATGTCGCTCTGACCGATGTTGAAAAATCACTGAGCTTTTGTCGAGAATTGAAGTTGCCGGTCGTTGGTTTGATTGAGAACATGAGTGGTTTTATCTGCCCTCATTGCGGTGAGAGATCTGATATTTTCAAGAGTGGTGGAGCTGAAAAGCTGGCTGAAAAAACCAACATTGCATTGTTAGCTCAAATCCCCTTTGAGCCATTAGTAGTCATCGGAGGCGATGATGGCAAACCGCATGTTATTGAGCATCCAGAATCAGCTAACAGCCAAGCGTTACAGAAGGTGTCAACAGCGGTTACTGAATTCAATATAGAAGAATAATTGTAGCTATTTTTTAAGGATTGATCATGAAAATCAGCCAAAAAGATGTTGAACACGTCGCTCGATTAGCTCGGTTGACAGTTGCCCCGGAAGAGTTAGAAGCTCTGACTGGGCAAATGGATGCCATTCTTGGTTATGTTGATAAATTAAATGAGCTTGATACCGAGGGAATTGAAGCCATGGCACATGCAGTACCGATGTCAAATGCCTTTCGTGAGGATGAACTCAAACCGGCAATAGGGATCGAACGTGCGTTACAGAATGCTCCTGTGGCCGGGGACGAGTGTTTCACCGTTCCCAAAGTTATCGAGTAACACGACTTAAGTATCAAATTTTGATAAACAATAAAACTTACTGCTGGTAGTTTTGGAGTCTTTATGAAGTTTCATAATTTAACAATTCAAGATATTCGACAAAAATTGAATTCTGGTGAACTCACCTCGGTTGAATTGACCCGGGTTTGTCTGGAACGGATCAAAGCAACCGATGACAAATTGAACGCTTTCATCACTGTTTGTGAGGAGGAAGCTTTGGCTGCCGCTGCTGTCGCTGATCAGCAGATTGCATCAGGAAATGGAGCGCTGTTGACCGGAATTCCTGTTGCGGTGAAGGATATTTTCAATACTCTTGATGTTCGGACGACTTGTGCTTCGAAAATTCTTGATGATTATGTCTCCCCTTATGATGCAACTACTATCACCAAATTGCGTGAACAGGGAGCGATTATTATCGGGAAACTGAACATGGATGAATTTGCCATGGGGAGCTCCGGTGAAAACAGCGCTGCTGGCGCGGTATATAATCCTTGGGATACGCAACGGGTTCCAGGGGGATCATCCAGTGGAAGTGCCGCTGCCGTCGCGGCTGGTCAAGTCGTGGCCACTCTGGGAACCGATACCGGCGGTTCGGTACGACAACCGGCGTCTCACTGTGGGGTTGTCGGACTTAAGCCGACTTATGGTCGGGTTTCTCGCTATGGTGTGGTCGCATTTGCTTCATCTCTGGATCAGGTTGGCCCGGTGGCAGGGAATGTTGAGGACTGCGCATTAATGCTTGGTGTGGTTGCTGGTTATGATCCTGCCGACTCAACTTCGGTCGATTGTCTGGTTCCCGATTATCTGGAGAACTTGAAAACTGGTGTTGCCGGGAAAAAAATCGGGCTGCCGAAGGAGTATTTCATCGATGGCTTAGATCCTGATATCAAAAAAGCAGTCAACTCTGCAATTGAAACCTATCGTCAGTTGGGTGCTGAAATTGTCGAGGTGAGCCTGCCGCATACCGATTATTCTGTCGCCAGTTATTACCTGATTGCGATGGCAGAAGCCTCAAGTAATCTGGCTCGTTACGATGGCGTCCGATTTGGTATTCGACAAGATAGTGGTGACGGGTTGATCGGAATGTATCAACAGACCCGAACTGCAGGTTTTGGTGATGAAGTGAAACGTCGCATTATGCTGGGAACCTATGCCCTTTCCTCGGGTTATTATGACGCTTATTATTTGAAAGCGCAGAAGGTGCGAACTCTGATTCGACAGGATTTCCACGATGTTTTTGAGCAAGTCGATCTGCTGTTAACCCCGGTTGCACCAACCCCGGCCTTCAAAATTGGGGCAATGACAAATGATCCTCTGCAGATGTATCTGTCCGATATCTTCACTATCCCGACAAACCTGGCTGGAACCTGTGCGATGAGTCTCCCCTGTGGTTTTAGCGAGGATGGCTTGCCGATTGGTTTGCAGTTGATTGGAAAACCTTTTGCCGAAGCTGAAATGTTACAGGCAGCTTATGCGTTTGAACAGGCGACCGACTGGAGCGACCGAGTTCCTGAATTATAATTGGATTTAGTAGGCGAATCTTGTATTCGCCCTTCTGTCAGAGGAAAATGGGCGAATGCAAGATTCGCCCCTACCGTTTATTCAAACAGGATTTAAAAATGAATTCCAGATATGAAGTTGTCATCGGCTTGGAAGTTCATGTTCAGCTGACAACCAAAACTAAAATTTTCTGTGGCTGTTCAATTGAATTCGGGCAATCGCCTAACAGCCAGACTTGCCCCGTTTGTCTGGGGCTACCAGGTGCGCTTCCGGTACTTAATCAACAGGTCGTTGAGGATGCTATCAAAGCGGGGTTGGCGACCAACTGCCAGATTGCACCCCACTCGATTTTTGCCCGGAAAAACTATTTCTACCCCGATCTGCCAAAGGGTTATCAAATCTCTCAGTTTGAACTGCCGATTTGTGAACACGGCTGGATGGATATTGAAACTGAAGAGCTGGGTAAGAAAAGGGTGGGCATTACCCGTATCCATATGGAGGAAGATGCAGGGAAGCTACTGCACAATGAAAGCAACAGCTCATCAGTTGATCTGAACCGAGCCTGTACTCCGTTGCTGGAAGTGGTTTCCGAACCCGATATGCGTAGTTCTGAGGAAGCGATTGCATACCTCAAACAGTTGCATCAGATTGTGGTCTATCTGGGAATCTGCGATGGTAATCTGGATGAAGGGTCTTTCCGCTGTGATGCCAACGTTTCGATCCGTCCCTGGGGGCAGAAAGAACTTGGAACTCGGGCCGAGCTGAAAAACCTCAACTCTTTCCGCTTTATCAAGCAGGCTATAGAATACGAGGTTGAGCGGCAGATTGATGTGATTGAGGATGGCGGTGAGGTGGTTCAGGAAACTCGGTTATTCGATCCTGATGCTGGCGTCAGTCGCTCAATGCGGAGTAAGGAAGAGGCTCACGATTATCGCTACTTCCCCGATCCCGATCTGCTGCCGCTACAGGTCTCTGCTGACTGGGTAGAGCGGGTTCGTAGTGTTCTTCCTGAACTGCCACTGGTTAAATTGCAACGTTACCAGGATGAGATGGATCTGCCTGCCTACGATGCTGGAGTTCTTTCTGCGGAACGGCCCGTTGCTGAATATTTTGAGGGGCTGGTGGCGTTGTATAATAATCCGAAGGTTTGTTCCAACTGGGTGATGGGTGAAGTCCTTGGCGCACTCAAGGAAAAGAATCTGGAGATTATCGATTGTCCGGTGTCGCCGGAATTACTTGCTGGGGTTCTGCAGCGCATTGATGATAAGACAATTTCTGGAAAAATCGCCAAGACTGTTTTTGAAGAGATTTGGCAGAGCGGTAAAAATGCAGATCAAGTTATAGAAGAAAAGGGTTTGAAGCAGGTCAGTGACAGCGGAGCGATAGAAGCGATTGTTGACGAAGTGATAGCTGCCAATCCAGGGCCGGTTGCTGAATACCATGCCGGTAAAGAAAAATTGATGGGCTTTTTTGTTGGTCAGGTGATGAAGGCCAGCAAGGGAAAAGCAAACCCTGGTATGGCGAATCAGTTGCTGAAAAAGAAACTGGCTGGATAAACCATTAGACGTAGGGGGCGCTGCTTGCCGCGCCCTTTTCTGGATGTTGCGAACAGGGCGCGGCAAGCAGCGCCCCTACCAAATGGAATTTTTCCACCGTTGGAGTTACAAATGTCAACCTGCCCTATAGATAGCCGTGTTATCCGCCCAATCCGCTTTATTGCCGGGCAATGCCAAATGCTTGATCAGCGCCTGCTCCCCGCCGAAGAGGTGTGGAATTCTTATAAAACCTACCAGGAAATTGCCGAGGCAATTCGTACCATGGTGGTTCGCGGTGCTCCGGCTATTGGTGTTGCTGCAGCAATTGGAGTCTGGTTTGGTGCGCGGGATATTGAAACCGAATCGAGCTGGGACTTTTATCAAGAGCTTGAGAAGATCTGTGCGGTTCTCCTCGCAACTCGGCCAACGGCAGTTAACCTCTTCTGGGCTTTGGAGCGGATGAAACATTTTGCCCAATCCAATCTGGATCGTAGCGTCGTGGAATTGAAAATTGGCCTTGAATATGAAGCTCTGGCTATTACACAGGAAGATGAAAAAATCAATCAGCAGATGGGACGTAACGGTGAATCTCTGCTTGTTGATGGTGCTCGTGTCCTGACCCACTGTAATGCGGGGGCTTTGGCAACCGCTGGTTACGGAACGGCTCTCGGGGTGATTCGGGCAGCAGTCGAAGCTGGAAAGAAAATTTCAGTGATCGCTGATGAAACCCGGCCATTTTTACAGGGGGCGCGACTGACTGCATGGGAGTTGCAGAAGGACAATATTCCGGTTACCTTGATCTGTGACAATATGGCTGGTTATCTGATGAGCAAAGGGGATATCGATTGTGTTATTGTTGGCGCTGATCGAATTGCTGCAAATGGAGATGTTGCCAACAAAATTGGTACTTATACGGTCGCGGTTTTAGCTAAAGAACACAATATTCCTTTTTACGTTGCTGCACCGATTTCAACCATTGACCTGAGTTTGAGTGATGGTTCGTTGATTCCGATTGAAGAACGGGATGGGCGGGAAATCACCCATATTAAAGATATTCAGTTGGCTCCAGAAGGGATCAGCGTTCGCAACCCTGCTTTTGATGTCACTCCACATCGACTGGTTACCGCAATTATCACTGAACATGGCGTTGTCAAAGGTGATTATCTGACGGGACTGAACAAAATCGTCAAGCAACACTAAAAGGATTCGAATGATCCCTGAGAAGCAAGAAATAGAGGTGAAGCTCAAATTATTGGGCAATGATGAGGAAAAGCTGGTCATTTGGCTCGATAGCTTCGCCTTGCTTGAAGGGGAAAAAGCGAAAACCAACTTGCAGTTGATTGATGAACGATTGCAAGATCAAAGCCTGCTGGCAGATGTTCTGATACAATCTTTAGCAACAGCTGACCCTGACTGTGCTTTGAATATTCTGGAACGATTGTTTGATGTTGTCCCTCTTGACCAATTAACCACAATCCTGTCTGATTCTGTGCGTTGTCGACAACTGTTGACAGTTCTCGGCGGTTCTCCTTTTCTCGGTGGAATTCTCTGTCGTAACAAAAGTTATTTTAGACGCCTGTTTATTGACGGTGAAATTAATCATTCCAACAGCGAAGAGCAGATGTTGAATGATTTGTGTGGATCAATTCTTGATAGCGCCAATTTTTCAGATTTACAAGCGGGTTTGCGTGGCTATAAAGCAATGCAAATTTTGCGAATTGGCAGTCGTGACCTGTGTGGTTTTGCTTCGCTGGTTGAGGTGATGGAAGAACTATCTGGACTTGCCGCGGCTTGCTTGCAGCGTGCCTGTGACGTTTGTGGCTTGCAATTGCAGGAAGAGTATGGACAACCGCAGCAGGAAAGTGAAGAGGGGGAAATTCGAACTGCAACAATGACTATCCTGGGGATGGGAAAGTTTGGTGGTCATGAACTTAATTTTTCTTCCGATATTGATCTGATCTATTGTTATTCATCGACAAATGGAGAAACCTCCGGTGGACATCGTAATGAAAAAATTAGCTTGCATCGCTACTTTGTCAAGTTGGCAGAGCTGATCACCAGAGCTCTCCATCAAGTGACCGATGATGGTTTTGTCTTTCGGGTTGATACCGGATTACGTCCTGACGGAAATAATGGGGATCTGGCTGTCTCTATAAATGGTGCCGAAGCTTATTATGAATCATGGGGGCAGAGCTGGGAACGGGCAGCATTGATTAAGGCTCGACCTGTGGCTGGGGACATAGCTTTGGGTGAAGAGTTGTTGCAACGGCTCAAGCCGTTTATCTATCGGCGGTATCTTGATTTTGGCATGATCGAGGATATCAAGCTGATGAAGCAAAAAATCAATACCAGTCTCAGCCGTAAACAGGAAGGGGAGCGTAACCTCAAGCTAGGGCGGGGAGGTATTCGTGAGATAGAATTTTTCATTCAGACGCAACAGCTGGTGAATGCAGGCACTCGACCACAGCTACAAGATCGCAATTCTTTAAAAATGCTGCAGTTGCTGCAGCAGGAGGAGTTAATTACGCCGGAAGATCAACAGTCTCTAAGCAAGGCGTACCAATTTTTAAGAACAGTTGAGCACCGGATTCAGGTTGTTCAGGAGCAGCAAACCCATTCTTTACCTCTGAACCAGCGAGACCTTGATGTTTTAGCGCGACGCTGTCGTTTTTCAAACCACACTGAATTCTCCTTAGAGTTGGAACAGCACCGCGGGGAAGTCGGTCAAATATTTACAGATCTATTCTATTCAGCAGAAGAAGAGGATCAGGAGAGTCATCCTGAAGTCAATTTTATTTTTGACCCTGAGTCTGATCCCGATCTGGTCAAAGATCTCCTTGAAGAAAATGGGTTTACTAATCCGGATGCCGCTTATGATAGCTTGTTGATGTTACGTGGTGGTGATCCTAATAAACGTTTAACCCGACGTGGTCGGCGTTGTTTGGAAAAATTGGCTCCACTGTTAATTATGGAGTTGCTCGCTTCACCAAACCCGGATCAAGCTCTGAATAATCTTGAATCTTTTTTGCGCAGTATTCGAGCCAGCAGCTCTTTTTTCTCTCTGTTGGTTGAAAATTCAGCAATTGTTAAACTGTTGATCGCTTTGTTTGGTTCCAGCCAATTACTTTCGCGGATTTTTATCCAAAGGCCAGAGCTTTTAGATACGATGGTGTCCCGTTCATATGCAACAGCGAGTAAAGATCTTCAGCAGCTAAAAGCCGATTTGTCTGAGCAAATGGCATTGGCTGAAGATTATGAGTTGCAGTTGGATGGCTTGCGCCGTTTCCGTAATGAAGAATTCTTGCGTATTGCTTTGAATGATCTGCATGGTCAAATGAAACAAGGTGAAGGAGCAAAGCAACTTTCTTGGCTTGCTGAAGCCTGTCTGGAACAAGCGTGTAAAATGGCACGGTATGAATTGGCTGGTCGATTTGGTGCCCCATTTTCGAAAGAACAAAAGGAAGAAACAGCTTTTTCCGTTGTTGGTATGGGAAAATTAGGTGGATTTGAGTTGAACTATCACTCAGACTTGGACATTATCTTTATTTATGCTCAAGAAGGTGAAACTCAGCCAGTTATAGAAACCGACCCTAGCCGGTTCAGGCAGATCAGTAATCATGAATATTTTGCTAAGCTGGCGCAACGGATCATTACGGCTCTGACTCTGGTTACCCGTGAAGGAGCAGTCTATGAGATTGATACCCGGCTGCGACCCTCAGGAAACCAGGGACCGTTAGTTACCAGTCTAGCTGCATTCCAGCGTTATCATCAGGAATCAGCACAGCCCTGGGAACGGCAAGCAATGACCAAGGCACGGGTGGTCTGTGGTCCAGTTGAATTTGCCGATCAGCTTCAGCTGGTTATCTCTGAACTGACTTTTGAACGACCGGTGCCAGAAAATTTACAAACAGAAATTTATCGTTTGCGGCAACGAATGGAACAGGAAAATGCTCGGGAAGATGACGAACGGTTTAATATTAAAACGGGTCGTGGCGGGATGGTCGATGTCGAATTTATCACCCAATACTTACAACTGTTACATGCTGGCAGGGTCAACTCCTTACGGATAAATAATACGGTTCATCTACTTGAATGTATGGCGGAAAATCATATATTGCCTCAAGATGATGCCGAATTATTGGTCAATGGTTATAAGTTTTTGCGCCGTTTGGAAAACAAACTGCGACTTTTGTATGATCAATCGATCAATGAACTTTCTGCCCATAATAAGGGCTTCAAAAAGGCGGCCAATAGTCTTGGCTACGGTGGTTCCGGGTCACAGCCAGAACAGAAATTTCTCAAAGAATATCAGCTTGTAACTGGAGGAATCCGTGCGCTTCTTGATAAATATCTCAAACCTCAGGCGGTTCTTGATGGAGGGGACTTGCTATGAATAAAAATATTTTGATTATTGATGATGACCGTGATTTGCGAGATTTTTTACAGCAAGCACTTTCAGCCGCTGGTTTTAAAGTAGAAACAACGGATCGTGGCGCAATTGGTTTACGGAAACTTCTGACCGAAGATTTCAAGCTGGCTTTGATCGATATTAATATGCCGGAAATTTCCGGGCCAAATATATGTAGAGCACTGCGTAAGCATGATAACACCCGAAATTTAGCAGTGATTATGGTTACCGCAACATTTTACAGTCCGGAGCAAGTTGACGAAGCAAAAAAAGACTACGGTGCTGATGGTTTTTTACTTAAACCTTTTAATGGTACTGATTTACAGAATTTGTTGGAGCAAATCTTTTCTCAGGAAGAACCTGTAAAAGACACGACTCCTAAAATTCAGTCTCTTTCCGATTACACAATTCCTTTGCAATTACAGCAACTTTATCGAGAAAAAGCGACAGGGCTGTTACATCTCCAACGAGGTGACGCAAAAAAAATTATCTATATTATGGATGGTTACCCCATTTTTACTCGTTCCAATGTTCTGAATGAGTGCCTTGGTCGAATGTTGGTAAAAGAGGGGGTTATTACTCAGGTTGATTGCGACCAATCGGTTGAGCGCAGCAAAGAGTCGGGGCGGTTGCAGGGAACGGTTCTTATTGAAATGGGTTTACTGACTCCTCAGGAAGTTCAAGCAGCATTGATTCGTCAGGTGACTGACAAACTGCTCTCGACTTTTTCCTGGAGAACCGGTACCTATCAATTTGTTCCGGGGAAAAATTTTAAAAAGAGTGTAACCAGAATTAAGTTAACACCGGCCGCTTTGATTATGCAGGGGATTGATCGTCACTGGCTTCCAACTCAGTTGGATGATTTTCTCTATCCTTTTGGTGAAGATTATTTGAAGCAGGCGAGTAATCCACAATATCGTTTTCAAGATATAGAATTAAATAAACGGGGAGAGGCAATTTTTAAAAGCTGCCTTGGGGGGAAAACACTGAATAATCTTCTGCAGCAACACCCATTGGCTCGCCGGGAAGTTCAAAAAGTGTTGGCTGCATTGATGATTTCTGAAATGTTGGAACGTAGTACAGTCCCAGAACAGGGCACTGCTGATGAGATGCCGGGGGATACTGAGACTGAAATCATTGATGAAAAACTACGGCATAAAATTCTTGATGATTATAAACGAATCATGGATTCTGATTATTTTGAAGCGCTAGGACTGGGTCGACAGTGTGGTCCAGGAGAAGCCCGAAAATCTTATTACCGTCTGGCCAAAGAATATCACCCGGATCGTTTTCTCGGTAGTGGTCTCTCCAGTGAGATGAGCAGTAAAATCAGAGAGATGTTTCAGTATATTACCCAGGCGTATACGATTCTTAGCGACCCTGAAACCTGCTCTGGATATCTTGAGGAACTAGTTAATGGGCCAAGAAAGTCGATTGATATTAATCAGGTGATTGAGGCAGAAACTTCCTATCAGGAAGGGCGGGCATTGTTGAAGGTTCGGCGTTATAGTGCCGCGGCGAAAGCATTACAGAGATCTATTGAATTGAGTCCAGAAGAGTCAGAATACATGACCTACTTTGCTTGGGCGCTGTTTAAATCAGCCCCGGAAAAGCCCGATGTTCAAAATCAGGCTCTGGAGGTTTTGCTGGCATCCCGCGAGATAAATCCAAGTTCTGATGTAACCCATCTCTATCTTGGTCATGTTTACCAGTCTCAGAAGAAAGAGCGGCAGGCGGAGAAATCTTTTGAAATGGCGGTACAAGCCGATCCTGGATGTACCGAAGCATTGCGTGAACTACGATTGATTAATTTACGCCGTGAACAAGCACCTGAATCGAAGGGAATATTCAAAAAATTTATGAAAAAGAAGGATTGAGATTTATAATCATGGTTGATTCTGATTCTGATTCTGATTCTGATTCTGATTCTGATTCTGATTCTGATTCTGATTCTGATTCTGATTCTGATTCTGATTCTGATTCTGATTCTGATTCTGGCTCTGGCTCTGGCTCTGGCTCTGGCGGGTCGTAGGCGCCAAACTTATTAAAGCGAATGATTGCGGAGAGCTCTTTGCCGTATTCAGCTCCTTTTTCCGAGTATCGATCCAGTTTTTTAACTAGTTCATAGGGATCGTTGGTTTCCATTTTCAGAGTCCTGAATTCTTTGTAGGCATCTCCTCGGGCTAAGGTACGATAATAGTCACGGATAGAAGCTTCAACCGAGTCATATTTTTTCACCCAGATAGTTTTATCCCCGCGCTTTTCGCTAGCGGCCAAGCGTGCTTCATTTTTACTAAATGACCAAACCCCATATATATTATTTGCCTCTTTGAAAAACCGGGAAGTTGCCCAAGAACTTTCCATTGCAGCTTGTGCTATGGCAATGCTTTGAGGATGAGGTTTTAGGGCTTTCAGCAGCTCTTCGTTATTTGCCGCCTTATACTCTTTTCTTAGTTCAGCATATTTGTCATTGTTATCATTGGTTTGCAATGATTCTGACACCTCCAGATATTGCTTCATCAGGCCAGAATAGACTTTATTGACCGCTGGGATGATAGTTGCTCTAAACTGGGATTTTTTTTCTTTCACACTTATTTTTACTTCTGGAATAATTTCTTCTTTCTTCTCTTCTTTTTCAGGACGTAGCCAGATAACTGTCATGATCAGAAGCACGAAGAAAATGGCGATTAATAACATGGATAGGAATGGATATTTTTTCAAGTTCTCTGACCTCTACTAAATCATAGCCTGGGAGCATATGTGGAATGTTTGCTCCTAGATACTTATCCGTTAACAAAAGGCAGCATTCTACTTTTCTTGACCTTCTTTTGTCAATTTCTGACCGAGTAGATGACGAGGGTGAACATTACCAATGGCGCTGATCATGCTGTTACGGATTTCCGGGATGTCTTTGGCAAGATCCTTGATCAGCTGTTTCATCTGTTGTCGTTTCTGATCTTCAACTCCGACGACCGGGCAAGAACAGTGGACAATTGGAAACTCCTTAAGGTCGCTATATTCCTGAATTTCTACTTCCTCAACATAGACCAGCGGGCGGATGACGGTATGTTTGCCGTTGTCCGCTTTGAGCTTGGCACTCATCGCCGCAAGAGTCCCTCCAAAAAACTGATTAAGAAGAAGGGTCTCAATAAAGTCATCTAGGTGGTGTCCCAGGGCAATTTTGTTGCAATCAAGCTTTTCAGCCTGAGTGTAAAGGGAACCACGACGTAAGCGGGCGCAAAAGGCACAATAGGAAGTTCCAGGCCGAAGTTTTTCCTCAATAATTCGATAGCTGTCAGTTGCTGCCATCAAATAGTTGAAGTGATATTGTTGCAGGTGCTGTTCAATTGATTCTTTGTGGTAGCCGGGAAACCCTGAATCGATATTGATTGCGAACAATTCAAAGTTGACAGGAGCCTTTCTCCTTAATGCTTCCAGAACATGCAGCAAGGTGTAGGAATCTTTGCCACCAGATATTCCGACAGCAATTCGATCTCCATCGTTAATTAAATCAAAATCGCCGATTGCTTTTCCCGTTTGGCGCTTGATCCGGTTAAATAGTTTTTCGGTTGTGGTCACGGCTGAATTCCTCAGTAAAAGAATATTCGGTTCATTTCTTGCTTATGTAGTAGGCAGAGTGCTTTCTTTTGCCTATTTGATTTTCCGGTGAGGTTATGATGAGTATCGACCCAACCAGTTTGTCTGCTGTGTTTGAAGTTTCTTCGGGGCAGAAAATATCTACGGATAACCTGAAGAATAATCATAAGCTATTTGAACAAGTTTTCAATAATACTGTTAACCCACTGAAAAGTAATGAAAATACTCAAAAACAAATAGTTGAACAAATGAAATTGGCGCAAATTAAATTATTGCAGGGAGTGTTTTCTGTAGAGGATGAAACCGATGCTGATGATTTTTTCTCCGGGTTCGATAATATTGAAAGTTTGCGGCAATTGACCCTGCAGCGGAGTCAAGTTATTGACAAGTATTATACATCTCAGCAGCCAGCGCTACCGAAATCCATGCCACAGAAAACTAATCAAATCACAGCCATGATAGATGACGTCGCAGAAAAAGTTAGTTTGGCGCCTGAACTGATTCACTCAGTTGTGTCTGCAGAAAGTGCCTACAACCCCACGGCCGTATCACATGCAGGTGCACAGGGGTTGATGCAATTGATGCCAGAAACGGCTCAGGAACTCGGAGTGCAGGATAGTTTCGACCCTTTGCAAAATTTACTCGGTGGGAGTAAATATCTCAAGCAGCTGTTAGAAAAATATAGTGGCGATCTCGATTGTGCACTGGCTGCATATAATTGGGGACAGGGGAATGTTGATCGTAAAGGATTAGAGAAGATGCCACAAGAGACCCGTGACTATCTGGCAAGGGTGAAAAACAACCTGGCAGATGCTGTTTAATGGGTGGTTTTGTAGATGCTGACGGGGCGGGCAAGTTGTCGCTTCTGGGAGTCGGTTAAGGATTCAAATTGGACACCTATCGAAGGGATTTTCATTGGCGTCCCCCAACAGGTCCAGCGGCAGATTTTTCCTTGAATTGGCGTCTGATCCTCCATTTCTACAAATTGTAGCCAGATACGAGAGTTAATTTCCCACTGCTGAGTGGTGAGTAATGAACATCCTCCTAGAGAAATATCCAGTGTTGTCGAACGTTCGACATCTAATCGTTGGAATTTTCTATCCTGCGAAATCAAGACGCTGAAGTGGAGAGGTAAGCGTTTTTTGGTGCGGATTTTCCGCGGATTGAAGGGGCGACAATGGTAATCAATAAAGTTGGTAATTGAAATATTGGCATTGGCGACACTGTTTTGTAGCAGACAATTCAATCCTTGTACTTCTTTTTTCCACTTTAGCCGCAATACTGGATAGAGTGGAAGAACCTCATGTGCTTTACTTTTCTCATCTACCTTCGCTTTAATCGAGGAAGTAAGATCAATCAGCAGACCACTGTAATGGTTTTTTCCGAGTTCTTCAAAAAGTTCACCCAGACTGGTCACTGCTTTGCAGTCTACATCTGATTTTACTATTTGTTTAAGACAATAATCACGCAACTCTTCATCTGCAGTTACGATAATGATACGCATCTTTTGAACCCTTCGTAAAATTTATGTTAACAATGCATTCAGATTGCTGAACCCTTACCTCTTCTATTAGCCAATCTCAGTGAACCATTTCACGACTGATGAGGGTTGCTCGTAAAAACTCTATCCTGCGTTGATTGACACCGAAGTCCGAGTATCCCAAACGTGCAGCAGAGCGGACTGCAATGACCCCGGTAGATGGGCGAAGATGAAGCTCAAGGTCATCAACAAAACCAAACGTGCGACTCCTGCACTCCGCGTGAAGATAATCTGAAGTTTCCTTCACGATTCGGGTTCGGGGTAGCGCCATCACGAGTTCACGAGCGACTTGCCAGACCTCAGCAGCAGGCTTTTTAAGCTGGAAAGGCGGAACCTTGTGGGTGCTGTCGTGGTCATCGCTTGATAAGCAGTTTGGCGAGGCTGGGCAAGAAGCTAACCTTGACTCGGAGACACCCAGATTCGAAGGTCGTTTGCCTGAACAGGACAGAAGAGGTATGCTGGCAATCAAGAGCAGCGTTCCGATGGTAAAAAATCTGGGCATTGATATAGCTCCTCTGCATGAATGGTTCGATCACCGCCTCAGTCCTTGACTGCGCTGCATAGACAAAGCCCGATTAAATTTGTAGTCATATCTCTAACTGTTCACTTTTTGTTGAATCTTTAGCTTTTTGATTTTTGTTTGCCGAAAAAACCTGACAATTCAGAAAAGAACATCCCTGTGAGCATCATAGCACATCCGAAGATACCACGGGGAGAGAGCACTTCGCCCAACAGCAACCAGCCACCAATCGCGGCAAAAAGACCTTCAAGGCTCAGAATAATTGCCGAGTGGGCGGGGTGAGCATCACGTTGAGCAATAACCTGCAAAGTATAGGCGATACCAACGGAACCGATCCCTCCGTAGAGAATCGGTACGGCCGCTTGCCAGATCGAAGCAATACTCATGGTTTCGATGACCAAGGCGGTCAGGAAGCTGAAGAGTGAGCAAACAGCGAACTGGGCAGCGGCAAGTTTCAACGCATCAGTTCGTGGTGCCAGCCAGCCAATCAGCAGCACATGACCTGCCCAGAAAAAGGCTCCGACGAGCACCAGCAGATCACCGAATGAAATGTCAAACTCTTTGGTGATGCTCAGAAAATAGAGACCGACAGCAGCAAGAATGGCTCCCACCCAGGTGCCGATACGGGGGCGCTGGCGCCAAAACAATCCGAGGAGAGGTACGATGACCACGTAGAGCCCGGTAATAAAGCCAGCTTTGCCAGCTGTCGTATAGACCAGCCCCGCCTGTTGCAATGATGCTCCCGCAAACAGGGCACCACCGGCCAGGATGCCACCCAATAGAACTGATTTGTTTGTATCATCAGAAAATCGTCGTTGATCGGTATTTGATTGCCGCTTCTGCAGTAGTAAAATCAACGGTAACAGTGAGAGACTGCCAAGGGCAAAACGAACGGCATTGAAGGTGAAGGGACCGACATAATCCATCCCGATCCGCTGCGCAACAAAGGCAAAACCCCAGATAGTTGCAGTTAGTAACAGCAAGATATCAGCTTTAATCGTTCCGTCTTTCATTTCTTCTGTACTCGATTCGATTCATAATTTGCAATAAGAATACCCGAGACAATGAGGAATGCGCAGTAAAAATGAAGCATACCAATACTTTCCTTCAGAAATAGGTACGCCAAGGTTCCGCTGAAAAGTGGCAAAGTGTAATAGATCATTCCTGCTTTTATGGGACCAATTGAAACAATAGCTTTGTTCCATAAAATGAAAGCTGAAAGAGAGGCAAAAATACCGACATAGAGAATTGAAAGGATAGTTTTTGTGTCAAATTCGGTAGAAGAAGTAGTTGCACAATCCCAGATAAAAAAAGGGAGCAGGAAAATTATCCCCAAAATGAATGTACTTAACTGGAGTGACCAGATACTTAATTCTGTAGGTCGATGTTTTAATAGTAAGCTGTAAATGGCAAAGATGAAAGCTGCCATAAGCATCCAGATATCTCCTATCGCAAAAGATAAATGGAGGAGAATTGATGGAGTTCCTTTGGTAACAAGTAAAACAACACCTGCTACAACCAGCAAGATACCAATTCCCTTATTAATAGTGATGATTTCACGGTAAAACAATCGAGATAAGATTATGGTGAAAATAGGGAATGTAATGGATATCAGCGCAAGATTAATGGCGGTGGTTGTGTGTCCAGCAAAATAAATGAGGGTATTAAATGTTGTAATGCCCAGCAGGGCAGTAATCGACAAATAGGGAAGGTTTTTTTTGAGGATGTCCCACTCGGCAATAAGTGGTTTTATCGCAAAGGGTAAAAACGCAATGAAGGCAACCACCCATCTCCAAAAGGCAAGACTGATGGGTGAAATGCTTTCACTTAAATCTCGGGCAATGATGAAATTACCAGACCAGATAGCGGTGGCACTGAGGGCAAAAAGATAACCATAAAAGGCTTGTTGTCTCAGCATGTTAACGCTTAAAAAACGGTCTTGATAATTTTTTGTGTATTGTCAGAAACGCCGTAGGTATAGATATGCAGGCTGGGGACATTATGTGCAACCAGATCCTTTGACTGGTGAATTGCCCACTCTGTTCCGACCACTTTTGCAGCGTCATTGTCTTTGCATTTAGCCAGTTCTGCCGCCAGTTCCTGTGGTAGGTTGATGCTAAAGAGTTTGGGTAATACTGTCAGTTGATTTTTCAGGTTGATTGGTTTGATACCGGGAATAATTGGCACATTGATCCCTGCAGCATGACATTTATCGACAAAATCGTAATAAACCTGATTGTCAAAAAACATCTGCGTCACAATATAATCTGCCCCGGTATCGATTTTCTGCTTTAAATAATCCAGATCTGTTTCAAAGTTTGGTGCCTCAAAATGTTTCTCTGGATATCCAGCAACACCAATGCAAAAGTCCATGGGGGCACTATTTTTAAGATCAGCTTCCAGATATTTACCATTACGCAAGTTGACGACTTGCTCCACCAGCTCATTGGCATTGGCATGTCCGTCGGAATTGGGACGAAAAACATGATCTGTTTTCGTCCCATCGCCACGCAGTGCCAGAACATTGCTGATCCCCATAAAATTAAGGTCGATCAGGACATGTTCAGTCTCACTCTTTGAAAATCCACCACATAGAATATGTGGTACCACCGGAATATCGTACTTGTGCTGAATGGCTGCGGCAATAGCGACCGTCCCTGGACGTTTGCGAACGGTTCTTTTTTCGATCGTTCCATCTGCTGACTCGACAAAGACCATCTCGTCCCGGTGTGTGGTGATGTTGATATATTTTGGATCGAAGTCAACCAAGCTCTCAATAGTACGATAAATTTTACCCGCGTCATTTCCTTTGAGGGGAGGAAGCAGCTCAAAGGAAAAAACGGTTTTATCACTGTTGTTGATGATGTCGATCACGTTCATATTGAAATCCTAGAGTGGTAAGTATCTACATTATGAAAAAAATGGATATTACATTTAGCTGTTGATCTTCATGGATGTGCCAACAGACAGTGCTGCTCTTTTTAACGCATTATAGGTAAATCGACAATCATCTTTTTAAATCTACTGTGTTTTAAAAAGGTCAGAGACTTTTGAGTGGCCTGGGGCTTATTCAATCGGTTTGAAAAAAGAAAAGGTGTGTCTGTTTCATAGTGAGATTAAATCTATCCGTCATAAATGACGAGTTGTTGTTGATTTTTTTGGATGTTTTCGTATCTTTTGACGACTTATTTATTACTATTTAGCTTTTTTCTCGCATTTTATGTCGATATAGGTGAGTATATGGATATATTTCGGCAAAGGTGACGATTATGACTATTGATGGTTTGATGGCTGATAAGGCTGTGTTGGAAGAATTAGGGTGCCGCTTAGCACGCCGTCGGATTGTGCAGGAGTTGACCCAACAAGACTTGGCGAACGAGGCTGGAATTTCTAAACGGACTCTGGAAAGACTGGAGGCAGGTCAATCCAGTCAGCTTTTAACTGTTATTCGGGTTTTGAGAGCCCTGAATATGCTTGATTTGCTTGAGGTGGCAATTCCCGAGGCGACCACCCGTCCGATGGATCTGTTAAAGATGAAAGGCAAGCAGCGGCAGCGTGTTTCTGCAAAGAAAAATAAGCAACTAGCCGGTGACGACTGGAGCTGGGGGGAATAATGGCAACGGTTGCAGAAGTCATGTTGTGGGGAAAAACCATCGGTGCCGTTATGCTTGAAGACGGTGCTGAAACGGCCCTCTTTGAATATGATGCAGCGTTTACCGGCAGTGGGATTGAGGTTTCACCCCTGGTGATGCCGTTAACGCGACAAGTCTATTCGTTTCCTGTGTTACGCAGAGAGACTTTTTATGGATTACCCGGGCTAATGGTCGATTCTCTTCCTGATCGTTTTGGCAACACGCTGATCAATGCATGGCTTGCTACGCAGGGACGAAGAGCTAGTTCTTTCAACGCCATTGAGCGTCTTTGTTATACGGGAACACGGGGGATGGGGGCTTTGGAATATGCCCCTGCAATCGGTCCTCAATCGCAGCAAGCAACCCATATCGAGATCAGCCATCTGGTCGATCTTGCAACAAAAGTTTTAACCCACCGTAGTTATCTGGATGCCTTGTTTGGTGATGACAATAGTAAAGAGAACGCTTTGCGTGACATCTTGCGCGTTGGAACTTCAGCTGGTGGTGCGCGTGCAAAGGCGGTTATTGCCTGGAATCCGGAAACGAAAGAAGTCCGTTCAGGACAAGTAAAAGTTGATCCCGGATTTGAGCATTGGTTGCTTAAATTTGATGGCGTTTCTGGCAACAAAGATAAAGAGCTGGAAGATCCCAAGGGTTATGGCGTTATTGAATACGCATATTCCCGGATGGCAGCAGATGCAGGCATCAAAATGAGCGAGTGTCGATTATTGGAAGAGAACGGGCGACGCCATTTTATGACCCGTCGATTTGATCGCCTGCATGATGGCAGTAAAGTTCACATGCAATCGTTGGGGGGCATTGCCCACTTTGATTACAATCTGGCAGGAGCCTATTCCTATGAACAGGCACTATTGGCAATTCGTCAGCTTGGATTGCCGATGGCGGCGATTGAACAGCAGTTTCGCAGAATGATCTTTAATATTGTTGCACGCAATCAAGATGATCACGTTAAAAATATTGCGTTCTTGATGGACAAGGCCGGGCAATGGTCTCTATCTCCGGCCTTCGATGTCACTTACAGTTATCAGCCGGACGGCAACTGGACTTCTTCCCACCAGATGACGTTGAATCAAAAACGTGACAATTTCATGCTGGACGATTTTAAGACATGCGCCGAGGCTGTCTCTATGAAAAGGGGGCGAGCCGAGACAATCTATAAGCAGGTGCATGCGGTCGTGTCCCGCTGGCCCGAATATGCCGAAGAGGTCGGTGTTGCCAATGAATGGCGGGATGAGATCTTTCGCAACTTACGGTTGTCTAACTAACTTGTAATTGTTTTGACTTGGTTTCTGATATTGAATTCAGAGCTCTGCTCTTTAAGCTATCGGAAATTTAGTGTCGAAAATAGTTGCAGGTCGGAAGGCCACCTGTTATTTAGGCATGGTTCTGGTACATTCCACATTCTTTCTTTTCTAAAATTGATCTTAAAAATGATTTCAGATAATTTATTCTATACTTTTTTTCAGTTGCTTTTGGCAATCTTCCTGGAAGCCTCCCCTTTCCTCCTACTTGGCTCAGTGGTGGCTGCCATAGTTGAAGTTCTAACTGATGAGGAGCTGTTCAATAGATTGGTGCCCAAACGCCGCAGTCTGGCGATACTGACAGGACTTTGTGCGGGATTGTTGCTGCCTACTTGTGAGTGTGGGATTGTCCCGGTCGTCCGTAAATTGCTGGGCAAAGGCGTTCCAACTGCTGCAGCCATCACGTACATGTTTGCTGCGCCAGTCATCAACCCGGTCGTTATTCTATCAACCTATGTTGCTTTTCAGGGGGATCTCAGTATGGTCTCCGGTCGTTTGCTGATCGCAGCCATTTCTGCAATGGTCATGGGATGGTTTTTGGGAGCAACAAATCCCGTTAGCATAGTAAGGGATTCTGCGGTACTGACTTGCCATGATCACTGCTGCTGTCATCACAGCGAAGCCTCTGCAACAGGTTTTTTTCCCAAGCTTGCTGCGATTGCGGCACATGCAACAGCAGAGTTTTTAGATATGAGTCGGTTTTTGCTGTTCGGCGCCTTTGTAACCGCCCTGTTCAAAACTTTGGCTCCGGTGAGTTTGCACAGCTTGTTTTTTGGGAACGTTATTTTATCTGTCGTAGTGATGATG
>JADGEB010000040.1 GCA_016744595.1 Desulfuromusa sp.
TGCCCAACCTGACTGGTCATATCACGAACCGAAAATTGGTTATTCTCGAGATTCAAGGCAGCAGAGACTTTATCAAGGTTTAGTTCTTTATAGATCAACCGCTTGACCGCCAGAGTCCCTGACATATCGACAGGAAAATCATAAGGCCCGATGTCGTCAGACAAGGTTTTACGACGTTCAATATCAGGAGCACCAGGATCTGCAGCTGTCTCTTGAGTTTCCTTACGTGATTCAGGAATAATCTTATTCAAGTTCAATGTTTCTGCCGAGAGGACAAAATCACCTTGCAAAATATTGTCGGGGGTTCTCTGTGCGTTGAGCTGCAATTGAGCTTGTTGATCTCCATATTGCAAGAGTAAGTTTTCTGTCTGTAAAACTTTATCACTGTAGCCAATACTTCCGCTCACCCCAGCACGAAAATTTTCTGCACTGGCGCGGACGTCATGTAAACTTAGTTCGACTGATTTGACTAAATCTAAACCACGACTCAACTTCCCTGAAAGTTCAACCTGACCATCAATCAAGCCTGCGACACTATATTTTTGATAGTCCCGAACTAACTCTTCTGGGACATTCTGCATCACTTTGCGCAAATCAAGTTGCTTCATTAGCAAAGTAAAAACTAGATAGGGGTCATCGGGTGTAGAAAAGTCAAATTCCCCTTCTGCTCCAATATTAAGATCATTGAAACCAAGTAGCAAAGTAGACACGCCCAATAGCTGCTTATTGGTATTGTAGTTCAAGGAATAATCTACACTTAATTTTGTATCCTTAAAATCTGACTCTGGAAATTCTTCCAGAGTCAGATCAACATTTTCAAATAAAACTTTCCCTTTTGAAGAAATCAAGTCCGGTCTGAGGTCAACTTCAAGATTTAAAGCCAACTGTGCTGAAGCAACTTTACCTGGAAAACTTTCACGGTAATAAGGAGCAAATTGAAGCAGATCCAAGGGTGCCAAGTGAATGACTAAATCACCAACCATGCTGGATAAATCATATTTTCCAGAAATATCGATATTGGAACCGTTTACAGCAGCTGAAAGATCAATGGGGAAAGACTTATCAAAGGTTATCTGCCTGGCCTTGATATTGAGGTTATCCAAAGTATAGCGAAAAGGTGACCTAGCATTTTTATATCTATCTACATAATGCAGCTCACCAGACTTTAGGTTAACTTCTTTCACCAACAAGTTAAAAGATGTGGGGAACGATGGTGCATTATTGTTATTACGTGCAACAACCGCAGCATGATCATTTTCAGTTGTTTTTGGCAACAGGTCGCTAAAATTGAATTGTCCGTCCGGCATACGAGTAAAGTAAATTCGTGGCTGATCCAAAAGAACCTGATCAACCACAACCTTACCAGTCAAAAGTGGCCAAAACTGATAATGAAATTCGGCCGACTTAACTGAAAAGAAATCCTCATCAGCTCCTTTCTGCATTACTTTCAAGTCAGCAACAGAAATGCCAGAGAACAAGCCAATGGTGACCTCCCCAAAATCAACGTTTCGCTCCAAGGATTTCTCAATCAGCGGGATAAGTGTTTCCCTGACCTTCTCTGGCGTCACCTGTGTTTTAACAAGAAATGTCAGTGCAACCGTAAAAATAACCAGTACACAGGTAATTAATATCCCGATTTTTACCGGTATTGACATGAAGTCCCCCAAAAATTGACTTATCCTTAGATAATATAACCAACAGCAGTATAACAAAAAAAACTGTAATAATAGAAACTTATATGCTGGTTAAAAATTAAATGAAAAAGCCGATCAACTAAAACCGTTTTAAGAAATCTTAGAACAAAGATAATGTCAAAGATTAAGCGCGTTAACATCATTCTGCAGTAAATCATAGAATGCTGTTATTATTAAAATTTTTTATAACATTTTTGCTTAAAATTTTAATATTAGAATAATTTACTTTCGATAAAACAGTCGGTATCATTCCAATCATTAATAACAATACATATTCTGGAGTTGCGACACATGAAAAAAAATAAAAATTCGCTGTTGCTAGATATCGGATGGTGTGAGTGGGTATCCTTTCCGGCATTGAAGATTCCTGCAATTGAAGCTCAGGTTGTAATGGATTCAAGGCAATCAATTTTAAATATTTTTGATTTTTCTACCTTCAAAGAAGGGGATGATTTACTGATAAGTTTTGGTGTTCACCCCATACAAAATAACCATGATGTTGAAGTCTATTCAGTAATGCCAGTGAAAACCAGACGACTGATCTCTTTTACTGATGGCGACAGAGAATGGTGTTATGTGATTGAAACAGAAATGCGGATAGGTTCAATGAAAAAAAATATTGACTTAACGTTAGTTAACCGCGAAGAGTCGACTTTCCGCCTCCACCTTGCACCTCAAACCATTAAAAGCTTAGTAAAAGTCAATCCACAAAAAACATATTTGACCGGCGATATATTGAATAATTACTCAATAGCAGAAACTTTAGGCTAAGCTTTAGTCCTTAAATTGCTGAGAAGATATTACTGCACCTACTGATATTCGTACCAGCCATCGATGACAGGAAAATAGAGCGCCGCTCTGATCGGCAAATGATCCGACTCCATGGCCAAGAGCTGTTTGTAAGTATTCAATTGTGCCTGATAATGACGTGCTTCCCGATTAAAAAAATCCTCGTTAGTTTCACTTTTTTTAGGGATACTGGTTTTATAATCTATGACCCAGCGATATCCTTCTGCAATAAAAGTACGATCAATGACAGCATGAATCAATTTTCCTTTAATCATTCCAGTCAGTGGAAGTTCACATTTCTCCTCAGGGTGAGCCGCTAAAATCCACCGCCCGCGCTGGCTGGCAAGAGTATTATTGATAGCATCAATAACTTTGCAAGCACTTGCTTCTAACTCGTCAGCTCCCACCCCGTAGCTGCTCAAGAAGCGCTTCATTTCATATTGCAACTTATTCGGATCATCAATTTGCCAAAACTTCATTCCAAACTTTGCAATTTGTTCTAGTTGCAAATGAACCAGATTTCCTATGTGACGCTGAACAGGATTTTCCCAACCACTAAAAATTGCTTCTGAATCAACCTGAACAGAAGCCATTCCAGATGACTGTGGAACTGAAATATTTACCGATTTTAGAACAGGTAAAGTCCAATTTTGAGACAGCCGATTTAGCAGTGGTGAATTAGGACTATTGTCAGAGAACATAGTGTGGCGATCAGCTTCTATAAAATCATCCTGTAATTGTGGCCAAAGTTTTTCCAATAGAGAACCCTTACGTGGACACAAATCACCACTACTTTTTTCCTCTGCATGCCCGAGCAAATGCAGGTATCGAACCGCTCTGGTTGTCGCTACATATAACAGCCGACCTGCTTCCAGCTCCTGTTTTTCTGCTTCAAGCTTTGCAATCAACTGATAAATTGGGTCTTTCTCCTGTCCTCCCTTTGCAGAAACAGGAGCTAATAGCAGCCCATATCGGGGATGTTCTTGCCAACGCAATAAAGGACTATCAACCCGGCCTGTGGTTTTTCCCAACCCCGGGAGAATAACCGTATCAAACTCCAACCCCTTAGCCTTATGGATGGTCATAATTTGCAGTTTGCCGTCAGCTAGGCTATCCGGCTCTGCAAATTTTTTCTCCAGACCCCGATCAAGTTTTTCAAAACTCTCCAAATCTCCCCCCTGATCCAGTTTCTCCAATAGATCAAAAACAAGTTGTGCATCAGAGTGTCCTTCAGCTGTGTAGCAAGCCGCTCCCCCCATAGCTAACCAGCAACCCTCAATCAACTGTCGCAATGGTAACCTGCCATGACGTTTCAATCCTGATTGCAGAATCGGCCAAATTCGTGACAACCGTTGCTGGCCATCAGCGGATAATTGCTGCAGGATCTGTTCATCAGATAACAATGTCGGAACTGTTTTCTCCGGATAGTCACCAACTAGTAGATGTAAATCATTAAGCGTTAAACCACACCAGGGAGCTCGAAGAACCGCAAGCCACGAAAGTCGATCAGCTCGATGCAACAAGGCACGGGTCAAATGAACAACGTCAAGAGCTGCCGGCCTGGCTCCAAGGAGGTCAATATCCTGTGCCTGATAACCAATCCGATGCTTGCGAAATAAAGGTAATATTTCGCTCAGATGATTTCTCCCCCGAACCAGAATTGCAATTGTCTGTTGTGGATCAGCTGCTTGCGCCTGTTGTACCAACTCCAGAACTTGTAATGCTTCGGTTCGATCATTTTTTCCAACAGAGGGAAAAAACTGGCAGGCAACTCCTGTCATTGGCGGCTTAATTGCAACCGCTTCGGTCAAAGGAACCGCCCCTGTCGTGGTGTCCATAGTAGAGGGGAAAATGGTGGTGAAGGTTTGATTAAACCAGGTGACAATCTTCTGTTGTGAACGGAAATTACAGCTGAGTTGTAATGGTTGCAGTTTCAGTTGAGAATCACCAAAATATCCTTTAAAACTGTCCAGAAATAGTCCTACCTCCGCCTCACGAAAACGGTAAATCGACTGCATTGGGTCTCCAACCAGAAAAAGTGTCCGGCCATCTCCTGCTGTCCATCCAGAGGTCAAAGTATTCAGTAACCGATATTGCAACCTTGAGGTGTCTTGAAATTCATCGACCAGAATATGCTGCAGATCATGATCAAGTCGCAACAGCAGATCAGTTGGGTTTAGCGACTCACCCAATGCCTGATTTGCCTTCAAAGCAATTTCTGCAAAGTCCGCCTGACCATGAGAACGAAACACCAACCAGAGTTCAGCAACAAGAACAGGTAATAATTTAATCAATGCTTGTAACAGCTGCCACTGACCATCCGAATATCCAGCAACCGGTAATCTTCTGATATCTGCCAAGTGTTGAACAAAAACAGAACTTTGATCAAACTGACCCAACAAAGCAAGCATCCGCTCCTTTGCTAACTTATTCTCTTTACCCGCGGGGAAACCATTGTTTTTCGTAACAGTTTTTCTTAAATCTCCCACAGCTGTTAATAATAAATCGGCTGTCGCAGACCAGTGGGAAAGAGCGCTGAATTCAGTACCGGGAAGACTTTCCAGTTCGCAACAAGTGGTAAACGAAGAATCATCCAGATTGCTTATTGAAAAGTTCAGACAGAACAACAATTCTGTTGTCAGTTCTTTTGGAAATTGCTTCTTTAGCAATTTGAGCTGATCGCTGCAAAGCTGCTCCAAACCCAGCTGTAAACTCTGGCGGAAGGTTTCAGTGTCAGCTTCCATATGTCTTAACCATTGATCCCGGCGGCGTAGCATAGCGACCAACATCTGTTGTACCAAAGCAACATTGTTGTCAAGATGACGAAGCAACACCATCAATTGTTTCTGTTCAACTCCATTTTTATCAAGCTGTGACAGCAATTTTTCAGCTGCCAATTGATAAAGGGAATCAATGTCTTCACTGATTTCTGGAGAACTGCCAAACCGCGAAATCCAAGGCATTTTCCGTACCAATGCAGCATTAAAACTATCAATAGTTTGAATAGATAACTGTGCCGGATTACGTAGCAGGTTCTCACCATGCCGTTCAAGAGCTCTAACCGCAAGATTCCAGGTTTTAGCTGCATGGGACTCAGCAGGGCAAATGCTGTCTCGTGCTGCTTCCAGAGATTGAAGCAACCGCTGACGCATCTCTGCTGCAGCTTTATTGGTAAAAGTGATAGCCAGAATCTGTTGAGGCTGCTCAACTTCAGTCAACAGTGCCAGCATCCGCTGAATCAATAATTCAGTTTTCCCAGAGCCTGCAGGTGCCTGAACAATACAAGACTGGGTCACATCAATTGCAGCAACACGTTGGTTAATATCAGCAATCATCGACAGCTCCTGATTCGGCACTACGCTCCTGAACCCGACAGAGACCAGCCAAGTCACAATATTGGCAACTCTTAATCAGATCATACGGTTTAACTACGGCCTCACCAGTGACAAAATCATCAGCCAGCTGATTTAATTGTTGCTGCCAAAAAGTCAGCAATTCATCCCAAGTGGTAATTCCCAATTCTTCCACTTGTGAATAAGAAGAGAGCTCGCGCACCCGACCAAGCAGACCCTTCTCCTTGACAACTCCTAGTAGACGACATTCGCCTCGGCGCACCTTTGCAAACGCGATACCTTCAGCCATAGAACTGGAGTCTGCTACCGCATAAATCGGCAATTGCGGCTCAACCAGAGGCTGACTGAGAAACTCCTCAGCATGCAAATCTGCTCCAGTTTTATAATCAATTACGATCCGTTGACCTTTCTCCAATTGGTCAATTCGATCAACCTGGATACGAATCTTTAGCGATCCTATTTTTTCTACATGCTCTTTCTCGGTTTCCAAAACTTGAAAATAATCACGTTTTAGCTCAACTTTTTCCAGCCACTCTTGAACCAAAACTACTAACCTTTCAGCTTCTAACAGCAACAATTGCTCTGTTGGTGCGACGCTGTCTAAAAAATAATGGTCAAGAACAGCTGACACCTCTGCTTGAATTAATTGATTGCGTTTTTCTTCAGTTAATTCCACAAGATTAGTATGATTCTGCAGCTGCTTCCAGATTTTTTCCAGAACTAGATGAAGTAAATCTCCACGTGCCATAGGTGCTATTCCGGGGGTAGGCTCGGCAAATGAGTGTGCATATAAACGGTGATGAAAAAAAGCACGAAAAGGGCAATGCGCCTGATCTTTAAGCAAGCCAGTACCACCCTCAACTTCCTCCTTAGTCAACTTTGGACCGCGCCGATCAGCCAAACTTTCCAACCTGTCATTTCTCGATTGCAATAAATAGGAAAGGTCCTGAAAATCAGCCAGTGCAGGAGGTGTTTTAAGATCACAAACTGGAATAAGCGGGCTCGGACGTAAGTCACAATCGCCATCACGCAAAGGATAGCTGAAGACAATATTATTACTGGCAGACTTTAGTCGCGTAATCACTTGCTCGGCGAACTGTAATTCACGGGTCGCACTGGCATGTGGCATATTGTGAAGCTGTTGCAACTTTATCGGAATAAAAGGATTCGGTTGCGGACGGCCTGGCAGAACAGTTTCCCCTAATCCCATCACCCAGAGATGTTGAAAATTGAGCCCCGAAGACTCCAGCAGACCAACAACCTGTACGGGTCCAGTTGGGCCTTCAAGTTGAAATTCGATATCCTGACTGATCCGACGTAGCAAAATAAGTGCACGCTGTCGGCTGATTGGTGGCAACAGTGGGTCAAGTGCTACCAGCTGCGATAGTGCCTTCTCCTGCCACACATTAATAGCCTGATATTCACTACTTGCCAGAGACCTATCCCCAGGCCAACCAACAGATTGCAACTCTTCAGCAAATCGATTTGCCCAGACTCCAGGAAGTACCCGGTCGTTAACCTTCCTATTTGCGTTAATTTTTTTGAAAATCTGAGATAATTCTGCGAGTTCAGATTTTTCTTCCAATAAAGACACAAGTCGCAACAGTTTAAATTTAAGCTGTCGAAAAGAACGAAGTTTCAGATCAAACAGAGCACGACTGTCTGCTTCTTTCTTCGCACCACCAAGATAAGGAGTCCGTAGCAAAAATGAGGTCTGATCAACAGTCAGATAGCTGCCAACTCCTAGAAAACCAAGAGCAGCACATACAACCCCCTGCGCTGCCAGAGACCCTCCCAGTGACAAGCTGAAAATCACCTCTTCATCTTGCAATGCCAAAGTTGCTTCCGGGTCAATCTGTTCACGGAAGACACGCTCAATCTGACTTCGACGCATTTGCAGATCAGGAACAACGACACCGATTGATTCCACTCCTTGATCAAGCAGATGCCGTGTCCAACGTGCTGCCGATTCTATTTCATGCTGACTGTCACGGGCGGCATAGCAAGTCATGTGCCCGGTATGTTCAGATTGAAGTGACAGTTCGTCACAGCGCCCCCCAGCACGCTGAATCGTCTCCATTAATAACACCAGCCCGGGTGACAATTGATCAAATCCAACTAACAAAACCTGTTGCGGTAAATCAAGTTGACCATTGGTCAGGGCAAAACAAATTCGCCGCGGCAAGTCACCTTGGTCAAGCCATTCATGCCGCTGGCATTGCTTCCCATAGTTTTGTTGCCAAAAACGGAACACCTGCTGATCTTCGGTTAGTGATTGATTATCCAGAGAAAGACCATATTCATTGAGTAAACGGTGAGCCTGAAGCGCTTTTTCAGCAGTTTTAGACAACTGCAACAGTTCCAGGGTAGTGCCGCGAGAAGATTCCTCAATCTGTTGCTCCCAGAGACATATTTGTTGCTGCTGGCTCAACAAGCGCCAACCTTCACCCAGATCATCCAGACACCGATTCAACCACCCTTCATAACTAACTATTTGCGGGGTTGACCAAACGCTTTTCCCTTCTGCCAGCATCTGTTGATCAAAACAATCACGCAGATGCCGAAATAAACGTTTATTTGCAGTCAGAACCAATGCACCTGCTGCCGCCGCTGAAATAACTTTATCCAAATAGTTCATATTTTGAGTTTCGTTGAACTTCCGAGTCGACTACTAAAAACATCTATTCTAAGGGGAATTTGTTCCTTAAGATCAGCAACATGAGAAATAACCCCAATCATCCTTCCAGATGATTGCAGATCAATCAGAGTCCGAACGGCTAGGTCAAGAGATTCTGGATCAAGGCTACCAAATCCTTCATCGATGAAAAGGGTATCGAGGTGGATGCCGCCGGCATGTGACTGCACAACATTGGATAAGCCAAGAGCCAAAGAGAGTGCCGCCATAAAACTTTCCCCACCCGACAAAGTTGCAACAGATCGTACCTTGCCGGTATAGGCATCATCAACCAACAAATCCAGCCCAGAGGCCTTATTTCCTTTGCTTCGATCCTCATTACGCAACAGCTGATAGCGTCCTTTGCTCATCAAAATAAAACGTTGACTGGCCTCAAGTAGAACTTCATCGAGCAAAACACTCAGGACAAAACGCTGTAGGCTGATTTTCTGCCCGGTCTGACCGTTAGCTACATCACTCAGGGTACCAATAACAGCGAAACGAGAATCAAGTTTTTCCAGTTGTCTGATATTCTGCGACAGCTTTTTCCGTGTATCCAGAAGAATTTGTTGCCGCCTGTCGAGTTCTTTCCAATCGCCATCAGCAAATTGTTTATCATCATTAATTCTAAGTAGTTCAGCTTCAAGCTGCTGCAAATCTGGTCGACTTTTTCCCTCCAATCTCAATTGCAACTGCTCCTGTGCGCCGAAGAGTTTCTGTTGTTTGGAGCTAAACTCTTCGATCAGCGTTTGCAATACAACCCTCTCCTTCTCACTTAGTACCATCTTTTGATAGTGATCGTAATCGGCAAATGAGCTCTGCTCCAACGCATAGGCAACCGCCACATCAGCATCTCGTTGTTGCTGCTTCAGAGTATCCAACTGCCGAGTCAGTTCCTGTAGAGTTGCGCTGACTCTCTCAAGCTCTCCTAGTGCTTGCAGGTGAGCATCGTTGAGAGAGTTCAGTTGCTTTTCCAAATCGACCAGTTGTTGTCGCAACTCATTTTCCCGCTGGTCTAACAAACTTACCTGTCGATACCCATCATGGAGCTGATCTTCAAGTAGTTTGAGTTCCGTCTCAAAGGAAGAGAGTTCTTGTTGATGAAAACTGAATTTAGCTTCCAGTGCTTCTGCATTTAGGTTGGCTATCTCAGCTGAACCAGCGCACTGCCATTGCTGACGCAGCTCCTGTAGTTCAATTTCCAGAGTAGAAACAGATCCCAAATTGTCCGTAAATTGTTGCTGAAACTCTTCATAGCAAGCTCTCTGTTGTGTCAGTTCGAGCCCTGCCTCTCTATATTCATCGCGAGCGGCCTCAAGCTTTATAGTGGTCTCATGAAGCTGCAGACGAACTGCTTCAACATCGTGATAACTAGGCAAAGCTATTTCACTCTTTGCCGGAGCAGGATGATCAAGACTCCCACAAACTGGACAAGGGAGATTGACTTCCAGTTCATCAGCAAGGATAGCAGCTTGCCCACGATGCCAAGAGAGTTCTAATTCACGGGTAGTTTCCGTCTGTTGCCTGTGCATTTGAGCCAGTTCCAGCCCCAACTGTTTGTCATTTTCCAGTTTCTTTTGTGTTTTTTTAAGCTCGTTTGCCAACCTGTTCAGAATTATCTGCTGATCCAGTTGCTGCTCTTTCTCTCGTAACTTCCTGGATAAAACCAGCGATACTAGTGTCTGTTGTAACTGACTCTGTTGCTGACAAAGCTCGTTGACCCGCTGCAGTTTCTGTCGCTGCTCTAGCAGTTGTGGCAATTCACCTTTCAGCTGATCTTGTCTATGTAGAATCTGTTCACTTTGCTGCAACTGTTGTACAGTTTCTTGATGCTGCCTTTTAGCTATTTCAAGTTGCTGCTGAAATTCTCCTTTTTGCTTTTCGGCACGTTCAACTTCGATAGAGCAACGTTGCTGTTCAACATAAAATGGGTGGATTTTTTCTGCATCGAGAGCATGTGAAAGAGTTATTTTATCCCGACCAATCTGTTCCTGCTGCAAAACAAGTTTTTGCAACTCTCCGGCCACCACACCCAACTGATCAAAATCACCTTGCAACGTTCGCCCCTGCTGTAACTGACCATTCAACTCAACAAACCGAGTTTCATATTGCCGTTTGGCAACCAGTGCAACATCGACCTTTGGCTGCAGTTGCTCCAATTCAGCATCTAGTTCCGTAGCAGAGACAACTTCAATCGTTTCAAGAATCCCCTGCTGTTTCTGTTGCAAGCTGTCCCGTTCACGGCGAACTCCTGCCGCCTGTTCCTTTAACCGGTTTTCCAGCTGTTTGTAGATCCTGGTCTGAAACAGTTTACTGAAAATTTTTTCCCGCTCAGCCGATTCTGCCAAAAGCAACTGACGAAATTTTCCCTGAGGCAAAATCATCACCTGGCGAAACTGATCAACCGATAACCCGGTCATATTTTCAATTTCACGAGTCGCCTCAGTCACTTTACTAGCAACATGAAGATTCTCAGTCCCATCAGCCAACAACTCAAGCAGCTGTGCTTCCGGTTTTTGTTCAGTGAATCCATCACCACGTGATTTAGGACGTTGCTGCTCAGGGACACGACGGATATGATAATTCAGTCCATTAAGTTCAAATTTAAAACTGACTTCACACAACTGCTCGGCGGAAGCCAGATCACAACGCATCTGCGCACCATCCCGTTCATCTCCGGTGGTTTTTCCATACAAAGCAAAACAGATAGCATCCAGAATTGTTGTTTTACCAGCTCCGGTTGGACCATTAATCAGAAACAGGGGACTCTCACCGAGGGAAGAAAAGTCGATGACTTCAGTTCCAGGAAACGGCCCAAAGGCTGTCATTGAAAGTGATAATGGCCGCATTTCAAAAATCCTCCTGATGCAGCTGCTCTACTTCCTGACTAATGATTTGATCCTGTTCGGTACTCAAATCCTCATTAGTGATCTGTCGATAGAAATCACGAAACAATGACAACTCGCCTCTTTTTAACTGATCTCGATCAATTTTGAGCGATCTGCTGACCAGCAGACCAGGGCGCTCCAGATGAAGAACGTTGGAGTAAACATCGCGCAGTTTACTCATCACATCTAGAATGGCATGGGTGTCGGTCAATTGAATACGCAGATAATCTTCACGCTTGGGATCACCACTTCCGGCGCTGAGAAGATCTTTAAGTGACCCATGAAGTGTACGCATGCTTCTCATTGATTTAACGGGTATTTGTTCTATTGAGATTTTTTTTTGAGGTGATATATCAACCAATGTTACCGATTTGTTCTGTCGTTCCTCCGAAAAAGAATATTTAAGTGGCGAACCAGAATAGCGAATTTTTTCAGACCTACGGAACTGTGGCCCGTGCAAATGTCCCAAGGCTGTGTAAGTAAAACTTTCGAATAACTGCGGGGAAACAAATTCGACACCACCAATAGCAAGAGGACGTTCAGATTCTGAGGATTCCCCACCAGACAGATAACAGTGGGCAATAGCAACTGCGGGAATATCAGACTCCTGTTCAGCATGAATCAGATCGATCAAATAACGCATGGCGTCATCATGGGTTGCAACTTCAACAGAATGAAGATTACGCACCGTTGCCGGGTCAGCATAGGGAAGCGGATAAAAATCAACCCGTTGCCCCTGTCGATCCTGCAGAATAATTTTGTGTGGTGATTTCCACAGAGCTCCAACAACATGTAAACCAGCAGTTGCCAATTGTCGGGCACCAAATGCCAATCGCTCTGGACTGTCATGATTGCCAGCAATCACAATCATCGGCACCTGCAATTCATGACAGATCCAATTAATTGTCTCATCCAGCAACTCAACAGCAGCTGCCGGTGGGATAGAACGATCGTAAATATCTCCAGCAACAATCACCACATCAACCTGATGTTCAGCAACTATAGTACATATCTGCTGCAGCGCATAACGTTGGTCTTCCAGTAGGGATTGATTATGAAATTGGCGCCCAAGATGCCAATCAGAAGTATGAAGAATACGCATAGCGATCATTTATTTCATTTAAGAAGAGAATTATGATTCCACAAAGTGCCACAAAATTTATCTTTGTTATAATAGAAACATGAGACGAAGAAAACCAGACTGGTTTAAATTTTTTTTACAATTAATTTCAGCTACCTTACTATTGCTGCTTTGTAGTTGTATCAGTCCTAGTTATTGGATTTGGCAGCATCCCAATAAACAGGGGGAACTACAACTTCTGAAAGACCGGAAAGAGTGTCATGAACTGGCGAAAACAGAAGTGGCACAAATAAACTATTACTATGCCTTTTATAATATGGGCCAACGCTACGAGTACCTCTCTTACAGCCCATACTATTACGATCGGTATCGTAGGCCATATTTCCATAGTTACCATCATTTCCGATTCGTACAACAGCAGGGTGATCTTGAAAGATTTTTCCAAATTTGTATGAAAGCTAAAGGATGGCGGCGAGTTCGTGTTGAACCCGAAAAAAGTAACAATCCGAAAGGTTGAGCAATCCGTTAGCACTCAGACTCCGTCCACCCTCTCCCAAGAGAGGAGGATTACAATCAAAACTACTTACTCATTTCTGTAGACTTACTACAAACTCAACAGGATTGTTATTAAATTTATCAATGCAGGGACGGCAGATACAAACGCGACCCCGATGTGCTTCAGCAACTAGATCAAGAAGGTCTTGAGGGACTGTCACACTATTGCACCAGCAACTTTCTTTACTATGAGTCATACAGCCATTCCCTTGATGACAAAGCGGACAGGTTGTTTCATCACTCTCATTATTCATACCAAATAGCCCCTTGCAAAAAACCACAGTTTTTTCTATAGTTATAAGAATTAATAAAAACTAACTACTCATTAAACAAAGACAATTCAAGACATGCAAATCGGCAACTCATACATTATAGACCAATCAAAGCTGTCAATATCTGGAGCTAAAACATCTCCTTTAAATCAAGTGGGGAAGCAACAGAGAATCCAGCAGGCTAAAGACAGCTACGATAAGAATGCCGCATCGGCACAAGTCATTGATGCTGAATATGTCGATATGTACAGTCCAGACAGCATCACCCTACAGCGGGAACGTCAGGATCTGAATCTTACCTTGGAGCCAGAACGAATCTCCCCGAAACAAAAACCTGTAAATCTGAACAGCAATTCAGTCACCAGTAAATATGACATGCCATCTGTTGACACCCCTCCCCCTGGAACCTACCTCAACATTTTTGCCTAGTAGTCTTCCGGGCTACCTGAACTGAAGCGAAAATTTGGCCTGAGAGTAATAGCCATAGCTATTGGTCGAAATGGAGCTGATGAGCCAAAGGGACAAATGTTCATTGATTGCCCGACAGGCTGCTAGCTCTCTTTATTCCTTTTACGAAATCATCAATTATGACTCAACCGCTGCATCACCTGTTTCATGTCCTCCCAAACAGGCCTCTTTCCAGATGGATTCCTCAACAGATAAGCTGGATGAAAAGTCGGCATCAGCGGAATTCCCTCATATTCATGCCAGTTACCCCTCAATTTTCCAATGGGTTCCTTTGTCTTCAGTAGCTCCTGCGCTGCAAATCGACCAAGGGTAACTATTAATTCCGGCTGAATCAGTGCCAATTGTTGTTTCAGAAATGGTTCACAGGAGGCAATTTCATCTGGTTGCGGATCACGGTTATCGGGTGGACGACATTTGAGAACGTTGCAGATATAAACCTCTTCACGAGAGAGGTGCATTGCCAAGAGAATTTTATCCAGTAACTTCCCTGCTTCACCGACAAATGGATAGCCCTTTTCATCCTCTTCACGTCCCGGAGCTTCGCCAACCAACACCAGTCTGGCCTGGGGGTTACCAGCTCCAAACACAATTTTGTTCCGCTGTTCACAGAGGGGACAAAGGCTGCAGCCACTCACGATAGTCTCCAACTCCGCCATAGATTTGGGAATATGAGGGGTAGAAACATCTTGCTGCAATTGGTCGACGGCAGAAACGGGTTCTTTATCGGGTAGCGGAATAACCGACTCAAATCCCCACTGCTGTAAATCTTCAAGAATTGCTCGTCCTTGCGAGATTACTTCATGGCATTCGTGGTATAATTTATCAGACATTTAAATTCAACCTTGGAGGCGACATGATCCGCCTTTTCATATTTGCAATATTGCTACTATTGATTCCAGCCGATGCGTTCGCTTGGGGAGCTGGAGTTCACTTAGGACTTGGCTTGCGTCTGTTGGCAGCACCTGAAGCCTTATCAGCAACCCTACAGGCACTCCTAGCAACCCACCCTATGGATTTTCTTTATGGATGCATTGCCGCAGACATTACCTTAGGAAAAAAACACACCCATCACTTGAGACATTGTCACAACTGGAGTATTGGTCAAAAACTGCTCAAGCAAAGTAGAAAAGAAAGTCCTGCTGCAGAAGCATGTGCTTATGGATATCTGGCACACCTGGCAGCAGACACCATCGCCCATAATTATTTTGTCCCCTATAAGTTAGCGATGACCTATAACACAGTGCTGTTAAATCACGCTTATTGGGAAATCCGCGCCGACATCGGGGTTCGTGACGAAACATGGGAAACAGCACAGCTCCTTGCCAAGCAAGATAACCGTAAACTGGATCGAATGCTGAACAAAATCCTGTCAGACACGATTTTTTCTTTTCGAACTAATAAACAAATCTTCAATTCAATGATGCTGGTCACTCGATTACAAAACTGGCACAAACTAATCAACACCATTGCAAAGCGGTCTAAATGGAAGTTTGAAGAAGAGGAACACAACGAATACATGGCCATGGGACTCAAAGCTGTTAATGGTATTCTAGGTGATGAAAACAGCCCCTACTGGAATGCTGACCCAACCGGGGATCGTGCCCTGACTGCGGCCGACCTTATAAGAAAAAACATGAACCATCTCTGGCTTGAAGGAAAGTTGCGCCAGGAAGATTCAGATTTGATCCTCAAGGAACTGCGTAATCGGTTTAAACTTGGAATCACAGATCCTGATGAAATATTGCCATTATTTACTGTTGTTTAGCTTTCCACAGCACCTTCACGCGATCTAATAACTGTTGTGCAACCTCAAATTTACTCATTAATTCTAGCTCTTCAACCCGTCCATCTGCATGAAGTAAGCGAACAATATTGGTATCAACGTCAAACCCTGCACCCTCACAAGTGATATCATTAGCTACAATCAGATCAAGATTTTTATTTTGCAATTTTTCTGCTGCATGAGCCATCAACCTCTCTGTTTCAGCGGCAAATCCAACCAAAACTCTCCCCTCTTTCTGCTGTCCAAGCTCGGCAAGAATATCATGATTTTTTTCCAGATGCAGTGTGGACTGATCAGCTGTTTTTTTCATTTTCTGTGAAGCTCGATTAACGGGTCGATAATCAGCAACGGCAGCGGCCTTGATAACAACATCAACACTTTCCACCTGATCAAACACTGCAGAACGCATTTCTTCTGCAGAAAAAATCGGAAAGCAACGCACTCCAACAGGAACGGTCAAATTCGTTGGCCCGGCAATCAAAGTAACTTGTGCACCACGCTGTTGAGCTGCTGCAGCAATGGCAAACCCCATTTTTCCAGAAGAATAATTGGAAATGTAACGTACTGGATCAATTTCTTCCTGAGTTGGACCAGCAGTTACCAAAAGGTGGCAGCCGACCAGATCTTTGGGGGTCAATACTGATATTGCGGCATCAAAAATCATCACCGGATCGGGCAATTTTCCCTTACCAACCCAACCACAAGCCAGAGAGCCACTGATCGGTTCGAGAATATGATAGCCATAATCAGTCAAAGATTCCTGATTACGCTGATAGACAGGATTTTCATACATATTACTGTTCATTGCCGGAACAATCAGAACCGGCGCTTTTGTTGCCATAATACTTGTGGTCAGCAGATCATCAGCAAGCCCTTGGGCAATTTTCCCAACCAGATTAGCAGTAGCTGGTGCCAGAACAAATAAATCGGCACGATCCGCAAGGGAAATATGGTCTATTTCCTGTTCTTGATAAAGACTGAACAGATCCGTATGTACTGGATTACCTGACAAAGCTTGAAAAGTCAGTGGAGTAACAAATTCCTGGGCACTTTTTGACATAATGACATGAACATCAGCACCAGCTTTGGTTAGCAATCGCAGCAGTTCCACCACCTTATAAACGGCAATTCCACCACTGACTCCGAGAACAATACTTTTACCCTGCAGCATACTTTACTCCTCAGCGCAAAAATGGATTATACAGTTTTTCTTGGCCGATTGTCGTCATTGAACCGTGCCCCGGATAGACCTTGGTTGTTTCTGGTAATGACAACAATTTTTCCTTAATACCATTGATCAATAATTGATGATCACCACCAGGCAGATCGGTACGCCCGATAGAACCGGCAAACAACGTGTCACCAACCACCAAAGAGTCATTCGAATAGAAACAGACCCCACCGGGGGAATGTCCAGGAGTATGAATGACCTGCAGTGACAAATTTCCCAGAGAAATCGTCTCACCCCCAACAAGTTCACGAGTAGGTGCAGGTGAAGATTCCACCTGCAAGCCATAGACAGCGGCATACTCTCCGGCTCGTTCCAGTACCGGGCAATCATCCCGATGGATAATCAGCTCTGCGTCTGTTGCATCCAACAATTTACGGTTGCCTCCAACATGGTCAAAATGACCATGAGTATTAATGATCATAACAGCTTTTAATTGATGCTTATCCAATCGCTGTAAAATACGGTCAACATGACCACCAGGATCTATGACTGCAGCCTTTTTAGTCTCTTCACAGCCAATGATGTAACAATTAACCTCAAGCGGCCCGGTTGGTAAAGAATCAAGTATCAAGAGTTTTCCCCTTTTTCGGTTATTGCGGAGAACAGGTTAAGATTTTTCTCTTTTATCTGGTCACCCAGTGTTGCCCCGAGGGGCTTATCATAACGCTTCCTATTTTCTCTGAACAGCTTCTTCTCAGATGCGGGCGGTGCCGGAACCGCTACTACTGTTGGTGATTTTTCAGCCACCTCAGACTGGCTCGATCCTTTATAGAAATAGCGGTCATAGAGGCGATGGTAGCTGGTCCAGCTCCCCTCTCGATCAGGCTCTTTATCTATATGGGTCTGTACCCCGTTGATTTTAGAATCAAGATCATCGACAAAATTGAGGATCACTGCTTCGAGAAACTTTGGTCTTTTCGGCGAACCAAAATCATACTGACCATGATGTGAGAGAAGCAGATGTTTAATCAACATAGATAATTCCGCAGGAAAATCGGTTAGCTGACGAATCCGATCTTCAACCATCTGTACCCCAATGACAATGTGACCCAGCAACTTTCCTTCATCGGTGTAATCAAATGACCGTTGATAGGACAATTCGCTAACTTTGCCGACATCATGCAGCAAGGCACCACAGATCAACAAATCACGATTAACCTGCTGATAGCGCCCGGCAACATCATCAGCCAGCGCGGCAACAGCAAGAGAGTGTTCCAGTAAGCCACCAAGAAAAACATGGTGCATCGCTTTAGCGGCAGGCGCTTTATTATATAGAGCAAAGAAGTCAGGATCATCAAAGAAGGAACGAAGCAGTGCTTCAATATGGGGATTGGTCAGTGAATCCAGTATGGTATCCAGTTCAATCCGCATCTCCACAGTTGAACGCTGTGACACCGGCAAGAAGTCACCCAGACTGACAAACTTCTCTTCAACTTTCTTTAGATCCTGAATAATCAGCTGCATTTTGCCCATATAAACACTGGCTTTTGCACTAACCAGAATAAAATCATTCTTCTCAAACATACTTGAAAATCGATCTATCTGATCCCAGATCCGTCCCTCGACCTCACCAGTACGATCCATTATTTTTAAAGTCATATAAGGCTTACCGTTTTTTGCCATCGCGGTGATTTTATCCCGCACCAGAAAAATCGACTCAACTCGGTCCCGCTCTTTGATTTGATCAATGTAAACTATTTTTGCAGTTTGCTCGTTCAAGATATCCCCTTTTCATTACCCACAGTTTGTTTTGATTATAGTAGTAGCTGCATTAATTCCGTCAATTGCTGCACTCATAATTCCTCCGGCATAACCGGCCCCTTCGCCCGTAGGAAATAGCCCCTTGTGACTAAGCGATTCACCATGTTGATCACGAACAATTCTCACCGGCGCAGAAGTGCGCGTTTCGACCCCTATGAGAGTAGCTTCGGGTCCAACAAATCCACGCATCCGGCGGTTAAAAACCGGTAATGCCTGGCGTAGACTACTGACAACAAAAGAAGGTAAACAAATATCGAGGTCAGCATGGACAACATGTGGTTGGCAAGAAGAATCCAAGTTCCCTCCACGCCCTTCAAGAAACTCCAAAAGAGGTTGTGCAGGAGCTCTCCAACTCGCCTCGCCTGCAAGGTAGGCCGCATGTTCCCACTTCTGTTGAAATCGAATTCCGGCCAGCACATCGGTCGCTGAAAAATCTTCAGTATTAACAGAAACAACCAAAGCACTGTTAGATCTTGATGCATCCCGGTGATAATCACTCATCCCGTTAACGACGAGACATTCTGCTTCAGATGAGGCATTTACAACCATCCCACCAGGGCACATACAAAAAGAATAAATACCCCGTTGTGTCTCAGCATCATTCCAGGCCAATCTGTAGTCAGCACTTGGCAATTGCGGATGATTCTTCATGCCGTACTGAATTTGGTTTATCAATTCAAGTGGATGTTCAACGCGCAACCCTATCGCAAAAGGTTTTTGCTCAAGCTTAACTTTATTATCAGCCAGAAGCCGATACGTATCACGGGCGCTATGACCGACAGCCAGAATCAATTGCTCACATTCAATCCACTCAGAATCATTAATTATTCCTGCACTGATATTCTGATTGAACATTTCAAATCCAGTGAAACAACTTGAAAATTTGATATTGACACCAAGTGAAATAAGATACTTTCGAAAATTAACTAAGACTTGCCTTAAACGATCAGAGCCAATATGTGGTTTTGCTTGCCAAAGAATTTCTTCCGGCGCACCGAAATCAACCAAACGCTGTAAAATATAACGAATTGCAGGATGGGTCAAACGACTGGTCAATTTACCGTCAGAAAAAGTACCAGCACCACCCTCACCAAACTGAATATTACTTTCTCCATTTAGCTTCCCACCAGCCCAGAAATCATTCACATCCTGGATTCTCTCAGCAACCGGACGACCTCGTTCGATCAAGCTAACTTGCGCTCCAGCTTCAGCCAGGGTCAACGCACTGAAAAGTCCTGCCGGCCCCATACCAACAACCAATATTTTAGGTTTGGACTCAAGAGAATGAAGTTCCAATAATGTTTTATTTTTTACCTCCGACAGCGTGGTGACATGATTATTTGTTTCTAGCAGCTCAACCTCATCTACACAGCAGAAATCAACAGTATAAACACGTAGAACATCGGGCTTTCTCCGAGCATCAATCCCCTTACGGACTATTTTCCAAGAGGCAATTTTTTTAACGTCAAAAGCAAGGATCGCAGCAATTTTGACTGGAATTAACTCTTCTTTCTCGTCCAATTGGAGTGCTATTTCACGTAATCTCAGAGCCATAATTGTTAAAGAACCGAGTCAGGAAGTAATGGTAATTCAATGTAAAAGCTGGCTCCTGAGCCAGGAGGACTATCAACGTATATCTTACCACCACAACTTTTTACGACCTGCAATGCGACAGATAGCCCAAAACCAGTCCCCTTTTCTTTCGTGGTAAAGAAAGGGTCGAAAATACGTGAAATATTTTCGATTGGAACCCCCGAACCAGTATCAGTAACGCTAATTATTATTTTTTCAGCATCTGACTGCAGAGAAATAGTCAGAGTACCCCCAGATGCCATTTCAAACAGAGCATTACTGATGAGATTAGTAAATATTTTTTCAACTTCGAGAACTTCAGCTCTTATTAATGGCACCTTCTTATCAATATTGAGTTGAAGACTTATTTGCTGCTTTTCAATTCTGGTTTGATAATCGTTGAGAACCTTATCGATAGTTTCAACCAAACTAACCTTCTTCAGCTGTTTTTTAGCAACAGGGCTTGATGCCAGCATTTGTACCAGTATTCCATCAATCCGTTCTACTTCTTGGGTGATTTTACTAACATAAGTCTGATTTTCAACGCCAAGCTCCTCTGCTGACAGAAGGATCTGTGCAAATAAATTAATCGAATTCAGAGGGTTGCGAATTTCGTGAACCATACCTGCTGAAATGTGACCGAGAGCGGCCAACTTTTCTGATTGAATTATTTCTTTATGTGCTTGTTCTAGTTCAAAGCTTTTTTCGCGCACTCTTTTTTCCAATTTTAAGTTCCACTGCTTGATTTCATCTTGCAAATACTCACGTTCCCTCAGCAAATCACGGTTTTCAATCTCTACCTGCCTGACGGATAAAACTGCATCAATCCGTTCAAATAAACTACCACTAGCAAAAGGCTTGCGCAGGTAATCTGCAGCACCAGCCCGCATTAACTCAACCGCAACCTCTTCACTCCCCTTACCGGTAAACATCACAACATAGGTATCAGGATAATGACGACGAATTTTCTTTAGGGTATCTAAGCCATTCATAATCGGCATCATGTAATCAAGCAAAACAAGGGCTGGCTGATACTCTGCTACTACCTGCAAACATTGTTCACCATTATTAGCAAATAAAACTTCAAATCCACGTTTTTTTAACAACAATCCGGCAAGTTCAACAATAACTTCTTCATCGTCTACGATAAGAATTCTTTCACCAGAAAATCGGCTTTTCTTTTCATGCATTTAGGAAAGTCCCCAACAGGATAGCAAGTCCAATAAAAAATAATCGACCTAATGGGACTATATCAAGGAAGGAAAACTATAAGCAAAAAAAACATTAAAAAAGGTAGCCTTATGGCTACCTTCATTATTCAAATGTCAAATACGCAGACCCTATGATTCTTCTAGCCTGACAGTCAACACGGGAAGACTTGATTTACGCACTACTTTTTCTGCAGTACTGCCAAACAACACATGATCCAACCCTGCCCTACCATGGGTTCCAAGAACAATCAGATCTGCAGATTTTTCTTCTGCCTGACCAATAATTTGTTCATATGGAAGTCCAGCAACGATCAAACAATCATAATTCTCAAAATCAACCAGATTCTTACGACAAAAACTTTCCATCATTTTTTTTGCCCCTTCTTCAATTTCCTCCTCTAACCTTTCGAAAGAAATATGAGGGACATAGAAACCACGTAAATCAACAGGCTCATTAATCACATGCAATACCAGCAATTTTGCCGAAAAACTTTTAGCCATTGATAGTGCCATCTGAAATGCATTATCTGAGCTATCAGAAAAATCAACAGCAACTAATACAGTAGAGAATTTTTTCATAATAACCTCCCATCAAGATACGCTTGCAGATCTATTCAACAGATCTACCGGATTAAACATTCTGTCAATTACAGTCTTTAAATCAATGATCTTTACAGGCTTATTCAAATACTCAATCGCACCAAAATCAATCGCCTCCAGATAGGATCCAACCTGTCCATAGGCAGTAATCATAATAACCTTGATTTCTGGAAAAGATTGATGCAACTCACGAAGAAAAACCAGACCGTTCATTTTCGGCATATTGATATCAGTGATAACCAGGTCTACATTATTTTTATCAAGATAGTTGAGAGCCTCAAAACCATTAGCAACAGCCACAGCACGATAGCCATCATAACATAGCAATTTTACTAATCCTATGCGTGTATTCTCTTCATCATCAACAATTAAAATTTTTCCCATTGCCACTCCTGAAACAGCTAGTGTTATCAAGTGTAGCAGCGGCTAACAATCTGTCAAGCAATCAAAAAAATCTTAACCGACTGATTTAACAAGCTATTTCAAATAGATGTGATGATATACAGAAAGGAACTATAGTTGGTTAAAATCAAGAGTCTGATATCGATTTCAATAACCCCTTTGCCCTATATCCCAATTCAGAAGTCGGTGAAAATTCAAGGATGGTTCTAAGGTGCTCCGCAGCTTTTTCTGAAGAGTTCTCTTGTAACAGCAAAACAGCCAACTGATAACGGGCACGTAAAAATTGCGGTGCGATATCAATTGTACGTTGCAGGTAATTTTTTTCTTGATCAATATCCCCTATAGCACTATAGATTTGGCTTTTAAGAAAGTAAGCTGAAGCATAGCGTGGGGCAATTTTTATTGATTCATTGGAAAAATTAAGAGCCTCAGAATAGTCATTTTTCCTAAAGTAAGCATATGCTTTACCTGCAACGGCAACATGCACATTGAGAAAGAGAAGGTTCTTTGAGGCAAGATCGAAATAATAGATAGCTTTATCCCATTTTTCCATATCCAAATAGAGAGAAGCAAGATTGTTTTGATAGCGGGGATCCTGTTCGGAAAGATCGAGAGCATTAAGATAGTGTTTTTCCGCCAATGAATAGGCTTTTTTACGTTGGTACGTCTGAGCTAAAGCAACCTGAATAGAACTATTCCGAGGATCTTGCTTTACCGCAACCAATAACTCTTTAAGTGCCAGAGTTGGGTTGTCTCCCTGAAGGTGAGCCAGTGCCAGTTTATAGTGAACATCTGCCTGATTACGTTCCTTTTGCACATTATTGCTCACTGATGAACAAGCAAATAGAGAGAACAACATGATGAGTAAAACTATTTTCCTGATATGAATCATTCTGTTTCTCCAGATAAAATTACATGGATGCAAAAAAACGTCCCAGGCTCTTTAAACTACGCAAACGAAGCCTCTTTAATTCCTCATCAGCTTTTGTATCTGTCTCAAGTTTTTCTTTCCGTTTTTTTTGTGGGGGACGACAAATTGACAAAGCTGTCCAATATGATTGTTTTTTTTGTTCTGACAATAAATGAAAATCTGTTTCCGTCAAAACAAAGCCCATTGACTCCACAAAGCTATAACCCTCTTCGTAAATAGCTTCTGCGTCTTCCATCGGCAATTCACCGAATTTTGGTACAAAGAAAATTGAACACTGACTCTCAGTGAGATAGAAAGCCACAACAATCAGAGCCTTATTACCATCTGAAATTTGTAAGAGATAAGCCTGACATAACTGCGGTGAATATCCAGAGAATGCCAACTGCACTTGGCTTGATGCAGCATGCAGATGAATAATTTTTCCGGCGGGAACATTCAGACTCTTCAGCTGCTTGTGTTGAATAAACATGAAGCGTTTCCTAGCCTTGAGGACAGTACAGATTGTCAATTAGAACATATCTAATCAATATCAGCAAACTCAGTAAGAAGTTTGATTTTTTTGTAACGGTCAGCAATCTCCGAATATTCAATTTCCTTGAGTCGATCAAGACTAAACTTTTCTACTGTAAAAGAGGCCATAACGGTTCCAAATACTGTTGCTTTACGGAGATTTTGTTCATCCAGATTCGTGGTCGCTGCAAGATAGCCAATAAATCCACCCGCAAAGGTGTCACCAGCCCCTGTGGGATCAAAAACCTCTTCTAGTGGGAATGCAGGAGCTGAAAAAATCGAACCCTCACCAAACATCAAGATCCCATATTCACCCCGCTTGATGACCAACGTCTTTGGGCCAAAACTACGGACAATTTCAGCAGCTTTAAAGATATTTGGTTCATCAGCCAATTGACGAACCTCTGCCTCATTGATGAGAAGAATATCTACTTTAGCCAGAGTCTTGATTAATTCAGCTTTTTTCCCGCCAATCCAAAAATTCATTGTATCAAGAGCGACCAGTTTTGGATTCTTAACCTGCTGAAGAACCTCTAGTTGTAACTCGGGATCAATATTTGCCAAAAAAACATATTCTGCATCACGATAATTTTCGGGTAACACAGGCTGAAAGGATTCAAACACATTAAGATGAGTCTCAAGTGTATGTGCTTCATTCAGGTCATAATCGTAACGCCCCTTCCAACGAAAAGTTTCACCATGATTTTTTTGTAGACCTGACAAATCAATATTTCGGCTCTTTAAAAAGTCTATGTGCTCTTGTGGGAAATCGTCGCCGACAACGGCAACCAGATTAACTTCAGTAAAAAAACTGGCTGACGTAGAAAAATAACAAGCGGAGCCGCCCAGAACGTCATCCGCCACACCAAAGGGAGTTTTAATTGAATCAAAGGCAACACTGCCAACGACGAGTATACTCATTTATACTAAATGTCCTTTCAAACTAAATATTTGCCAATAATGGGTTCAAGGGCTTGCTGTGTTTCTGTTGGAATCAAATTTTTATCAGTCATAATCGCAAACTTGAGTGCTTCGGCACAAGCACAGCCTCTCTGCTGTCGTTGCTTCACAATCCGACTTGCTGCCGATTTTATTATCTCCTTGGCCGTTGCAACATTCTGGTGAATAACTGCAATCACTGCTTCGACCGAGACATCATCATGACCTTCATGCCAGCAATCATAGTCGGTCGCCAATGCAACCGTGCCGTAACAAATTTCAGCTTCACGTGCCAGTCGGGATTCTGGAAGATTGGTCATGCCGATAATATCAACTCCCCAGCTGCGATAAATTTGGGATTCAGCCCTGGTTGAAAAATTCGGACCTTCGATGCAGATGTAAGTGCCCCCCTGATGAACAGTTGCTCCAACTGCCTGAGCCGATTCAACCAGAATAGCAGACAGGTCAGCGCAGACAGGATCGGCAA
>JADGEB010000041.1 GCA_016744595.1 Desulfuromusa sp.
ACCCTGATTCATCCGCCTTTAATCATTTAAAAGCGAACCTTCTTTTCCCTTTTACGCAGGGTCACGACAGAAACTAACCTTTAAATGGCTTCATCCCTGCAGCTCCAAGGTGAGTTCAACGCTTTTCCGTACCGGTTCGCAGCAACCACCGGCTCTCTCAAACGAAATAAACGCTTACTACTCCTCTTCAATGCTTTTGAATAACGGTAGATTCAACATAAAACAAACAGCCAAGTCAAGTTAATTATCACACTAAACTCAATTAAACATTAACCTCATCAGGGCAATTATTATGATTCAGCAGGTATTTCCTTCTTTTCTCGTCTCCCCTTGCGCCACTCCAGATAATGTACTATCGGCCCCGACACCATGTACGCCATCCCAATCAGAAATAGCATAATTTGCGGTTTGGCAACGATAACAATCAATAATATGATCGCAACAACCAGCATGACAAATGGCTGGCGTTTAAACAAATCAGGATCCTTCAAAGATAGATATTCAATATTACTGACAAGAAGGAAGGCTAACAAGAAAACCAGCAGCACCATGGAAATCATCTTGATAGTACCAGTGCCCCCCAGCTCATAAAACAACAGTACACATGTGGCAACAATACAGGCTGCAGCCGGGATCGGCATGCCGACAAAACGTCGTGATTCCACTGTGGAGACTTGGACATTAAAGCGAGCTAGGCGCAATGCACCACAGATCACATAGAGAAATGCCGCCAGCCAGCCTAGCTTTCCAAAAGGTCTTAATGCCCAGACATATAAGAGGACACCGGGGGCAACACCAAAAGAGATAACATCGGCCAAGGAATCTAGTTCAACTCCGAATTTGCTGCTGGTTCCAGTTAACCTGGCGACTTTACCATCAAGGCCATCGAAGATCGCAGCAAGCAGAATAAACCATGCAGCGCGCTCATAGTTTCCATCGGTCGTCGCGATAATAACGTAAAAACCGGCAAAAATCCCTGCAGCGGTAATCAAGTTAGGGAGAAGATAAACCCCCTTACGAAGATTTTCACGTTTCTCGCTTCTTAAACAATCTTCAGTCAAGACAGTGTCCCCAGAATAGTTTCGCCAGCAATTGTGCGCTCACCAAGAGTAACTGTTACATCAGAATTTTTTGGAAAAAAGATGTCAACCCGAGAACCGAACCGAATTAACCCGTAGCGCTCACCCCGCCTCAACAAATCACCAATAATCGGATAAGTAACAATTCTACGCGCAATTAACCCAGCGATTTGGACAAAAAGAAGCTGTGATCCTTCCTCTGTTTCTAGAAGAATCCCAGATTGCTCGTTAGCTTCGCTCGCCTTATCGTATGAGGCATTGAGAAATTGACCTTTGTTATAATACATCTCGATGACTTTTCCATTGCAAGGAACCCTGTTTACATGGACATTAAATACCGACATAAAGATGCTAACCTTAGTAACTCGCTCTTTGAAGTAGCGGTCTTCCTGAACATCTCCGACAAAAATAACTTTACCATCGGCAGGAGCAATCACCAGATCATCGCCTTCAGGAGTAGTACGCTCTGGATTACGGAAGAAATAGACACTGAACAGAGTCAAAAACAATAGTAAAAGTGTCAGGATCGCCCAGCCCAAGAGAGCAAAGACGAGAGTAACAAAGCCAAACAAAGCTATAAACGGGTAGCCTTCACTGGCAATCGGTTGATTTTTATTTTGCATAAGACGCCTCAGTTGTTAAAAAATGGTGAGCTAATAAGAAAAATCAACCAACAACACCCTTGGCACCACGGCCGATAACGACCGGGCCAGAACGAACGACTTCTTTAATTCCCATCGGTCGTAATAACTCTAAAATTCCGTTTATTTTTGCTGGAGCGCCAGTAATCTCAATTGTGTATGATTTAGGTGTCACATCGATAACTTTGGCACGGAATATATCGACAATTCGCAGCGCCTCTGCTCTCGATTCTGCGTCAGTTGAGACCTTGATCAGTGCCAGTTCACGCTCTATATATTCTCCATCTGTAAAATCAACAACTTTGATGGTAGATATCAATTTATTCAGTTGCTTAGTGATTTGCTCCAGAATTTTATCATCACCCCGCGTGACCAAAGTCATACGGGAGAGCTCGGGGTCCATCGTTGGGGCAACAGAGAGACTTTCAATATTAAAACCACGCCCGGAAAACAATCCAGAGATTCTAGAAAGCACCCCAAATTCATTTTCCACTAAAACCGAAATTGTATGTTTCATTGACTTAATCCTCCCGACCTAACTTGGTCGTTCTGTCTATAGCACTTTATTAGGAAGCAAGAACCATTTCGTGAATCGCTTTGCCCGCCGGAACCATCGGTAAAACATTCTCTTCACGGGAAACTATAAAATTCATCAAAACAGGGCCCGGAGTTTCTAATGCTTGCTTGATAATCGCTTCAACATCTTCAACTTTTTTCGTCTGCAACCCGGTAGCACCATAAGCTTCAGCAAGTTTGATAAAATCGATCGGCAGTTCCATAACAGTTTGGCTGTAACGTTTTTCAAAAAACATCTGCTGCCATTGACGAACCATCCCCAGATAATTGTTATTGAGGATAACAATCTTTACCGGTAGTTTGTACTGTACCAGAGTTGCCAACTCCTGAGAGTTCATCTGAAAAGAGCCATCTCCTGAGATGTCAATAACTTGCCGATCAGGATACGCGACTTGTGCCCCCAAGGCGGCGGGAAGACCGAATCCCATGGTTCCCAACCCCCCAGAGGTCAAAAAAGTTTTCGGATGCCTGAAGGTGTAGAATTGAGCCGCCCACATCTGGTGTTGACCAACTTCAGTCGTGATAATGGCATCTTCATTTGTCACTTCACTGATTTTTTCAATAACATATTGTGGCTTGATGACCGATTTTGAAGAACGATATGTCATGGGCTGGCGTTCTCTCCATTCTCCAATCATCGAACGCCATTCTTCTGTCTCCTCAATCAGGTCTTCTACGAGTTCTGGCTTTTTATTCAGGTGCCCGTGCAGCTTACCCAAGACATCTTTCAGGTCACCAACTATCGGCAGATCAACCTCAACGTTTTTCCCAATTGAAGTTGGATCAATATCAACATGAATGATCTTAGCTTTCTCAGCAAAGCTATCGATTCGACCAGTCACCCGATCATCGAATCTGGAACCAACAGCAATCAACAGATCACATTCTGTGACTGACATATTGGCAAAAAATGTCCCATGCATTCCTAGCATTCCCAATGCCAATGGGTGCCTTTGGGGGAAAGCAGCCATCGCCATCAGAGTTGTTGTTACGGGAATCTGAGTTAGCTCTGCCAACTTAAGCAATACATCATCAGCCCCCGACAGGGTAATTCCACCACCGACATACAGAACCGGCTTGCGTGCTGCAAGAATCATCTTGGCAGCTTTTTCAATCTGGCGAATATTTCCGCTGTAAGTGGGTTTATAGCCTCGCAAACTGACTTTATCGGGATAACTGAATTTATATGTGGTAACTTGGATATCCTTTGGCAAGTCAATCAATACCGGTCCCGGACGGCCGGTTCGAGCGATATAAAAGGCTTCCTTTATCGTTTTGGCTAAATCACGAATATCCTTCACCAGATAATTATGTTTAGTACAAGGGCGAGTGATACCGCACATATCCGCTTCTTGAAATGCATCATTACCAATTAATGGCGTTGGAACCTGACCAGTGATAATAACCATCGGAATTGAATCCATATAAGCCGTTGCAATGGCAGTTACAGTATTCGTCGCACCCGGACCACTAGTAGCAATAGCAACCCCAACTTTTCCAGTACAACGAGCATAACCATCCGCAGCATGAACCGCAGCCTGTTCGTGGCGGGTCAAAATATGGTTGATAGATGATTCATAAAGATCATCATAAATATTAATAACCGCTCCTCCAGGGTAACCGAAAACGGTGTCCACCCCTTCGAGCGTTAAGGATTTAAGTAAAATTTGTGAACCGGTCAATTCCATCTGTTCCTCCTCAAATTTTCAATTCTTCTACAAACTATCGAATAACCAATAATATAATACTCTTCAAAAAAAGAACATGACAACAAAGTGGTAATTTTACCCAAGAAGGCCAAGTTTTACCGGACGAAGACATGCTTACGAATACCAAGGTTCAGAAAAACTGCTGAAGTAGTTTTTACACAATCTAAATACAGCAAAGGGCTTAAGCATTCGCTTAAACCCTTTGCTGTATCGAAATATCCCGTTGTTACAAAACGGGGTCAGGTAGTAACTGTCTGGATGATTTTTTCCATCTCATCTTTACCGGCCAGTTTCATTTTTTTTACTTTATTTTTTTCTATTTCTTCTTGTGAAGATAAAAACCCCTTTTTGTCATACTCAGACAACTGTTTTTCAAACAGGTTGTGTTCTTCGTAGAGCATGCGAAAACGCGGGTTAGTCTCGGTAAGATTTTGCAAAAGGGTCTGATCAATGTCCATTGGCACCTCCGCGCATATGAATGAATGTAATCTGATAAGAGCTAAGAACAAAATAACCAAATTGACTCAAAATTGTCAACAATTAACCCCTCCATTCGATGCTTTGTTTGTCGGTAGGGTATCAAACTTAACAAGAGTCAACGGTGAATTTATCTGATTAGCTCTTTTTCTCGCTGCAATCTTTTGAATTCAATAACTTTTTGGATAGATTTAATTCAGCGTCCGAAGGTCGAAGATAGGTTGGGAGTAGGTCAGCAGCATTCCGCCTTGAACCTGCCAACCATGTCTGCAATGCTAACCAAGAGACATTCACAGCACGCAGCTGGTGAGCTATCGCAACAGGAAGCACAGCTCGATCAGCTAAGATATCTTCAATAAGGTGACGATAGAGCAAAACGCCATCTCCAACCAGAGCAACCTCCCCCGACAGTTCTTTCAGCAACCGTTCCGGAGATAGAACCGAAGGTTCATTGATTGCAACCGAACCGCCAACAGAATGCCATTCAAATAACTGACTATAGACCTCTTTTTTCCGAGCATCCAGAAAAGCACAAATTGGAACCGGGGACAATGGCAAATTCATCGCTATAGCTTGTAGTGATGAAACCGGAACAACCGGCTTGTTCAGAACTTGAGCCAGCCCCTTAATAGTTGCAACCCCGATTCGCAGCCCGGTAAAAGAACCAGGACCGGTAACCACGGCCAGAAGGTCGAGATCTTCGAGCTTCCAACCAGCCTCTCCGAGCAGAAGATCAACCTGTTTCAGTAGCTTTTCACTATGGGTGCTGCGAACATTTAAAAGTGATTCGGCAACCAGAGCTTCTCCCTGACACAATGCGACACTACCGGTGATAGACGAACTATCAACAGCAAGAATCTTTATCTCTTCCGCTGACTTCATCAGCCCCATAGCCTAACGATATCATTGTAGAAGGCGAGAACCATCAACATCAGCAACATAGCCATTCCAACTTGCTGAGCCATTTCTCGGGCACGAATTGAAACGGGCCGCCGAATAATTAACTCAATAATATAAAACAGAATATGGCCGCCATCTAATATCGGGATCGGCAAAAGATTCAAAATCCCTAGCTGTATTGAGATAAAAGCCAAAACCGACAGTATTGCCGATAAATCTGTTTGTGCCGCTTGTCCGGCAATTTGAACAACGGTAATAGGCCCACCAATATTTTTCGTTGAAACATTTCCGGTAAACAGTTTTTGGACAAAAACAACTGTCAGCTCAATGAGCTCCCAAGTCCGGGAAGCCCCTTCGCGCACAGCATCGGAAAAACCATAACGCTTCATCTCTGAGTCATATAGAGGGGCAATGCCAAGCAGGTAATCACCTTCCCCATCACGTTGCTCCGGCGTTAATTCAACAACAAGGTGCTCTCCTACACGCTCCAATTGAACCGGGACCACAGTGTCTCCGACTTTCTGGATAACACCTTTAAGTTCATACCAGGAAGAGATTGGCTGATCTGCTATTTGCAAAATCAAATCTCCTTCCTGAATACCAGCTACAGCTGCCGGCATATTTGGAGCCAAACCGCCTATACGTGCTTCCTGCTGAGGCAATAAACCCAGGGCTTGCATCCCTTGCAAACTGTCGTTCTCAGCTGGAATTATCAGCTGTAATTCTTTGCCGTCTCGGTCAATCTGAAAAATCAGGGCTTCTCCAGCTTGAGAGACAAAGCCCTTATTCGAATCATTCCAGTTTTCAACCGATTGTTGGTTCACAGACACCACACAATCCCCGGCGAGAAATCCCCCAGCAGAAGCATTAGACCCGGGAACAACATAACCAATGCATGCAGGCTGATCCAGATAGGTCGGCATTTGTACACCAACCATAAAAGAGATCGGCAAAATCAGCAGGGGTAGCACCAGATTCATCACCGGACCAGCAGAAACGATGGCTAACCGCTTAGCAACTGATTGTTCAGAAAAAGAACGAGTTTTTTCCGCAGCGGATAGCTCAACATCTTCTCCTTGCTCTCCGCCCCCCTCTCCAAGCATCTGCACATACCCACCAAGAGGAATTGCGCAAACCTGATATTCCGTTTCGCCACGACGACTCGACACCAGTTTGGGGCCGAATCCAAGGGAAAACTTCAAAACTTTAACACCGCACATTTTAGCGATGACGAAGTGCCCTAGTTCATGAATAAAAACGAGGACGCCCAGCATCAAAATGCCAGCCATAATCGTTGTCATACCAATCCTCCACTAATCAATTCGTGTGCTTTATGTCTGCCCCATAGATCAGCATGTAGAGCCTGATCCACAGTGATAAGATCTTCTCCCTGATGTTGCAGCATAGTTTTTTCTATCACTTGTGAAATCCCCAGGAAATCAAGCTGGTTATTTAAAAAGGCCTCAACAGCAACTTCATTTGCCGCATTCATAACTGCTGGGATAGTTCCACCCATAGCCAAGGCATCATATGCAAGTTGCAGACAAGGAAAACGTTCCATATCTGGTTCAGAAAATGACAAGTTCCCCTGGCTACAAAGGTTAAGAGGCGGCTGATCCAGAGGCAACCGTTCTGGCCAGGAGAGTGCGTAGGCAATTGGAGTTTTCATATCAGGGACTCCCAATTGTGCCATAACTGCTCCATCTTGATATTCAACCAGAGAATGAATAATGCTTTCTGGATGGATATGCACATCAATCATAGTAGCAGGAAAATCAAATAACCAGTGGGCCTCTATCACCTCCAGCCCTTTATTCATCATAGTCGCCGAATCTATCGAAATTTTCCGCCCCATGTCCCAGTTCGGGTGAGCCAAAGCATCAGCGGGAGTAATGTTTTTGAACTGCGCTAAACCATATTCTCGAAAGGGACCACCAGATGCAGTCAAAAGTAAACGTCGTACATCTTCACGACGATGACCTGTCATAGATTGAAAAATTGCCGAGTGTTCACTATCGACAGGAATAAGGTTGATTTCCTGTCGATCGGCTTCTGCCATGATCAAGCTGCCAGCTGTCACCAGTGTTTCTTTATTGGCAAGAGCAACATCTTTTCCTGACTTAATCGCTGCCATCGTTGGTACCAACCCCGCGGCACCGACGACTGCAGCAACAACCATGTCTGATTCAGGGGCGATTGCACATTGGATCATCCCTTCAACACCGCAGCAAATTTCGACATCCATCCCTTTGAGTTGCTGACTCAACTTTTTCGCATCAACTGCTGAGACAACAGAGACAATACGTGGCCTAAAGTATTTAATCTGCTTCTGCAGCAGATTAATATTATGGCCAGCGGTCAAAGCAACAATCTGGTAGTGCTCAGGAAATGCCTTAACTATCTCAAGAGTACTGACTCCGATAGACCCTGTCGAGCCAAGAACTGCTAGTTTTTTCAAACGAGTTCTCAGCCTCCGTAACCATATCGTACGACATAATAAATGACCGGAAATACAAACAACAGGCTATCCAAACGATCAAGCAATCCGCCGTGCCCAGGAATTATGCTCCCAGAATCTTTAACTTGGCAGGCGCGCTTCAGCAACGATTCAAACAAATCGCCAAGTTGACCCACAACACCAAGTAATAATCCAATCAAGACCCCATCGATAACACCAATAGCCGGCAGAAAAGTTAATTTCACAAGCATGACCGCAAAAATTGCCCCAATTAATCCAGCAACACCGCCCTCGATGCTTTTGTTAGGGCTAACAGCCGGGTACAATTTCCGCTTCCCTATTTTTCTACCAACAAAATATGCGAAGCTGTCACAGCTCATGACCACAATAAGTGTCATAAAGATCCATCGCTGGCCATCAGGCAGCATTCGCAGTGGTATCAAATGTCCCAACAAAAATGGAAGATATATAAGCCCAAAGATTATCCAGCCTAGACGATGGTGGACCTCAGTAATCACTGGTAAACGAAACAGGAACAATAAAGAAAAAACCAGTAGCGCCCCGGTAAGCAAAGGAAACAAGAGGGCTACATTTTCGTAAAACAGCAATGGGGCAACTGTTGCACCAGTAATAGCAGCAAGCCACTGTTCCAAGCGGTGATCAGTTCCCAATCCCATCCGATTAAATTCAACCAAGCTTAAAAATAAGATCAGGGTCAAAAAAACAGTAAAAACTGCTGGATTGGCATATCCAAGCAGCAAGATCAATAACGGCAAAGCGATAATAGCAGTTATAATACGTTGTTTAATCGTTACTCTCCTTTATTTGTGGCTCATTTTGATCGTCTGTGAGACCAAAACGACGTTTACGCTGCGAATATTCTTCTAGAGCTTTCTGTAGTTCCACTGCATCAAAATTGGGCCATAGGACATCGGTAAAGTAAAACTCTGCGTATGCTGCTTGCCAAAGCAGAAAGTTACTGATTCTCACTTCACCACTAGTTCGGATCAATAAATCAGGTTCAGGCAGATCCCCAGTATCCAAAAATGCTGAAAATGACTTATTATCAAGCTGTTCGATATCCAGATGGCCATCGAGTGCTTGCTGAGCTATTTTCTTAGCAGCACGCATAATTTCATCCCGACCACCGTATGACAACGCCAGAATCAGGGTGAGTGTCTGGCCTTTCGATGTCTCCTTTTCAGCCTCAGTCAATGCAGATTGAACTGGTTTCGACAACCGAGAAGAATCGCCTATAACCCGCAACCGGATGCCCTCTGTCAGCATCTTCTGTCGCTGTGAGCTCAAATATTGCAATAACAGCCCCATTAGAGCATCAATTTCCTGACGAGGACGACCCCAGTTTTCAGAACTGAACGCAAACAGGCTAAGGAAACGAATCCCATGCCGAATACATTCATCAATAACCAGAGAAACAGTCTCAACTCCCTGTTGATGCCCAGCGACCCTTGGCAATCCGCGCTGCTCGGCCCAACGACCATTGCCATCCATAATAATAGCGAGATGCTCGGGTGGAAGTTTTCTAGCAGTTTTAATGAAATCTGACATCCCAAAAACCTGAGGAAGATATTTTTGATATGTTTTTTGACATATAAGTAAAAAACGCAATTAAATTAAATAACACGGCTCACACTTACACCGCAAGAGATTGATCTTTTTAACATTTTAAAAACATAAAAAAAGGCGCCTTAACGACGCCTCTTAAAACATAATATAGAACCTATATCAGTCAACGATAGCATTAACCGGGCAACTATCAACACAGTCACGGCATTCGTTACACTCATCTGTAATAATGTAAATGTCCCCCGATTCAACAATGGCACCCAACGGACATGTCTCCACACAAGTACCACAGCCAATACACTCTTCATTTATTTTCAGAGCCATTATTCACCTCCTTTTAGACAGAGGAGTTGTTGAAACTCACCATAATTAACGAAAATACAGTTATGCCACCTGTAAAGCTCAACAATCTCCAGGAAATAGATCGAGGATCAAATTTCCATAACTTCCTGTTCTTTGTTTAACACTATCGAATCGATAGCGCTGACAAACTCATCTGTAACTTGTTGAACATCCTTTTCGCTCCGCTTGAGCTCATCTTCGGTAATTTCTTTCTCTTTCTCCAACATTTTGAGAGTTTCATTGGCATCACGACGCGCATTTCGCACAGAAATTTTGGCATCTTCTGACATACGCTTAATAATTTTTACCATTTCACGGCGACGCTCTTCGGTCAATGCTGGAACTGGCAAACGAATCAGTAGCCCATCCGATGAAGGTGTCAAGCCAAGATCGGCCTTAAAAATTGCTTTTTCGATATCGGGAATCAAATTCTTCTCCCATGGCTGAACCGTCATCAAGCGTGCTTCAGGAACTGCTAAAGTGGCCACCTGACTGAGCGGTGTCGGCACGCCATAATAGTCTACCTTGACATCATCCAGAAGAGAAACACTGGCACGACCGGTACGAACTTTGGTCATCTCTTTTCTCAAAGACTTAACCGACTTGTCCATAGCGACACGAGCCTCACTTAAAACTTCATTAACCATTCCCGTCACCTCCCTTGACAATCGTTCCGATTTTCTCGCCAAGAACCACTCTTTTGATATTATCACGTTGAGTCATATCAAAAATAATCATCGGCAGATTATTATCCATACACAGCGAAGTTGCGGTAGCATCCATAACCTGAAGACCCTTCTGTAAGACCTCCAGATAAGTTAGTGTTGGTAGCTTAACCGCGTTTTTATCTTTCTTCGGATCTGCGGTATAAACACCATCCACCTTGGTTGCTTTAAGAATGACTTCGGCATTGATCTCCATAGCTCGAAGACTGGCAGCCGTATCAGTTGTAAAATATGGGTTTCCAGTACCGGCACTAAAAATAACAACGCGCCCTTTTTCCAAATGGCGTACTGCACGACGACGGATATAAGGCTCTGCAATCTGTTGCATATCAATCGCCGACTGAACCCGGGTTACAACACCCTGCTTCTCTAGAGCATCTTGCATAGCCAAACTGTTCATGACAGTCGCCAACATACCCATATAGTCAGCGCTGGCACGATCCATCCCCTTGGATGAAGCAGCAAGGCCACGGAAGATGTTACCGCCACCAATTACGACAGCAATCTCAACCCCAAGACCGCTTACCTCTTTAATTTCAGCAGCAATCCCATTAATAACATCAGGATCGATACCATAGCCCTGCTCACCTGCCAGAGCCTCCCCGCTTAACTTCAGTAGAATTCGACGGTATTTAATTGTAGCCACAAATATCTCCTGCCGATTAATTAAAGTAGGTCTTATAAATAAACAAGAAGACGTCGCAAAAAGATTTTCTTACGACGCCACAGTCTTATTGTTTGCTCATGGCCGCAACTTCAGCAGCAAAATCATCTTCCTTTTTCTCAATTCCTTCACCAAGCTGATAGCGAACATAACTGTTCAACTTAATATCGATACCTATCTCTTTGGCTAGAGCAGCAACAAGCTTGCCAACCTTCTGGTCAGGATCGATAACAAAAGCTTGCTCCATAAGACAAACTTCGCCAAAATATTTATTAATTTGTCCAAGAATGATTTTTTCAACAATATTCTCGGGCTTACCACTCTCAAGAGCCTTAACCCGCATGATCTCTTTTTCTTTCTCAACAATATTAGCAGGGACACTGTCACGATCCAGATACTGGGGAGCGGCAGCGGCTACATGCATGGCCAACTGCTTACCCAATGCAGCAACTTTTTCATCGGTTGACTCAGTTTGTAATTCTACCAACACACCAATTTTGCCTGCACCATGAATATAAGAGGTAACAACACCCTGGCCAACATCGATACGTGCAATTCGACGAATTCCCATATTTTCACCGATTGTAGCAATCTGATGAGTTAATTCAGCAGCGACCGAACGTCCCGTTCCGGGATAATCAATGGCCTTGAGAGCCTCTACATCGGCAACATTATTAGCAAGAAGCACATCTTTCACCCCTGCAACAAAAGCTTGAAAAGCTTCGTTTTTAGCGACAAAATCGGTCTCAGCATTGAGCTCAATCATAGCTCCAACTGCCCCTTCAGAGCCAGCAGCTACAGCACCTTCTGAAGCAACCCGTCCCGATTTTTTAGCGGCAGCAGAGAGCCCCTTTTTCCGTAAAAAGTCAACGGCCTCTTCCATATTGCCGGCGGTTTCTGTCAATGCTTTTTTACAATCCATCATTCCTGCTCCGGTTTTTTTCCGCAACTCGGAGACCATTGCTGCTGTTATACTCACGATCTTTCCTCCTAATTTGATAGGCGGGATATTTTTCTCTGCCCGCAATATTTATCCAGTTAAACCAAAGGCCGAGCCTGAGCCCGGCCGCAGGCCTGTGCATTATTTTTTCAAGTGTTCTATTTTATTCAGCTGCAGGCTCTTTTGTTTCCACGGAAGGAGCTTCTGAAGCGACTTCCTTCTCTGGAGCTGGTGCTGACTCTGGAGCAGGAGCGGCAACCACCTCTACAGTCGGCTCATCCTTACCTTCAGCAGCGGTTTGCTTCTTCTCTTTGCGTCGCTGATCACCTTCAACACAGGCTTCTGCCATTTTTGAGGCAAACAAACGGATTGCGCGAATCGCATCGTCATTACCGGGGATAACATAGTCGATATTATCGGGGTCACAGTTAGTATCAACCACAGCAACCACTGGTATCCCAAGTTTGTTTGCTTCCTGAACTGCAATGGCTTCTTTTTTAGGATCAATAATAAAAACAGCACCAGGCAACTTGGTCATGTGCTTAATGCCGCCAAGGTTTTTCTCCAATTTTTCACGCTGACGGTCAAGCTCCAGAGCTTCCTTTTTAGTGTACTGCTCAATAGTCCCATCAGCGACCATTGCTTCAATTTTTTTCAAACGATCAATACTTGCCTTAATAGTTTGAAAGTTGGTCAACATTCCACCCAACCAACGATTATTGACAAAATACTGGTCAGCGCCCAGTGACTCTTCTTTAATAGCATCCTGCGCCTGCTTTTTGGTGCCGACAAACAGAACTTTATCACCACTAGCAACTGTATCCTGAATAAACTGATAAGCAGTTTTGAAGTAACGTACAGTTTTCTGCAGATCAACAATGTAGATACCGTTACGTGCCCCGAAAATATAAGGCTTCATTTTGGGGTTCCAGCGTTTGGTCTGATGACCAAAGTGTACACCGGCTTCGAGCATTTGTTTCATGGTAATTTGTGCCATTTTTGTTTCTCCTTAAATTGGTTTAGTTCCTCCGCCCCGATCCACTCCGGCAGGTCTCTAACATTAGTTGAGAACCATCCTGCCCAAATCCTGAAGCGTGTGAATTGATTAACTGCGGTTCTATAACACTACTCCACAGAAGCAAGCAAGTTAAAAACAAATCCTGTAATCAATCAACCACCCGAAAAACAACTTGTTTTCCAATGAAAAAGAGAGTTTACAGGATTCAGCCAGCGTACTAACATGCGCCTCCATGGCAAACTTACGCATTCACCGATATATTCTCAGGGAAATTAGCGCTCCTACCATTTTGAGCTTACTAATTTTCACTTTTGTTCTGCTGATGGGAAAAATCCCACGACTGACTGAACTTGTAATCAACAAGGGGGTTCCAACCGGAGAAATCCTACAGCTTTTCAGTTACTTACTTCCGACTTTTTTTAGCGTCACGATCCCCCTCTCTTTCCTCTTAGGCATCCTACTGGCATTTGGACGTTTTTCTGCTGATAGTGAATATATAGCTCTCAAAGCTTCCGGTATCAGTCTCTACAATCTGGTAAAGCCAGTCCTGTTCTTGGCGATTATTTTCAGTTTACTGACCGCATGGATCACCATCAGAGTCGAACCCGCCAGCAAGACAGCTTTTCGTGGAAAACTTTTCCATATTGCGTCCAGGAATGCCAGCGTAAGTGTCAAGCCGGGAATATTTAATGATGGATTTGAAGGGATTGTTCTCTACACGCGTGGGATGGATGAAGACCGTGGAATCATGCAGGATGTTTTTATTTCTGATGAACGTGAGAGTGAAACCCCAGCCACCATCACAGCCAGACAAGGGCGGTTTATTTCCAACCCTGATCAATACAACCTCACACTGAGGCTCAGTAACGGTAGCATCCACAGACGTCCAGCAAAAGAAAAACATGCAACCTATCAAACTATCAGCTTCAACAATTATGATATTAACCTTGATGTAGGGAGTCAGTTAGATCGCAAGCAACGTCATCGTTCCCGTAGTGAACTCTCTTGGTCAGAGTTGAATAATTCCATTGATAAAGCATCCACCAGTAAAACCAAATTCCACCTTCAGGTGGAAAAGCATGAACGTGTCGTTATCGCATTTGCTCCCATGGTTCTGTTGTTGATTGGGGTGCCACTTGGTTTGCAGTCGCAGCGCTCTGGAAAGGGGGCAGGCTTCACCTTAGCTCTCATGATATTTTTGGTCTATTACGTACTATTAAGCCTTGCCGGTAACATTGCTGACAAAGGGTTGGCTCCAGCTGCAATTATCCTCTGGCTTCCTAACTTTTGCTTCTTGCTTGGCGGTACTTGGCTGTTGCATCGTACCGCTATTGAAAAGCCGCTGCAAGTCTTCAGCATCCAAAAAATGATGCGTCAGTGGCTAACTCGTCACAACAAGACCGGGGGGAATTCATGAAAATTCTCAATCGGTTCCTGTTGAAACATTTTATGCGAATTCTATCGCTATGCATTGCCGCTTTTATCGGTATTTATTTATTGATCGATTTCTTTGAAAAAGTCGATAATCTGATTGAATACAAAGCAACTGCATGGGATTACTTTATTTACCTATCCAACAATATCCCTTTTATTTTCGTCCAAATTCTCCCATTGTCGATTCTAACCAGCATGGTTCTGACACTCGGCGGGCTCAGTCGAACTAATGAAATTACTGCTATGCGCGCCTGTGGCGTCAATCTATGGCGAATCGTGCAACCCTTGATGAGCCTGATTTTGCTACTTTCTTTTCTGCTCTTACTGTTAAATGAATTTGCAATCCCTTGGAATAGCAAACAGCTAAACAACCTTTTAGAAGTTAAATTAAAAGGGAAAAAACAGATCCAGTTGACCCGCAATGAAATCTGGTATCGTAATGATAACCAGATCATCAACATTGCCGTTGCAAACCTACAGAAACAACAATTACAAGGTGTCAAAATTTTTACGTTTAACGAACAGCAGAAAATCACAAAACGCCAAGACACAACTGTTGTTCATTTTAAAAATAGGGCTTGGCGAGCGGAAAATCTAAATGAAATGATTTTTGATTCGGAGTCGGGAGATTTGGTTAAGACGATTAACCTCGAAAATCAAACTCTTGATATTGATCGAGTACCGGAAGATTTTTCTGGTCGCGAAAATCTGAATAATGAATTAAATTTCCGCCAACTCTCCGCTATGGCAGAAAAGCTGGAACGGGAGGGTTATGATGCCACACGTCAGCGTGTTGATATGCACAGTCGACTGGCAGCCCCATTTACTTGCCTGATCATGGGGTTTCTGGGGATTCCCTTTGCCCTGCAAAGAGGCCGCAACAGTAACATTGCTTTGGGTGTCGGACTCAGTCTGGGAATTGGAGTCATCTATTTCATCATCCAATCATTAGTCATGGCCTTCGGCTACTCAAATGCCATACCGCCACTATTTGCAGCTTGGTCAGCAAACTTTATTTTCTTGTTATTGGGGATTTGGCTTTTGCTGAATGTACAAGAGTGATGACATCGAAAAAAGTGGGAATAAGAAAGCCCCGATGAAATCCGGGGCTTTCTTTATAAAATATCAATATCTATAAGTATCAGGTTTATAAGGCCCAGTAATCGGTATACCCAAATATTTGGATTGTTCATCGGTTAATACTGTCAACTTGGCTCCCAGCTTATCCAAGTGCAATCTCGCTACTTTCTCATCAAGTGGTTTTGGCAGCACATAAACTTTATTCTCATAATCTTCAGGATGACTAAACAGCTCAATCTGAGCCATGACCTGATTGGTAAATGAAGCGGACATGACAAAGCTCGGGTGGCCGGTAGCACAACCAAGATTCAGTAACCGCCCCTCGGCCAGAACAATGACCCCATGTCCATCCTCAAAAAGCCAACGATCAACTTGTGGTTTGATATTTTCCCTCGTGATAGAAGGATCTCTTTCCACAGCAATCATCTCTATTTCATTATCAAAGTGGCCGATATTGCCAACAATAGCGTTATTTTTCATTTGCCGCATATGTTCTAGAGTAAGGACATCTTTATTCCCCGTAGTCGTTATGTATATATCGGCATAATCGAGAACATCCTCGACCCGTTTAACTTCGTAACCTTCCATTAAAGCCTGCAAAGCACAAATCGGATCAATTTCAGTCACAATCACCCGAGCTCCCTGGCCACGCAACGACTGGCAACATCCCTTGCCAACATCTCCATAACCACAAACCACAGCAACTTTTCCGGAGATCATTACATCGGTCGCCCGCATGATACCGTCAACCAGAGAATGTCGACAGCCGTAAACATTATCAAATTTAGACTTTGTTACCGCATCGTTAACGTTCATCGCCGGGAACAATAATGCACCCTCTTCTGCCATTTGATAAAGACGATGGACACCGGTTGTCGTCTCTTCCGTCACTCCTTTGATAGAAGCAGCCGTCTGAATCCATCTGTTTGGAGTGGCAATAATGGATTTCTCCAGAGCCTTAACCAATTCACTCCAATCCTCGGGATCATCTTCTGAAATTTCAGGAATGCTGGATTTTTCCCATTCATTCCCCTTCAATACAAACATGGTGGCATCGCCACCATCATCAAGAATCATGTTTGGGTATTCCCCGTTCGGCCAGGTCAATGCCTGTTCAGTACACCACCAGTATTCTTCCAGAGTTTCACCTTTCCAGGCATAAACCGGCACACCTTGTGGATTCGTTACAGAGCCCTCTGATCCAACGGCAATTGCTGCGGCCGCATGATCTTGAGTAGAAAAAATATTACAGGAGCACCACCGCACTTTTGCCCCTAAATCGATCAAAGTCTCAATCAAAACTGCCGTTTGTATGGTCATATGCAAAGAACCAGAAATCCGTGCACCTTCAAGTGGATATTGTCCGGCGTACTCATCACGTAGTGCCATCAATCCAGGCATTTCTTCTTGAGCGAGCAAAATTTCTTTACGACCCCATTCAGCTACTGAAAGGTCTTTCACTTTAAAATCGTTGAAAATAGACACGTTATTTTCTCCTTTGATAGAACCTGTTTTTTGGAGCTAATTGTTTAACATATTCCCCTCGGAACAAACAAGTAGAGCATAGGGGATTTGAAATCTGTGCAAATCAACTCCGTTCTTTTTTCTTCAACCACAGATCAGTCAACTCAAACCAACATCGTAATAAAATAGTCGCACAAAATTGGCCAAAAATGTTATCTGTCAAAAAGCTAAATATCGGCTCAAAATAATTAATACAAGTAGACTTGCCGGTTCCAATCGGCAGTCCCTTACGAAAGGCTCTTCGTGCATCAACAGCAAAAAACAACTGCCAAGCATGATTGCGGATATAACAACCTGCCTGCCACCAGATTTTCCATCGTTCCCTTATCGGCAACTGGTGTAACTGCTTCCTGATCAATTGAAAAAAAGGTTGTATAAAGAGTTTTTTACTGTTTTGCTGTTGCCGATAAACAGCGGGAGCATTTTCAAAGAACTGGCTCCAACCTATTGCCCGAAAGCACATAATCAAAGCTCCAAGGAGTTGCCGCTGCCAGAGTCCTTCCGTTTCAAATCGGCGTGCAGAAGTACTAATTTCAGCAGAAAGCAGCTTCCATTGAGCTGTTAACCGCAATCGCTCTGCAAAATCGGTATCTTCCATAGCCGGAAGATCTTCACGAAAACTACCAATCCGTTCCAGTAAAAAACGGTGTAAATAAAAACCTTGGTCACCATGGATCGTCTCCGTCCGGCCAAGACGTGCCTTCCATTCGTAGAAATAATACCCAGCTGAAAATGAACTAATTTCTCGGCAAAATTTCAAAGCAAAATGTCCGGCAACATTCTTACTACCAGACCGGCACAGACAATCCATGCCTTGTCGCAGGGCTAACGGATCTAAAAAATGACTATCCACATGTAAAAATAGCAACCATTCACCAGACGCAGCCACTATTCCCTGATTTAATTGGCGACCGCGGCCTGCTTTGCCACGCACGACCTTTAAAGTAGTCCAGTCAGACACCTGTTTTTCGAGCCATTCCAAACTGCCATCAGATGAGCCTCCATCACAGATAATCAGTTCAAAATCGATGGATTCTTGCCGAGATAAATCGTTAAAAAAACTAGGGAGATGCTCCCTTTCATTAAGAATGGGAACAATGATACTGAGTTGCAGATGATCCATTTTAAAATTGTCCCTTAAAACCTGAAAAAACCATTCCCACCGATCAAACGTATGTTATAAATAACCATGTGTTTTGACACTTCGTCTGTTCTGACTATACCGTCAGAACGATAACTTTTTAAACCAGACATAGCAAGGGGTTGCAGATGAGTGAAATTATTGATATCTACGCCCGTGAGATTCTTGACTCACGCGGCAATCCGACGGTTGAAGTTGAAGTTGCTCTGGAAACCGGTGTTATTGGTAGAGCTGCAGTACCGAGCGGAGCATCAACCGGAGAACGCGAAGCACTGGAGCTTCGTGACGGCGACAAAAGTCGCTATCTTGGCAAAGGAGTATTAAAGGCAGTTGAGCATGTTAATGAAGTCATTGCCACAGAACTGGTTGGCTGGGAAGCGAGCGATCAGATTGGCATCGACCGAAAACTGCTAGCCCTTGACGGTACTGACTTCAAAAGTAAACTAGGTGCCAACGCCTTACTTGGAGTCTCCATGGCTTGCGCTAAAGCCGCAGCAGAAGACGCTGGGCTACCTCTTTATCAATATATAGGAGGAGCAAATGCCAAAGAGCTCCCTTTACCAATGATGAACATCATCAACGGTGGCGAACATGCTGACAACAACGTAGATATTCAGGAATTCATGATCATGCCTGCTGGTGCTGATAGCTTCAAAGAAGCCCTGCGGATGGGTGCAGAGATATTCCATGCACTGAAAAAAGTCCTGAAGGACAAAGGCTATAACACTGCTGTTGGTGATGAAGGAGGCTTTGCACCCGACTTAAAAAGCAATGAAGAAGCTCTTCAGGTCATCATGGAAGCAATTAAGGCTGCTGGTTACACAGCGGGTGAAGATATCCTGCTGGCATTAGATGTGGCGGCATCAGAAATCTACAAAGACGGCAAGTACAACTTTGCTAACGAAAAGCAGGCGATCAAAACGGCAGAAGAAACCGTAGATTTCTATGCAGATCTGGTTGATCGCTATCCAATTATCTCCATCGAAGATGGTTTGGCTGAGAATGATTGGGATGGCTGGAAACTGATGACTGAAAAACTCGGTGACAAGATCCAGATTGTTGGTGATGACCTTTTTGTCACCAACACCAAAATTCTCAAAGAGGGAATCGATAAAGGGATCGCCAACTCAATTTTGATCAAGGTCAATCAGATCGGTACCCTGACCGAAACTCTGGAAGCAATTGAGATGGCCAAGCGAGCCGGCTATACAGCTGTTGTCTCTCACCGTTCAGGAGAAACCGAAGATACAACCATAGCGGACCTCGCCGTCGCCACCAACGCAGGTCAAATCAAAACCGGTTCTCTTTGCCGTACTGATCGGGTCTGTAAATATAACCAGCTGTTGAGGATAGAAGACGAATTGGATGACACCGCTGTTTTCAGTGGCAAGGAAGTTTTCTACAACTTATGAAAATAAATAAACTGAGGACGGAATTTGATTCCGTCCTCAGTTTATTTTCACGCAGGATACAGCAAAAAACTACTCCCTTGTTTTTCCCGTTTTAATATTTTCGTATCAGCCATTTCTTTGATCAACTGCTGCAACTGTTTTTTGTTCGTATCTGCAAAAAGAGGATAGAGTTCAGTCTGTTTTATCCCTGGCTTCCTGAGTATTTCCGCAAAAATAGTTTCTTCCAAAGTCGTTACTTCTACCATTTCAGGATCTATAGAGGGAAAACTATCCTCTGAGTCAAACACGGTAGACTGAGGAATTTCATCCTCCTGCTTCCCAGTCCCCTGTTCCGCAGCAGTATGTACATTCTCCACTTCTTGTTCAGCACGAATCTCCCGCTCAATTGTCATCATTTTTTGATAAAAATAGAAGCCGGCACCAACAAACAGTAACAAAACAACAAACCAAAACATTTAAACCTCCCGTCCAATTGTATTTTCATCAACATTATCAAACCAGCGCTCAAACCAGCTACGATGATCCTTTGCTGCAAGAATTTTAAAATCATTCGGCCCAAGCCAGACACCACCACACCCCCCACAACGATCCATAGACACACCATGAAAGACTGTCGATTCAATGATTTTTCCGCATTTCGGACAATGCCCCAGACAGGCTTCCTCTATTTTATCCTGCTTCATTTTGGCCAGAGTTTCTTGCTCTTTTTTGTGAAAAAACTCATTCTCCAGCGCTTTTTTTCTCTCATCCCAAGCATCGGTCATCATGCTACCTCCCGATTAATATCAACTTGTTTTTGATTACAGTATAATACAATTATTCAACTATAGTTTAAACGATATTGTCCAGCCCCGTAAGCTGCTCCCTTACCAAAATTAAAAAGACTGCCAAGCTGTAAAATCCAAATCAACTCTGACAAATCAGTTCCAGTCATTTTAAAAGACCCTAGCAGTCCCCCCAGACTCTGATCACCACGCTGTTTTTCCAGTGTACGCCAATCCCTCCAGCACAACTGATTCTCAGGAGACTCTACCTGACCTGCTAAAGCGATTAGATCGGCTGGATCCAAATTTAACTCGACCTCAGAATAGCCAGCTATAAGTGCCGTTACCCGACGCAGAATAAAGGGAAAAATCGTTACAAATTCACCCTTAAACAAAGGTTTGCCCTTATGAAGCAAACGTAGTGGGGTGATAATTTCAAACTCGACCAAACCACCGTAGTAGACCTGTCGCTCTAGCCACCAAGACAACTTACAGACCGGTGGTATTAACTGATCAGGCTGTTTGCCGTCAAACCAAAGCATCGACCTTCTGCCACTACCATCTTCAGCCTCAACCCCTTCCAAGATGAACTGCCCCGAGCCATGAAAAAGCCCTCGATTTCCTAACTGTTGTAAAAGATAAATAAAGGGGTCAATTGCAGTAATTCCAGAGCCAATGAAAAGAACGGGAAGAACAATCCTCTGTTTCGGCTCAATCAACCCATATTGAGAGATGTCCGGAGAGATAACTACAGCTGGGGCAGGTTTTTGAATCTGTCGTAGCAAAATAGGATCATTTGGCAGATCCGGCTGTAAAAGTTGTCTCATCCCGTCAAGAAAGCTATTTTCATTCTGAGCAGAAAAAGAACCCAATGCCTGCAACAACTCGCGCCGTAGCTGCAACAAACCAAGATACGGCAGATCAAAATAACTACTTATTTCAAGGTGAAAATATAGTTTTACATATTCCACCTGCTGCAGCTCTGCTGGAAACGGAGCGTGATAACCCACTAATACCTCCGATAAGATTGCGCCCTGAGTGAGATTTTGCTATATCCTACCCATGAATCTGAACCAGCCACTTGCCTACTGATTTAGATTAAACATCCTAATGCAAGCGATAAGGGAGAACAACTGAATGTTTCAGTTTACACTATTGAAAGAAGATCCACACTGTCGTGCCCGCCGCGGTCGACTTGAAACCCCACATGGAACCATTGAAACCCCGATCTTCATGCCAGTCGGTACACATGGTGCTCTCAAAGCAATGACCCCTGCTCAAGTGGAAGAAACTGAAGCACAAATTATCCTTTCTAACACTTACCATCTACATTTAAAACCTGGTGAAGCATTGGTTAAAAAAGCTGGTGGCCTTCACAAGTTTATGAACTGGAAAAAACCAATACTCACAGATAGTGGGGGATTTCAGGTCTTTTCTCTACCTAAAAAAAGAATTGGGGAAGATGGCGTACATTTCCGCCATGAATTGACCGGTGAAGAAATATTTCTTGGGCCTAAAGAGGCGATGCAGATAGAAAACGATTTGGGTGCTGATATTATTATGGCCTTCGATGAATGTATCCCCTACCCGACAACTCAGGACTATGCGGCAAAATCGGTCAAAAAGACGATCCGCTGGGCCGAAAATTGTTTAAAACACCATTCGCGGGAAGATCAAGCTTTATTTGGTATAGTTCAGGGGGGCGTTTACAATGATTTGCGTCGTGAATGTGCTGATGCTTTGACTTCCATGGATTTCCCTGGCTACGCCATTGGTGGAGTCAGTGTCGGTGAAGGCCTTGAGCTGTTGAAAAAAGTGGTCGATTACACAGAACCCTTCATGCCGAAAAACAAGCCGCGTTACTTGATGGGCGTCGGGTTGCCGGAAGATATTTTGGAATCGATTGAACGTGGAATGGATATGTTTGATTGCGTTATCCCGACCCGTTACGCTCGAAGCGCTACACTATTTACCAAACGGGGAAAAATCAGATTAACCAACCGCAACTTTCGCCGCGACTTTTTCCCGGTTGATCCCTCTTGTGATTGTTATTGCTGCCGCAATTTCAGCCGCGCTTATTTACATCACCTTTTCAATGCAAATGAAATCCTATCAGCAACCCTGGCCGCTATCCACAATGTCCGTTTTTACCTAAATATGGTCGCTGGTGCACGTACTGCCATTGAGGCTGGAGACTATCCTGCATTCAAAAAAGACTTTCTAGATGAGTATTTATCGGGAAAAAAATAATGTACTGAAATTTTCCACAAAAAAGGTGGGCGGTCATTCTCCAGCCCACCTTTTTGATCACACTACAAAAAAAAATCTTAACGCATCATCAAACCCATCATCTTTTTCATCCACGAGTTTTTCAACATATTCATCATCCAGTTTTCACCGATTGATTTGTTCATAAATGACATGCTCGGGAAAGAATGCTGCAATAACATGATATCGGCAAGACGAATTTTCTTCTGGATTGCCAGTGCCCACTCGTTAATCATTTCCGCAGAACCTTCACCGATAACTGAAACACCGTAAATTTTACCCATTTTACTGGCGAGAACCCGAACTGATCCGGTAGTCACCTGCTCTGCAATTGCAGCGCCGTAGTCAGCATGCTTCGCCTCAATAACGTCATACTTAATACCGGCCGCAATCAGCTCTGCTTCCTGCATTCCAACCATAGAAACCTGAGGTTCGGTAAAAACCGTCCATGGAACAACATATTTGCGAAAATCCTTTTTGAAAGGCCAGGGTCGCATGATATTCATCAAAGCGATCATCCCTTGATGCATGGCCGCATGGGAAAACAGGTAATTACTATTACAATCACCTACCGCATAAATATGATTCACATTGGTTTCCAGATTGCCGTTCACCGGAATCCCCTTAGGAGTATAATTAACGCCAGCGTTTTCAAGATTCAAACCGTCAAGAGTAGGAACCCTGCCCGCAGCCATTAAAAGGCGTTCTGCTTCAAGAGTTTCACCCTCTTTAGTTTTCAAAATTACCCGGCCATCTTTTCCTTCTACCTGACTGATAGAGCGACTGTTATAAACCTCTATTCCCTCTTTTCGAAAAGTGTCCTCAAGAGCTTCTCCTGCAAATTTACCGGCAAAAGGCAATAAATGTGGATCCATTTGAACAATGGTTGCTTTACAGCCTAAGCGGGAAAAAGCCTGTGCCATCTCTGACCCGATTGCTCCGCCACCAATAATCAACATACTCTCTGGAACTGATTCCAGATTAAACAAATTTTCGTTAGTTAGAACATTTTCGACAGTGTCCAGACCAGGGATTGGCGGCATTGAGGGTCTTGTTCCTGTACAGATAAAAATCCGCTTAGCTGTAATTTTACGTTCCCCAACTGCAACAGTATGAGAATCAACAAAACTGGCTGCCCCCTGACGAACTATTTTATCAACCTTCTCAAATTTGACTGCATATTTTTTCTCGTTAATAAAGTTCAGCTTTTCCTGAATCTGAGGAAATGGATTTTGAACTTGGGGTAATGGCATCTCTGTCAAATCAAAATCAGAAAACTTGGTTACTGTGTGGCGTGTTTTAGCCATCCGGAGTAAAGCTTTACTTGGAATACACCCAACGTTCATACACTCGCCACCAAGTTTATTTTTCTCAATAGCACAGACCTTTAAACCCATTGCAGTACCCATAGCTGAAACAACCATTCCTGCCGGACCAACCCCAATAGTCAAAATGTCATAATCGTAATTTGCCATGTTTTTACCCCTTATCTGCAATTTTTAAAAGCATGTACCACGAAATATTGTTTTTATTATATATATGGATTGTTAAATGTAAAGCTTTTTTTCTTTCCCTCTTTTGATAATACAATGTCTGCGCTAAAAAACAATTAAAAGCCGTTATTATCGAGATAACTATTGGTTTAATAGTCGTTCATGGAACGCCTGAAAACATGACTACCAAAGAAAAAAGAGCCAACAAAAGGCTCTATTTCATATCATTATTTAAAAGGAATGTTTCTGAACCGAAGGGAATTAGTACTTTGACAACGGATAAAGGTCTATCAAACTCACAAGATAAGCCTACGCACGATCTCTCGAAATTTTATTTTTTAGAGATATTTGCGGTTGTCCCTTCTTCGCGTAGTCTCTTGACTGATCGGCCAGAAATGCCCCAACTGTCAGTCTCAAATTCTTTAATGACAACTTGAGTCGAAGATGGATTTTTATCAAGAACTTTAACCAACAAATCGGTAATTCCTTCGACGAGTTGCGCCTTTTGCTCTTTCGTCGCACCCGTAGTTATATTAAGTTCAACATATGGCATTATCTGATCCTTTCAATATAAATATAAAAGTTATCTACTGCGGATCGTGCTAAAAGGTCTGACTAGAGAGATTATAACCCCGCAACACTCTTTCTGAAACAAAAAAAGCTCCATGGTTACCCATGGAGCTTTTAAATCTAAAATTTAAATAACTAATATATTTTAGAGCCGGACAATGTTTGCTGCTTGAGGGCCTTTTTGACCGTCAACAACATCAAAGCTAACGCGTGCACCTTCAGACAAAGATTTGAAACCTTCGCCAGTAATTGCTGAAAAGTGTGCGAAAACGTCTGGGCCGTTATCCTGCTCGATAAAACCAAACCCCTTAGAATCATTAAACCATTTAACTGTGCCTTCTGCCATTTTACTTTCTCCTTACTTGGTCCCCTGCGGGAGTTACGTGATGCAGACC
>JADGEB010000042.1 GCA_016744595.1 Desulfuromusa sp.
CGCAAGAGATGCCTGAGCATCCGTTGCAGTATTCTTACCCCACGCGATCGCGTTGTCGGCCAGTAATTTAAGATCTGGAATTTCTAAATCATTATAGGTGGAACCAAACAGCAACGAACCGTCAAATGTCTTCAGACTGACCATAGACGCTAGACTTTTACGCGTATCAACATTGACTGATAAAGTATCTAGCTTCAGGCTGAACCCAGTCTCACCCTCAATAATCGTGAATGTTCTTGTTCCCACACCGCCGATGAGGTCAATATCTCCGGCAAAACCAGCAGACCCGAGATAAAGATCCGCAAAAGGAATATCACTGATAGGCAAACCGAGCCCATCGAGATTGATGGAGCCATCAATAGATGCACTGGAGGTTGTAAAGGTGATTCCGGCAAAGGTTAATGTCACCGGCCCCAAAGTCACATTAAAAGGTGTCGAAGGGATATAGCCGATAGAACCAAGAGAGACCGATCTATTTGCCACATCAACCTGGAAACCATTGAGCTGAACCACCAACTCCTGAGCATCATTCAACACACCGGTCGGTAGAGAATCGATCAGCACCTGAGGCAATCCGCCAATGGCACCAATGGTGTTATTGGCGATAGCACCCGCTTCACCAATAGCATCACCCTTCACCTTGAGGAAAAAATCACCCAAAGCAAAATAGAGGTTGGAAAGGTCAATGCCATCGATACTGGTTGTTCCGTCATGGAAGATACGCGCAGTCGCTGTTGCACTACTGCCGCCGTAGGAGGCCAGACCTTTAAGACCAACCCAGAAAAGATTGTTTTCGACACCAATGCCATATTCTTTGAGTTGGACGGCTGCTCCTTCAAATCCGGCACTTGCACCACTGATAGCGTGCCAGCCTTCCAGATCAGAGGCGAGTGCAATTGCATCGCGACTGATGGATAAACCGGTGAAAGCCAATTGTTCTCCAATGCCATAAACCGAAGAGAGAAGATCGTTTGTCGGAGTAATGGAGCCATCAAGATCAACTAAAAATTCAGAGCCTTCATAACTCAATTCTACTCTGCTGAGGCTTAACTGAGCAAAGGTTCCGACATCCAAAGTTCGCGTCGTTCCTTCATCAATAGCGGCCATGGTAAAACTGGACAGTCCCGACTGGTCAATCTGCGCTTCGATATCAAGGACAACACCACCAAAGTTCTCAAGGGTCACACCACCGGCAAGAGAGCCGGAAGGGATATTGCGGCTCAAATTCAAAGCCAGCGCAGTGAGCGATGTTGGAAAACCCGACAGGTTAAATGTTGGGGGAGTTCCGAGATCAAAAACAATTTCACTTTCCGTTGAAAGACCTTGGCGCGATAAAGTGAGTGGTTTATCAGCCGGCAACGAAACTGAACCGCCACCAAATTCGGCAGGAAAATTAAACGTCCCCGACAATGAAACTGATTTATTTGCCAAACTGATCAATCCACCCAGATCACTGAGGCTGAAATCGGTATTTGGTATGGTGATCCGACTAACAGCATTCTGCGCAGCACCAGCGGCCTCTTCCCCTGTCGTTTGCGCTGTAGCAGTCACATCTGCCATTGCTTGGGTCCCATAGGACAGCAGTTGGTTTTCAAGCAATTGCAAATGAGGGATTGAAATTCCACCGTAACCGCTGCCGAGAAGAATTGAACCATCAAGATTGGCAAGACGGATCGGGATATCATTTGCGGTATTAATTTTTACAGACAATTCATCAAGCGCTAAACTCACCCCATAGACACCGGGAATAATCTCAAAATTCTGAACAGGATCATCTGCTGCCACCAGTGGCAAAGTGGTGTTAATGTCTGTGGGTGAAAAACTGAGAGCGGAAAATCTCATTTCGGGCGGAGAAGGCAAAACCAGCGGAGGGGGAACAATTGAACCGGAGGCCGAAGCTCCGTCTTTTGTGAAAGTCAAACGGGTTAGTGCCAAACTTGCCCCGGCATAACTGAAGTTGAAATCGGGTTCGAAAACAACCGAACCATTAATAATTTTGCTCCCCTCAACCTCTAAATCGGCAATTTGAAGAATGAGCTCATCAGTCCCCGGTTTTTTTAGATTGTCAGGAACGAATTGAGCAAGCCAACCAAGAGCCAAGGTTGCCTCTCCAGTCAGTTTATTTTCAACCGCAACGGCCGCCGTCGTCAGCAAAAATTCACCAAGATGATATGCTGTTCCGGTATCTGCGACGTATGATCCAAGTGGGGAATCATCAAATATTTCAATCCCTTGATTACGCCTCACCACCCGAATTGAAAAATCGTATGGTCGCTCTAGCTCAGGTGAAAATTGATATTTCCAACGGCTATCACCTTTGGCTGTTTCCCAAGTTTGACCGCCATCCATGGTGATCTGAACTTGCAACTCATTGACAGGGATGTGTTTTCGTTCACTTTCCAACAATCCCTTAATGATCACCATCCCATTACGCAAGTCTTCCGGGTAAAAAACAATCTGCCGTTCATCAAAATTATCAAATTCCTGCCCATTAACGGTCACATAATCAAGATAACCTAAATCTGATCCATCGTAGTAAGCTTGAGCAGGTGAGATAGCAACAAATAACCAGAAAAGAGTGACAAGAAGGCGAACAGCGCTTTGCTTCATCATTATTTAAACCCTTGAACGCAAAAGCCGCTCACTATCCAGCCAGGATAATGAGCGGCCACATTTCATAACTTAAAATGTAAACAGGTAAGCGAGTTTGACGAGATGTTCCTGATAATTCTGATCCGTTGTCGTGGCATCAGAGTCATATTCGCGCCGCTCCGCACTTAAGCGAATCGACTTCGACCGATCCGATCCAGGATGATAATCGGTACGGAACTGGTAGGTGATATATTGGGTGTCTGCCGTTACATCATTATCGTTATTCTTTGTCGAGGCAAACAAGTCCATCGACCAGAGATTCCCAGCATCGTATCCAATATCAACGCGGCCTCCCAATGCCGTTTGATCTCCGCTATTCTTATCGATGTAATTTCCATCTAGCGTAACTGTGGCACGCACCATATGATCATCAGCTAGACGCTTTTTCCACCCGAGAGTGCCGCGCAAGGTGCTGATCTGCTGATCCTCTGCGCCAGTGGCATTATCATCGATTAACGTGTACATCACCCCAGCGCCATAGCGCCAACCGCTTTTCGGCCGGTTAGTGAAATCAGCGTCAATAATGTGCATATTCTGATTACTGCCGCGTCCGGAACTTCTCTTAGCCTGCATACGCAGACCAAGGTCACCACGCTTCATCCAATCAGGCCGATAGGTCAGATAAAGAACGGCATCGCGTGTAACCAAAGTGTCTCCAAGTGCACCATCGAGATTATCACGACTGTGCTTCAGAGTCAGACGTGCTTTGAATTCACGGTTGATCATCCACTCCGTATCATTTTCAAAGCGCTCACGATCAGCCGTTGCACTGGCAATAACGGGTTTAAAATCAGTGTCAAAGCGCTCATACAAAAAATTCATTCTTAATGCACGAGGAATTGGCTTGGTATAAAACTTGATGCGGATTGCACCAGCATCCTCATCATCCAGAAGATCACTGGTATTCAGATCATTCTGAGAAAAGGCTGCTTCACCCCGTAGTGAAACATAACGATTAAATCGCCAATCCCATTCCACCCCGGCAGTTTTTGCTTCTGCAGCCTCAGACGTCAGAGTATCTCCATCTTCCAGTGTTGCAGAATCATCTTTAATATAAGAAACTGTGGCACCAATTGACTGAGCGGGTGCATGTTTCCAGGTTACGTCACCACCAGCAACATAACGATCAACCGATTCATCCTGCGATGAATTATAGAGCTGCTCCCAAGAAGGCTTCTGCAAACCACCAATCAGGCTGAAATCCCAGCCTTCATCACGGCTACCAACCCGATAAGCTACCTTTGCACCCTTAGCGCTGGTACTAAGAACCATAGGATTGTAAGAGGCTGCAATATCACCCACCTCAAGATGGAGAGCATCGGTGCGATAAAAACCACGCAGATACATCAAACGAGCCTTACGGTTATCGACCTGTTCATTGTTGGTTGCACGCCCACGTAAATCGAGACCAACCTGCCCTTTTTCAAGTTTTTTTTGCAGAGCAACACTCAGCTCCTGCCGCCAGGTGGTTCCTTCATCAAGGGAACTTCCTGAATTACCACTGACATCCTGCCATTCCAACATGGTTTCCGAACGACCGCGGATTTGCCAACTAGAATCATCGGCCGCAAAAAGAGATCCAGAGAAAATAATGGACAAACTACACAATAGAGTTATTAATTTCGTTAAAAACATTATGGCTCCCACCTAATAGTTCAATGTATTATTGCTGCGATCACTATCATTAGTGAAATAATCAGGGTCAATGACGACCTGACCATTAACAGGTGCGCCAGTGATCGCAATAATTGAAGTGCTGTAACTTAAAGGGGTTGTTTGCCCAGGACTTAATGGAGGAATTTCCCCCGATGCGCCTGAAAATCCGGTAGCTACGCTAGCAGCAGTACCAGTATTGATGACCTGAAAAGAGATCTCCATTGAAGTTTGGAAAATATTCGTAAACTCAAGATCTGGGGCTCCTGCCGGAGGAGTCGTGCACGTGCTGCCATCCCAGTACCCACCATTAGATGAACAATTTGACCCATCACACAAATTCAAATGGGTTGAATCACAAACGTCCCCCTCTTCCTGAGCAACCACAGTTGCTTCCTGTCCTGAAATCGGTGGTACTTCCTCAACCCATTCTTGAAGACTGCCGCCAAACAAATGGTTTCCAGCCAATTCAATCAGCAAGTAATCACCATCAACTTCGTCAAAAAGAAAACGAGAAAAACCTTTTTGAGTGGTCTGGCGACCATCATCAAGATTTTCGTAACGCTTTTCCCACTGCACATAAAGAAACTGTTTCACGTTATCCGGCACAACCCGATCAATCCAGTACTCAACCTGGTGGATTTCGTAGTTGCGAAAATCGCTATAGAGGGCATCGGTAAAAGTGATGTAGTCTTGCCGAAAACGATCATCAGAAACATAATCAAGAAAAGTTCGCGCATCCTCGTCTTCATAGGCAGCCATCAACTCCTTGAAAACAGACTCGACCTGCATGGCACGAGTTTTATCCTGTACGATCAACTCGCGATCATAGCTACTAGCGCAAAACCCTATTGTGGTAAAAAGACAAACTAGAATTAACGACAAACATAACTTCACAATACAATTTAACTTCATATGACTCCCCTGAATATAGGTTAAAAAAGAGTTAAAGGTCAAAAAGACACGAAATATAAATTTAATTTGTTTTTACAAATATTTTTTTCAGATGGGTTCTTTATGACAAACGCTGTCCTCCAAAAAAACAATTCATCAAATATATTGCAATAATTCTAGATGGTTTTAAATTAAGGAAGAAATTAGCATATTTCATGAAAATTACAATAAAAAATTATTTTAATGATAATTATAGCAATTCAGCATTCCAAAATGCTGTAACCAAGACAAATCACACCACCATCAACAAATCTCCAGCACTTCACTACGGCAAGATTTAATCTATGCTACAATGAGAAAACTCAACAAAGGAGATATAGCAATGCGAACCATAAAACCCCTACATTTTTCACTGATGGCGTTTCTTTTCCTTATATTGATCAGCTCTGCCGTGGCTGCCGATATTCCCAAGCGCCCCGCTGATGTTCCAAGAATCACCATCGCGGAACTTCAAGATTTACAAGCCAGCGACAAAACAGTCATTGTTATTGACACCCGCAGTGCAAGTCAGTGGCAACGAGCCACAGACAAAATACCTGGGGCAATCAGAGTTACCTCTAATGATGAGCTACAAGAATTGAAAAAGAGAGTTCCGCCTGATGCAGAGATGGTTACCTACTGTACTTGACCGAGCGAAGGTACCAGTGCCAGTGTGGCACTGACGTTGATGGAAAATGGGTTTCCCCGTGTACGTGCGTTACTTAAAGGGTATCGCGGCTGGAAAAAAGCGGGCCTGCCAGTTGAGCCTAAATAAAATCTCCTTGACCTGCCCTACTCCCTTTTGGGTGCGGGGCAGGTCATCCCCTCAAAACGGCTGCACCTTGTAGAGACATGTGCAACTAAGTATTTCTGTGCTGCCAAAGACAATCCAAACAGACCAACCTCTTTTTTCAAGTTTTCGGGTTTACCATGACAACCAAGATAACCATTAATCTTTGCGGCTGCTGTTGATGCAACAAACTGCCCATCATCCGGGTATATCTTCTCAAATTCAGTCATCAACTTGTCCAGGTTACGCAAATAATATTTTTGGTGATAACCTTCGGCTGGATAGAATTCACCCACTTCTTCAATCGCAGTATAAATATGTTGTTGCTTGGCCGTTGCGAGCAGTTCACGTGATTGTTCTGCTTGTATTCGCTGTTCACCAGTCACATAGAAGATTGCATTTCGGTACTGGCGACTGAAGACCTCATAGGTTGGATCATGACTGTTCCAGAACACCTCCAACAATTGCAGATAGGACACTTCACGAGGATTAAATTCAATCAGAACTGTTTCACTATAATCCTTCATCTTCCTGTAACTGGGATCAAGCTCTGCCCCCCCGGCATAACCAGCACTGGTGCGATAAACACCCTGAATACTCCCGAACTGAGAGTCAATTCCCCAAAATCAGCCGAGTGCAAACAGAGCAATTTCTGTTGACTCGGGAAACTGAAGATCAATCTCGGGTCGAGCGACAATATCGCCTTGACCAGCATAAGCGGTATTCACTTTAGCCAAGACAGAAGCAAGCTCATCCCCACCTGAAGCAGAAGACAAATAAAATCCAACCCCGAAAAAACAACAAAGCAGAAACGTGCAACCTAACAGCCACACAAAATATTTATTTTTTTCACCATTCATAATGTCCATTTTTGCACCTATGCTCACTCCTGCACAAGCCTGACACATAAATATATCCGTTCCGTTTTTTAGCTTTGTTGATTTTTCACCCGAAAGTCGTAAGATTAATAAAACGTCTATTGCCCTGTCTCAGTATTTCAGTTTTTAACTTTGAGGAAGATATGGCTCATCACACTTTGAAAAACAGCTATTCTCACCTTGCTGATCGCCTCAACCGTTATCCACAAGGGGCACCATCATCACAATTGCTCTACAACATCCTCGCCATACTTTTCAGTGAAAAAGAAGCTGAGCTAGTCGCCCAGTTACCGATCAAACCTTTCAATGCACAAAAAGCGAGTCAAATCTGGAAACTCAACATGACCAAAACCCGCAAGATTCTTGAAGAGCTGTCAAGCCGGGCTATTTTGGTCGATCTGGATAGAGAGGGCGAATCAGTCTATGTTCTACCACCTCCGATGGCCGGTTTTTTTGAGTTTTCATTGATGCGTACGCGGGGCGATATCGACCAGAAAGTTCTCAGTGAACTTTTCTATCAATACATGAATGTGGAAGAAGACTTTATTCGTGAGCTGATGGGACGTGGAGGGACACAATTAGGGAGGACATTTATACACGAACCAATATTGACCAACGAAGATGCCCTGCATGTCCTCGATTATGAGCGCGCCACAGAAGTCATAAAAACAGCTTCACATATCGGCATTGGTTCCTGTTATTGTCGCCATAAAATGTATCATCTGGACAAGGCATGCGATGCACCTATGGATATCTGTATGACCTTCAACAGCTCTGCGGCATCACTGACTAAGCATGGGCATGCTCGTCAGATTGATAGCGCAGAATGCCTGGATTTATTACAGCAAGCCTATGATCATAACCTGGTTCAGTTCGGGGAAAATGTCCGGCAAGAAGTTAATTTTATCTGCAATTGCTGCGGATGTTGCTGCGAAGCAATGATTGCCGCCCGGCGTTTTACTATTTTAAACCCAGTCCACACGACCAACTTTATCCCCGAAATTGAGCAACAGAATTGTACTGGCTGTAGCCGATGCGTTAATGTTTGTCCGGTAGAAGCGATAGCCCTTTCCTCAGCAAATGATCCCAAAAAGCCAACCCGAAAGCAGGCCACCTTATTTGAAGACCGCTGCCTTGGCTGTGGTCTTTGTGCCCGCGCCTGTCCGGAAGAAGCCATTAAACTCAAATTACGCTCCGAACGAGTTCTGACTCCTCTCAACGGCGTCCATCGTGCTGTCGTTATGGCAATTGAGCGCGGAAAGCTTCAAAACCTGATTTTTGACAATCAGGCTCTCTTCAGTCATCGCGCTCTGGCGGCACTATTTGGAGTCATTTTACGCTTGCCACCAATCAAACAGGTCATGGCCAGCAAACAGATAAAATCACGCTATCTGGAAAGACTTATTGAAAGGATAGAGACTTAACCACCATATCTTTTTGATACGGATCAAATTATTCCCAACTGAACCATGCTAGTATCTCCTTGTGAGAATGGAGATATTACCTATGAAAACCTTTTTTTCCCTACTGCTACTGTTGATTCCAACCTTATCCGCTGCAGAGTCGACCATCAACTGTCACTGTTTCCAGGATCGCACCTTCAATCACCGGGAGACCGCAGCAGCTGACCCATATTTTCTGGCAACCACGCAAAATTCTTTTATCTCACTGATCTATGGAATCGACAAGAGTGCCTTAGTTAAAGCAAAAATGTCAGGGACAAGTGGCTCTCATTTGTGGATTCTTTTTGACGTTGCAGCACGCAGTCAGAAGGACATAAACAAAGTCTCTGAGGCATATCAGCACACCAAACGCTGGAGAGATGTATTCAAAGAACTACAACTCTCACAAGAACATCTGGGAGAAAATTATTGGCAACAAAGCAGTAACCCGGAGCAGCTAGCTGATCATATTGTTGATCTACAGTTAGGCCAATATTTTTCTGTTACGGCAAACCAGATCGGAAACTGGCGTAAGCGAGGAATGAACCGGAAAGAGTTAATCCTGACCCTGCTGTTAAAAGAAGAGCCTTTAACCATCTATAATCAGGTTAACAGCGGCATGCAAACCTGGGGGAAGTTACTCTACGATCAGGGGCTCTTGGACGGTAAAGCAATCAATCAAGAACTAAGAAAACAAATGTCTCAATCGTGATATTCCCCGGCGGCAAAGCAAGCAGCACCAACAATTCCGGCCTGATTGAAATAACCTGCTGGAAGCAACTCTGCCTGAGTTTCAATATGGGGGAAAAACTTTTCATGCTCACAACTCACCCCACCACCAACAATGATAAGTTCCGGAGAAAACAACCGCTCAACATGTGCTAAGAACAAGTTCAATCGCTGTGCCCAAGATGGCCAACTTAAATTTTCTCTGGTTCGCACTGCCGCCGCAGCATAGTGTTCCGCGGGAGCTCCGTTGAGAGGGAGACAACCCAATTCCAAATTAGGAATCAACTTTCCTTGAGAAAACAGTGCTGATCCAATCCCGGTTCCCAAGGTTAGTACCAAGTCAGTACCAGTTCGTCCCCGCCCTCCACCAAATTTCATTTCTGCCAGTCCGGCAGCATCGGCATCATTGATGACAAAACTAGAGCACCCCACTTTGCTTTGTAAACGACTTTGGACATCAACACCAATCCAACTAGTATCAATATTTGCAGCTGTTTTTGCCACACCGGCTTGAATAACGGCAGGAAAACCACACCCAATGAGACCGTGCCAGCCAAACAACCCGACCAATTTACAAGTTGCCTCAATAATTGTTTGTGGTGTTGCTGGCCGAGGAGTCTCTACCTGCAAATGTTCAGAAACAACCAAACCAGTTTCAACCGAAACAACTGCCCCCTTGATATGACTTCCACCAATATCTATCCCCAGGACATCCATAATAATATTTCCACTTTCTGCCTAAATCATTCATTTATTCCAGTGACCAATTGTAACAGAAGGTTAAGGGAATAAAAAACCAATTGCGGCAAAATTCTCCCACGCAACACAGATATATTTTATCATTCTTAACAGCTGTGCTATCTTTGGCCTACAACTTATATTTGAATCTGTGAATACAAGGATATATAGAATAGTGAAACTGAATGATGAACAAAACAAGAGTGTTTTCAGCGGTGTCGTTCTTGGCTATCTAGTGTTGGTTCTGCATATCCTGCTGATACTTGGGCTAGGTTTCACCGTTGTTCTGATCAAAGGAATCTACGATTTTCGCTGGCTGATTCTGATTGTTGGAATAGCCCTGATCGGTGCATCGAGCTACTATTTTTATCACTACTTCAAACAACACAAACAAAAACTAAGCGACCTCATGTCTAACCCTGCATTCACTGATCGTACCCTTGAAATCAGCTTGATGGGTGGAATGGCAACGATGCGGCTAGGGCATAAAGACGACAGCCTCAAATTGATTCAGACTGATACTGAAACAGAAGTGAAACAACTGGAATCATCAGAGTCAATCCAGATCAGAGAGCTATCCAAATTGAGTCGAATGTTGGATGATGAATTGATTACTCGTGAAGAATTTTTAAAACTGAAACAAGAAATTTTTTGATGATGGACTAAAACCATCAGAGAAAACTACTTTTAAGAAACTGGAGGGAATCATGTCAATTCCTGCTCTTAACCTTGGGGCAAGCCAGGGTAAATTAATCCAACAACTGGGTAAAATGAGCAACCGGCACGGTTTGATAGCCGGAGCCACCGGAACGGGTAAAACTGTCACTTTGCAAGTTCTTGCAGAGGGGTTTTCAAAACTTGGCGTGCCGGTTTTTGCTGCCGACATCAAAGGCGATTTATCCGGACTGGCGACTTCGGGAAAAAGCCATCCAAAAATTGATGAAAGATTGGCACAGATCCCTTTACCAAACTATCAATTACAGCCCTGTCCTACCCTGTTTTGGAGTATCGACAATGATCAGGGACATCCAATCCGGACAACAATCTCAGAAATGGGACCACTTCTGTTGGCAAATCTTTTAGAGCTCAACGAAGCCCAGAGTGGAATTCTATATGCCGCCTTCGAAATTGCTGATGATGAAGGGATGTTGCTGCTTGACCTCAAAGACCTGCGATCATTGCTCCTCTGGATGGGAAAAAATGCTGCAGAAACCCGCAATGAATATGGAAATATATCTTCTGCCAGTATCGGTGCAATTCAACGCCGCCTGCTGGTTTTGGAAGAACAGGGGGCGGATCTTTTCTTTGGCGAACCTGCCTTACAATTGGCAGATCTCATGCACTGCGATTTTTCTGGCCGGGGGGTCATCAGCCTGCTTGACGCCAGCACCCTGATTCATCGTTCGCCTCGCGTCTATGCTGCTTTCCTACTATGGTTACTAGCAGAACTATTTGAACAATTACCGGAAGTCGGTGATTCAGACCGCCCCAAGTTAGTGCTCTTTTTCGATGAAGCTCACCTTCTGTTCAACGGCGCCCCCAAAAGTCTATTGGATAAGATTGAACAGGTTGTCCGACTGATCCGCTCTAAAGGTGTCGGTATTTATTTCATCACTCAAAGCCCCCTTGATATTCCTGAAGATATCCTCGGACAATTGGGGATGAAAATTGAACATGCCCTGCGTGCTTTTACCGCAAAAGACCGAAAGACCGTGAAAGCCGTCGCTGATTCATTCCGTGCTAACCTCGCATTTGACACGAAAGAAGTTGTTACTCAGCTAGGTATTGGAGAAGCTTTAATTTCGGTTCTAGACGAAAAAGGGGCTCCGACACCCGTTGAGCGTGTCCTCATTTCCCCCCCCGAAAGTCAAATGGGCCCTCTTGCATCAGATATACGAGCAACACAAATGCAACGCTCACCGATTGGCAACCGCTATAATCAATCCGTTGATCGCAAATCAGCATATGAATTATTACAGAAAAAAGCAGAGGAGTTGGCCAAAGATCAACAGGCAGAGCAGACCCGACTAGAAGCAGAAAAAGAGCAAAAGAGAGTGGCTAAAACCAAATCAAGAGGCACTGGGCGCCAAAGTGCAGCGGAAGCAATGATTAAAAGTGCTGCCCGCTCTATCGGTAGTCAACTCGGTCGACAGATCATCCGTGGCGTCCTTGGCTCATTTTTTGGAAAAAGATGATTGAAGCTTAGTACCCATTGTTGTTTTGCATCATCCTGGAAAGAGCTTCTGGATCAGTAACAAGGAAAGAATCCAATAAGGATGGTAGAGCAGCCTTAGGTAGTGGTTTACTAAATAAATACCCTTGCCCCTGATCACAGCCCTCTTCTTTCAGAAGGTCCAACTGTTCAATTGTCTCTATCCCTTCGGCAATAACTTCCAGTCCCATACTTTTACTCAGGGCAATGACTGAATTGACAATAGCAGTGTCATTGGCATCAACCCCTAACTCTCGAACAAAAGATTGGTCGATCTTCAACTTGGAAATAGGGAATTTTTTCAAATATTCAAGAGATGAGTATCCGGTACCAAAGTCATCAATGGCCAACTCAACACCCATTTTATTAAATTCATTCATTTTGCCAATTGACTGTTCAACATTTCCCATGACCATACTCTCGGTAATTTCAAGTTCCAGAGAACCTGGCTTTAGCTTGGTACGATAAAGAACCTCGGCAACGGTTTGTACCAATGAGGGATGAAGAAACTGTCGTGGTGAAATATTGACTGCCATTCTGAGTGGTAACTGCCATTGCTCCTGTATTTTTTTCATCTGCTTACAAGCCGTATATAAAACCCATTCACCAATCGGAACGATCAAACCACTCGCTTCTGCCAAAGGGACAAAATCAAGGGGAGAAACAAGTCCTAATTCAGGATGATTCCAACGAATTAGAGCTTCAAAACCTATTAAATTGCCAGTCTTCAACTCAATTTGTGGCTGGTAATGCAAAGTCAGTTGCTTATTTTTCAACGCACTACGGAGTTGATTTTCAAGTAACAGAGATTCACGTGTATTGCTATTCATATCTGCAGAATAAAATTGATAAAGGTTACTTCCCTTATTCTTGGCCTGATACATCGCGATATCAGCTGTTTGCATCAAACTGTCAACATCATCAGCATTGTCAGGATAAAGGCTGATCCCGATACTAGCGGTTAGATGCAACTTCTGATCAGAGATTTTAATCGTTTGAGCCAATTCTCTGAGCAATTTTTCTACGTAACGACCAACATCATCGTTTCGTCTCAATTGCTCTAAAATAATAACAAATTCATCACCCCCAAGCCTGGCTAAAGTATCTGCCTCTCTGACCAAGGATGTCATCCGTTCAGATACAGCACAAAGAACTTTGTCCCCAAAGTCATGGCCGAGAGAATCATTAATATTCTTAAATCGATCCAGATCAATATACAAGACCGCCAATCGGGATTTCATCCGCTTGGCTCGAGCTAAAGAATGCTCTAGTCGAGCATGGAAGAGGAGTCGATTTGCGAGTTTAGTCAGGGGATCGTGATGTGCTTGATGCTCAAGATGAACTTTACTGTTTAACAATTCTTGGTCTCGAATTTCTATTTCAGAAAGCATGTCATTAAAGCTATCGAATAGACTTCCCAGCTCATCTTGACTGCACTTTTGAACGCGGTGTGAATAATTCTTCTCCTGAGAAATGGTCCGCATAGACAGTGCCAGAGACTTTATAGGTTCTGAGATTAACCGTTGAAAGCTATTGGCCAACAAGAAGGCCAATAATGAATAAATAAAAAATACCGTAAGACCGACCCAACCATAGTGAATCAGGACGTTGTTTACCTTAGCAAGATCAACCCGAATCATTAATTGGCCAAGTGTCTCTCCCTCATAAATAACCGGTTCAAAGACATCCAGATAAGTGGAGGAAAAGGTGTGGCCTTGACGCAAGATTATTGCAGCACTCAGCTGATCAATACTGGAATCTCTCGCCAAATCTTGATAAAACTCGGCAAAAATCTCCTGTTTCTTATTGAACAGTCTCGCCCCAACAATATGAGGGGTCGACGACAAAGGTTCCAGCGCCAGAGCTGCCGCTTGCTGATCATTGAAAATCATGGCAGCTGCACAGTTTTCACCGATTCCCCGACTTAAAACCTGAGTATCCTGAAGCAAATCATTACGCAGCGACATCCATTGCAGCGCAATAATAGCAATGAAGGTCAAAACGAGAACCAGACAACTGGTCAGAGTAATAATAAATGTCAATTTCCCCCGTAGGGATAATTTATCGAACAGCTTCTTCATCTCAGCCCCCACTCCTGATCACTTCAATCGCGAGAGGGTGAAGTTTAGAACTAATTTTCAATTTAGCTGCCATTGAAGCATCAAGGTTTATGGCAAACCGAATATTTTTTTTAATTTTTACCAGATTAATCATCCCCCCCCGACTGGCAAAGCTTTCCAGATCACTGACCGTTAGGACTGGTGCTTGCTGCAGCGAGGTCAAAACCTCATCCAAATGATGACCTCTAAAGCGAGAGAGGTACAATACATGCCCATCTTGGCAAGTATCATACGAATTCAAGTATTGAACCTTGATCGGTCTTTTCCCTAGTAATCGCCCATCCAGTGATGCAAAACCAAAAGCCGTCGCATCATTTCCCATGACACAAATAACTAACGGTTCTTTTGCACCAACAAAAGTCCCATCAGGCCATTTTACAAATTTCATAACATTATAGGTTATGGCCGCTTTGAGCTCGTGTTCATCGTAAGTATCTCCGGCTGTTACATAGAGCGGAAATCCCACAAAAAGAAGAACCAACAAAAACTTATATAGTTGTTTCCTTGTCATCAAAATTTATAACTACCCCTGAGAAACACACCACGCTCAATCTCTGAAGACATCATACTGATGATTTCTGAAGTCAGTTGTTTACTATGGTCATGCAGCAAGTTTTGGCCAATAAGCTCCAGTTGCCATTGCGGTGTTGGTTGCCAACCAAGGCGCACACTAAGATCCCAAATTTCTGATTGGTTCTGAATCGCAATCTCATCGGTATAAGTCAGCCACAAATCAGTTTCAATGTTATGCGGTAAGTTTAAACGTGACTGTAACGAGCCTTGGTGACGTGCGTAAAAGCTGTTTAAAAAAGCTTCCAACTGGCCAGCAAAATCAAAATCCATCTCCATGTAACTGTATGAACCGACTAACTTCCAATCATCGGTGAGCTGCCACTCGATGGCGGCTTCCAGCCCGTAAGTTTCTCCTTCAAGGTCGTTATTTGCCGTTCCAACAAGCTCAATGTAAGCACCAAACTCGTCTACTATAATCGTTGATTCCGGGTCAGTTCCGGTTCTCAATTTATTATAATCATTGTAGAAGATTGAGATATCGATACTAAAATCCTCATCCAGAAGGGATCTCAAGCCAAATTCATAGGCAGTTAACTCTTCTGCTTTAAAATCATCAGACCCTCTGAAATTATAAATTGCAGGTATCGATGTCGAATTTAATTCATGCCCGGGAGGATAAAGCGCGACAACAATCTGCCCGGTTGCTTCATAGCGTGCTGGAGTTCGAACTGCACGGGAGACTGCTCCCCACAGAGAAACCGTCTCGGAGACCTCCCACAATAATCGACCGTTCGGTTGAACTTCCCAACCGGTAAAATCATTGTGCTCAAATTTACTACCCAAAGTAAGAATCAAATTGTTCAGCAGCGGATAGTCATCCTGAACAAAAACACTGTATAGACTGTACTGATCGCTGGGTGGATCGATAAAAATATGTGTATGAGCAGTCAAATCATCAAAATAAGTCCGTATATTGCCTCCCCAAGTCAATTTATGCCCAGGAGTAAACTCATAATTATGCTGAAATTCAGCATCCACAACCTGCAAATCCTCATCGTATGGAAATTCCTCACGATGACTATCGTCAAAATATAATTGAAACGACAGTTTCGACTTATTACTTAACTGTCGTGACCAGCTGGTTAGTATATGGCCACCAACGACCTCTGTATCATCGTTGACAAAATGATGATAGTTGCCTTCATGGCTGATGCGGTCATAATTTGCGCCATCCTGCCCCTGATAAAAACTTCCAGTGGTTTTTCCAATCCAGTTATAACCGGTATAATCCCAGCGGAAACCGATCCGTCCCATGGACATATCGTCATTTGCATCAGCTCCGTTCAATCGGCTGTCATCACGGACAAACCCCTTAGCCGTCAAACGTAAATAACTGTTGGTGCCAAGCTCTGAACTCTGCATCAAACTGAGACCGGCTCGTTCTTCAGTACCAACCCAGGCCGTTACCTGCGCCCCAACAGTCTCCTTAACAGAACGGGTAATGATATTAATAATGCCATTGACTGCATTTGCCCCCCAGAGAGCAGCTCCTGGCCCACGAATAACTTCAATACGATCAATTTCTGCCAGGATCAAATCTTGTACATCCCATAACACCCCGGAAAAAAATGGCGTATACACACTGCGACCATCTATCATAACTAAAAGTTTGTTAGCAAATTGACCACTAAATCCACGTGCACTGATTGCCCAGCGATTTGAATCGAGCTGCGCAACATTCATTCCCGGCACCATTTTTAATAACTCAGGGATACTGTTTGCCCCCGAACGGCGAATATCTTCCTGGGTAATGACATAGATGGCAGCTGATGTTTTCAACAAACTGGTTGGTGCTTTTGCTGCCGATGTCACCTGTAGAGTCATCAACTCTTCTAGTGACATTTCCATGAGGCCTTTTGCAACAACTGGAGTCGCCATAAAGCTGCATATAAGACTAAAAGCGGTGATTATTTTGGGAAAGAGACTGAAGTATTCAGTATATTTAGATATGATCTGCATCAATAGGGATCCCCCTCTACCTACCTAGAAGACAAAGAAACACAATGAGTTATTATAAATTAAATGTTGTCAATGTCAATACAATCTTCACCAGCATCATAGATCTTGGCACGGCATTTTGTCCCTGAACAATACCGTGCTTTTGATAAAATAAAAGGCCTCCCAAAACAAGCTGAGAGACCTTTTATTTGAAAAATCACCTAATAACTACCAATTTTCACCTAAAATCTCAAAGTGAGCCTTAGGATGAATACAGGCTGGGCACTGATCGGGAGCCTCGTCCCCTGTGTGCAAATAGCCACAGTTACGGCAACGCCAGGTCACAGTTTCTTCGCGCTTAAAAGCTTTTCCGTTCTCAATATTTGCCAACAAATCACGATAGCGTTTTTCATGCTGTCTTTCTGCAACAGAAATAGCATTCCAAGCCGCTGCAATCTCAGGAAATCCCTCTCTTGTTGCAATACCAGCAAAAGCTGGATAGAGAATCGTATGTTCTTCATTTTCGCCTGTAGCTGCGGCTAAAAGATTTTCAGTAGTGGTGCCCATCTTTCCAGCAGGATACATTGCCGTTATCTCAAGGTCACCACCTTCCAGAAATTTGAAAAAACGTTTTGCGTGTTCCTTCTCCTGATTTGCCGTTTCTTCAAAAATATCGGCAATCTGAACATAACCCTCTTTTTTTGCAATACTAGCAAAATAAGTGTAGCGAGTTCTTGCCTGAGATTCTCCAGCAAATGATTTCAATAAATTTTTCTCTGTCTCAGTTCCTTTGATACTAGCCATTATTGTTCCTCCTTATTATGTCTCATGAACATATGAATAGCCGCCTCTTTATAAAGAGGCGGCTATTCATTCTCCGGTTACTAATGTGGCTTAATTAGCCCTATACTTCATCAATGTCAATCCCTTTTTACTTCGCAGCCCTATCGATATAGAGCTGTGTTTTGACATTCATAAGCAATCATTTGTCAAAATCAGACAAGGTCAAAACGATCAAGGTTCATTACTTTATCCCATGCTGCGATAAAATCATTCAAAAATTGCTTTTGTGAATCATCACAAGCATAAACTTCCGCAATGGCTCGAAGTTGAGAATTTGAACCAAAAACAAGATCAGCACGAGTACCAGTCCACTTGAGTTCACTCGTTATACGATCACGTCCCTCAAAGACGTCATCATCATCAGAAGCCGTTTTCCAAGTTGTACCCATGTCGAGTAGATTGACGAAAAAATCATTACTGAGAGCTCCAGGGCGCACAGTCAATACACCATTCTGAGACTGGCCGAAGTTGGCATTCAAAACCCGCAGACCACCAACAAGAACTGTCATTTCTGGTGCGGTCAATGTCAGTAATTGTGCCCGATCAACCAACATCTCTTCTGCCGAAACACTATACTTAGATTTTAGATAGTTACGGAAACCATCTGCAACCGGTTCAAGTACCTTGAATGATTCTATATCAGTTTGTTCCTGTAATGAATCTGTCCGCCCTGGAGTGAAGGAAACTTTTACATCCTGACCGGCATTTTTAGCTGCCAGCTCAATTCCTGCACACCCACCCAAAACGATCAGATCTGCAAGCGAGACTTTCTTTTCACCTGACTGTCCATTAAAATCATTTTGGATAACTTCAAGCGCTTTCAGCACAGTATCAAGTTGTTCTGGCTGATTCACTTTCCAATCTTTCTGCGGAGCAAGACGAATACGTGCACCATTTGCTCCCCCACGCCTGTCAGAGCCACGGAAAGTCGACGCAGAGGCCCAAGCGGTTGCAACCAGTTGGGAAACAGTCAACCCTGAAGCGAGAACCTTGCCTTTGAGAACAACAATATCATGTTCATCGATCAATTCATGATTGACGGCAGGAACCGGATCTTGCCAAATAAGGTCTTCCTCAGGAACCTCAGCACCGAAATAACATGATCGTGGCCCCATATCACGATGCGTCAACTTGAACCATGCTCGGGCAAAGGCATCAGCAAACTCTTCCGGATTCTCATGGAAACGCTTTGCGATAGGCTTGTAAATCGGATCCATCCTCAATGACATATCAGCAGTTGTCATAATTGGCGGCTGTCGTTTAGACGCATCGTGAGCACCCGGAACAGCAGTTGCCGCAGCTGGATCAGAAGGAACCCATTGAATAGCTCCAGATGGGCTTTTAACCAGATTCCAGTCATAACCGAACAAAGTATTAAAATAACCCATATCCCATTTTGTCGGAGTTGGGTTCCACGCCCCCTCAATACCACTACTGATTGTGTCATCCCCCTTACCGCTACCAAAACGGCTGGCCCAGCCAAGACCCTGTTCTTCTATGCCAGCAGCTTCCGGATCCGGGCCAACGAGAGCAGCATCACCGGCACCGTGACATTTACCGAAGGTGTGCCCGCCAGCAACCAGAGCTACGGTCTCTTCGTCATTCATCGCCATGCGAGCGAAAGTTTCACGAACGTCCAGACCTGATGCAACGGCATCTGGTTCGCCATTTGGCCCTTCCGGATTGACATAGATTAAACCCATCTGTACAGCAGCAAGAGGATTATCCAGCTCTCGATCACCGCTGTAGCGATTGTCTCCTAGCCACTCATCTTCAGCCCCCCAATAAATATCCTCTTCTGGCTCCCAAATATCTTCGCGTCCGCCGCCGAAGCCAAACGTTTTAAACCCCATTGACTCCAAAGCGCAGTTCCCTGCGAGAATCATCAGGTCGGCCCAAGATATTTTTTTGCCATACTTTTGCTTGATCGGCCAAAGCAAACGACGAGCCTTGTCAAGGTTGACGTTGTCGGGCCAGCTATTAAGAGGTGCAAAGCGCTGCGACCCCGAAGAGGCACCACCACGACCATCTCCAGTGCGGTAAGTTCCTGCACTGTGCCACGCCATCCGTATGAAGAATCCTCCATAGTGACCATAATCAGCCGGCCACCAATCTTGAGAATCGGTCATTAACGTATAAAGATCTTGCTTCAAAGCCATGAGGTCAAGAGTTTTGAACTCCTCAATATAATTAAATCCATCCTCCGTTGGGTTTGAAACCGCCGAATTCTGGTGGAGAATATTTAGCCTTAACTGGTTTGGCCACCAATCACGATTTGATGTACCACCACCAGCAACCTGCTTACTGGTTCGGCCTGTTACCGGACATTTTCCATGTTCACTCATCTTCTATCCTCCTTGACTATATTAAGCGTTAAAAGGTGACCTACTTCTTCTCTGACTTGCTTAAAAATATCCATATTTATGTCGCCTTCAAATTCTAAATAAATCATATCACCCATAATCAACATCGCATCTCTTTCGAATACTTCCTTGATAGGAATTATTCTTATTAATATCGCAAATTTTTTTTTATTGCAAACAGTTTTTACATATTCCGTATACGACAACATTCCTTCTATTGAAGTTCCCCAAAAATTTAGTTTCTTCAGGGAGGTCAGCATCATCAACTTGCTGCCACATGAAATCGATAATTCGTTTACAGCGCTCACAGACGAGATGGTGATGCTGAGTACAAGACACCTCAAAATGAGCCTGACTTTCAGTGGTTTCGACCTTATTAATCAACCCCATTTCAGAAAAAGTCCCAAGGGTTCGATAAACAGTATCAAGAGACAATGTGGGCATTCGCTCAACCAGACGTTGATGCAATTTTTCAGCAGTAGGATGATCAGTCGCTTCAGCAAGTTCTTTAAAAATTTCTATGCGCTGGGGAGTCACACGTAAATCTTTCGCCCTACACGCATGCTGAAATTCATTTAGCTGATGTTTGATCGTCACTATCATAGGCTCACTTCTTAAGTAAGAATTATTACTAATAAAAGCTTAAGGGAAAATGCAGATTGGTGTCAAGTAGCAGAGGCAATCTTTCCCTTAAACTTCCTGTATCAGCAACCAGCAGTGCTATTGACAAGTAAAAATGATCGGGACATAATGCGCGCCTCTGCAAGGGGATTAATCTAGATATTACTTTTAACAATATCACTAATAATGGAACCTACTGCTTACTATCGCATTTAACTATTTAAACAGATCCTCTCGATATAATTTTAGAGCGGAACATAGTGTAGCTAAATACGAAGAAACAATTCATTCATCACGATCAAATTCGTGGTGTTTCTTTAGTCATATGCCGCTGTAGCTCATTTGGTAGAGCAGTTCACTCGTAATGATCAGGTAGTCGGTTCAACTCCGATCAGCGGCTCCAAAACACAACAGGTTCTTGTCTGAAATTTACAAGAGCCTGTTTTTTTGAATACAAAAAGAGAACCATTACGACCTAATAAGCCCCAATCAACCAATTAACCTAAAAAAGTCATAAATCCACCTATCACGCTTGTTTTGTTCTTCAGCATTCAATAGAATCATATCTTCTTTTTATGCTGTTTAACAGGATGCTGCATGACAACGGACCCATCAGAACCACAAGATCTAAAAAAACCACGTCGCAAACGACGTGAATGGATTTTGATATTTTTTGCCATTCTTCTGTTGCTATTAATCCCTCAACTGGAAAATCGCCTAGTCGAACTAACGTCTCAGCTCCCAATCAGCAACAGTATCATTGCTCTTGCAGTTATTAACCTGAATATCCTTTTGGTACTCCTGTTTCTATTTCTTATTTTTCGGAATATTTTCAAATTAATTTTAGAACGACGCCGTGGAGTCCCTGGGGCAAAGCTTCGTAGTAAACTTGTCGGAGCATTTATTGCGCTGTCGTTGATTCCCACAATGCTGTTATTTTTTGTCTCGGCAGGTTTTATCAGCAGCAGTATTGATAACTGGTTCAATACTCAGGTAGAAAAAGCCCTGGATGAATCATTGGATGTTGCACAAACGTACTATCGGAATTCAGAAGCAAATGCCCTTTATTATGCAGATCAATTAAGTAACCGCATCAAAGAAGGAAAATTTTTAAACGAAGAAAACCTACCGCAACTAAAACAGCTAATAAAAGAAAAACAAGAGGAGTACAACTTAGGAATCGTTGAGGTTTTTTCATCTACGAATGAAGAGTTGGTCAGAGTTGCCAATCCAAAACTCCCCATCATTGAAATTACAACCGCAAGCTCTGATCCAGTACGAGAGGGATTACAAGGGATACGCTTTTCTCAAATCACCCCAGTTGGACAAGCGGATTTAATTCGCGGAATTGTCCCTGTCCAATCCAACTGGAATCAAAAAGATATCGTTGGAGTTGTTGTCGTTAATTACTACGTCCCCTACTCCTTGATTAATAAAATGAAAGAGATCGCTTCCTCCGTTGATCAATACAAACTCACCAAGTCAATAAAGGGTCAAATTCAACAAAGCTACGTTATCGTTCTACTGCTCATTGCATTAATCATTATTTTTCTAGCAACCTGGTTTGGGTTCCACTTAGCCAGTGGCATTACTGTTCCAATCCAAGAACTGGCAACTGCAACGACTAAAGTTGCCTCTGGTGATTTAGACATCCAACTCAGAACTCGCAGTACTGATGAAATAGGCACATTGGTCAGTGCCTTTAACAAAATGACAGCAGATTTACGTCAAGGCCGCATTGAAGTTATTACTGCAAATCAAGAACTTCAGAATTCAAATCTTGAGCTAGATCGTCGTAGAGACTACATGGAAATAGTCCTCGCAAATGTCACTGCCGGAGTTATATCTATTGATAGATCAGGACATCTTACAACCATCAATAAATCTGCTGAGAATCTCCTCCATTTTAATGCTGATAAAATGCTCGGCAAAGACTTTCGTGACGTCATTCCCAACAGTTATATGCCCCAAATCATGGACCTCTTAAAGGAGCTCTTCTATTCAGAGCGGGGAACCGTACGGCAGCAACTGACAGTTCCTATTGGTAATGACAAATATACTCTGATGCTTAATTTAACGACCTTACGAGATAAACAAAATAACTTTTTAGGGACTGTCGTAGTCTTTGATGACCTGACTCAACTGTACAAAGCACAGCGTATGGCAGCATGGAGAGAAGTTGCAAGACGAATTGCTCACGAGATCAAGAATCCTTTGACCCCCATCCAACTGTCAGCGCAACGCCTTCGAAGACGTTATTTAAAGCACTTTGAAGCAGATGACCATGTCTTCGATGATTGTACCAAGATGATCAGTGATCAAGTTGATGAATTAAAAAATCTGGTTAATGAATTTTCCAGTTTTGCACGTATGCCTGCAACTAAACCTAGTGAGAACAACCTGAATGAAGTCATTAATGAATCTCTAACATTGTATAGAGAAGCGCATAAGAATGTATTGTTTCAACATTCCCTAGATCCGCATTTACCAAATACAACTTTTGATCGGGAACAAATAAAGAGAGTTATAATCAACCTTCTTGAAAATTCTATTGCCGCTATCACTGAATCAGGAACAATTAAACTCGAATCCGTCTACAACCATGAACTGCAAATCATTACCTTAACAATTGCAGACTCGGGCTGTGGAATACCCGCAGAAGATAAAGCAAGGTTATTTGAACCCTACTTTTCGACAAAGAAAACTGGTACGGGACTGGGCTTGGCTATCGTATCAACAATCGTTGCCGACCATAATGGCTATATTCGTGTAAGAGATAATAGCCCAAAAGGTTCACTTTTTATAATTGAACTACCTGCTGCTAATGTCAGATAAGGAAAAATCAGATGAAAAATATTCTCATCGTTGATGATGAAGATAGTATCCGCCAAAGCCTTGAAGGAATACTTGAAGATGAAGGATTTCGGTCCTGCTTTGCAGAATCGGGTGAAGAATGTCTGTCCTTAATTCAAACAGAGGATCCAGATTTGGTCTTACTTGACATATGGATGTCTGGGATAGATGGCCTGAAAACACTAAAAAAAATAAAACAGATACGTCCTCATCAATTAGTCATTATGATGAGTGGGCATGGCTCAATAGAAACCGCAGTCAAAGCAACACGTTTAGGGGCCTTCGACTTTATTGAAAAGCCTCTATCGCTAGAAAAAGTATTGTTATCAATCCAAAATGCCATGAAAATTGGCCAACTCGTTGCTGAGAACAAAGCACTGAAAGAAAAAATTGGTCATGACTACCAGATGATTGGAAACAGTATGGCAATAGATGACCTGAAGCAACAAATAAAAATGGCAGCACCTAGCTCAGGTTGGGTCTTAATTACCGGAGAAAATGGTACAGGAAAAGAACTTGTAGCACGAGCAATTCATCAACAGTCAACCCGAGAAGAAAAGCCTTTTATAGAGGTAAACTGTGCAGCGATACCTGAAGAGCTTATTGAATCAGAACTTTTTGGACATGAGAAAGGTGCGTTTACTGGGGCAACTTCTGCACGAAAAGGTAAATTTGATCAAGCAAACGGAGGAACTCTTTTTCTCGATGAAATTGGTGATATGAGCTTGAAAACCCAAGCAAAAATATTGCGCATACTACAGGAACATAAATTTGATCGCGTCGGAGGCAATAGAACTATTGAGGTTGATGTCCGTGTCATTGCTGCAACGAATAAAAACCTACAAGAAGAAATAAAAGCAGGTGAATTCAGAGAAGATCTTTTTTTCCGTCTTAATGTCCTCCCTTTTCAAGTACCTGCTCTGCGCAAGCGAAAAGACGACATTCCTCGCCTTTGTAAGCATTTCTTAAGTTATTTCTGTGGAAAAGAAAGTCGAGAGATAAAAACAATCTCCGAAGAGGCTCTAAATACATTAATGTCTTACGATTGGCCGGGAAATGTTAGAGAATTGAAAAATTTGATAGAACGGTTAGTCATCATGACCCCAGGAAAGGTTATCAATCTCTCCGATCTGCCCCTTGGAATTAATCAAAGGAATCAAAATGGCGAACCAAAAAATATTGAGACACAAGATTTACCAGACTCATACCGAGAAGCAAAAGAAATGTTCGAAAAACAATTTCTGATTAAAAAGCTCATTAAAAATAATTGGAATGTGTCGAAAACCGCAGAAGAAATTGGTTTAGAACGATCAAACCTTCACAGAAAAATAAAAGGTTATCAAATCGAACCTACATAAAATACGTATTTTCAAATATATTCTGTGTCCAAAAACAAAAAACCCCATCCTGATTAATTCAGAATGGGGTTTTTCAAATAATTTCGGCAGCGACCTACTTTCCCACACAGTCTCCCATGCAGTATCATCGGCGCGGTAGGACTTAACTTCTGTGTTCGGGATGAGAACAGGTGTGACCCCTACGCTATAGCCACCGAAAACCGTAAAACTGGTTTTCTAATCGCTTATGACTGATTTCCATAATCATTCTAGACACTCTCACGATAACTTTTAAGGGGGTCGGGGGAGGAGAACCTCCCCCTTCCCTATTAAAAAACTATTTATGGTCAAGCCTCACGGTCAATTAGTACCGGTAAGCTGAATGCATTACTGCACTTACACACCCGGCCTATCAAC